>NZ_CP010515.1:923429-1231239 GCF_003431325.1 Acidilobus sp. 7A | reverse complement strand
TGACCTTAGCGACCTCGGCGGCCGTCACTGGGTGCTCAGCCCAGACGTCATAGTCAGTGACCGTGGCCAGGGTAGCGTAGCACAGCTCGGCCTCGCACGCCAGGTTAACCTCAGGGACCAGAGTCATCCCTATTATGTCGGCCTTGAAGATGTCCCTCCAGACCCTGCTCTCAGCCCTGGTTGAGAACCTGGGGCCCTCTATGCAGACGTATGTGGCCCCCCTGTGGGCCCTGTAGCCAAGCCTGGCGGCGCTGCTATAGAGCTCGTCAACAAGGTGCTTGCAGAACGGGTCCGCCATGCTCACGTGGACCGTTACGGGGCCGTCGAAGAACGTGTACCTCCTCCCCTTAGTCATGTCTATGAACTGCTCAGGCAGAACTATGTCACCAGGTCTCATCTCTTCCCTCAGGCTGCCCACTGCTGAGACGCTTATGACCCACCTCACACCAAGGGCCTTGAGAGCCCAAATGTTTGCCCTGTAGTTAACCATGTGGGGCGGGTACCTGTGCCCCCTCCCGTGCCTGGGCAGGAAGGCCACCTTGACGCCCTCTACCTCCCCTACTGTTATGTAGTCGCTGGGTTCGCCGTAGGGGGTGTTCACCTTTACTTCAACAGGGTTCTTCAGGATGCCGGCCTCGTAGAGCCCAGAGCCGCCTATAACGCCTACATGCGCCTTCACTCCTGGGGGAGACACCAGCTCCATCAAGGCGTTGTCCCACGTAGAATGCGTTGGTTAAATTATTATAAGCTTACCTAGGCGAGGGGCGTAGGGGGATCCGAATGGTCAGCTTCGGCCTCGTTGTGACTAGCGATCACGTCTACAGGGGGGAGAAGAGGGACGAGGTGACGCCGTTAGTAAAGGAGAGGCTGGCGAAGGAGGGCCGCCAGCTCGTGTTCGCTACCGTAGTTCCGAACGATGCCAGCACTATAAGGTCCTCTGTACTTGACGCTGTGTCACGCGCCGACGTCGTCTTAGTTAGCGGAGGCACTGGACCCTCGCCCAAGGACCTGTCATACGATGTAGTGAAGCAGCTCGCTTCAAAGGAATTGCCTGGCTTCGGCGAGATATTCAGGCTCAAGAGCCTTGACGAGGTGGGGTACGAGGCTATATTGAGCAGGGTCTCGGCCTTTGTCGTTGGACAGTCCCTAGTTGTTGTAGTTCCAGGCAGCCCATCAGCCATGAGGCTAGCCCTTGATATACTGACGCCTGTGGTGAAGCACGCTGTGGAGCAGATACATGGAGAACCTCACCATTGTGATAAGCAGATATAGATATATGTTGCCAGCACCAATTAGATAAAAGCGGGACACGTTATGGACTCCATAAATAAGCTAAGGGTCGGAGTTCTGGTTGACGAGAAACCTAGGGCAGGCTTAAGGGGCGAGTACGGCCTTTCACTTTATATTGAAAGCGAGAGGTGGCGCCTGCTCTTTGACGCTGGCTCCTCTGACACCACGTTAGGGTCTAACGCATCAGCCATGGGAGTTGACCTCTCAACGGTTGACCTCGCAATAATATCTCATGAGCACTTTGACCATACAGGGGGCCTTGCAGCTCTGGCCAGGTCTGGGACCAGGGCCCCTGTGCTTATACCAGCCGGGGCCTCATGGCGTCTCGAGAGGGCCATAGAGGACCTGGGGCTTAGCGCCAAGAGGGTCGTAACTGGGAGCGAGGTGCTCCCAGGGGCGTTCCTCCTCTCGCAGCAGTACGGTCCTCCATATGAGCAGGCGCTTGCCATCAACTTGAAAGGGAGGGGGCTAGTGACTGTTCACGGCTGCTCCCACCCAGGGCCCTCGAAGATTGTTGCAAAGGCGCTTAACGACACTGGCGTGAGACCCTTTGCAGTCATAGGTGGCCTTCACCTCGCGTGGAGCCCGCCCGAGGGGGTTAGATCAGAGCTTGAGGCCCTCGCGTCGCTAGGAGTTAAGGTGCTGGTGCCGCTACACTGCAGCGGCAGCCTTGTGATGAGGGAGTCTAGCTCCTTTGGCATCGAGTCAAGGGAGGTCCTGGCAGGCGACTGGGTGGAGTTTTAATAGGGCGATGCGCTATGCCGTCGAGGTTCACGAGGCTGACCGCCAGGACCCTGACCTACCTCTCAATAGCGGAGCTCATAGCGGCCCTCTATGTGGTTACGGCCGGGTTGGCTCTTTACCACGCGAAGCTAATGTTCGAGGCCGTCCTGCCGACCTTCATAGCCGGCGTGGCCGTGGCTTACGCTACCTCGTCGTTAAAGGGGGGCTCTAGGACTGCCAGGGCTCTGGAGTACCTGACCTCAGCCCTGGCCTTCGCTGTCGCGGCGGCTGGCCTCGCGGCGTCGCTAGGGGGTCCTACAGCCCCTCTGGGGGCCTCCTTGATAATATTTGGCGCCTCCCTGGCCTCACTCTCTGTCTACGCCCTGAGGAGGTGGGACGTCAGGCTATCTGTGGCCATGCTTGGCTACACGCAGGCGCTGGCCGGGCTGGTAATTATAGGGGCGTCAGTGCGTGACCTGTTTCAGATGGCGCTTATCTTCATAGTTATAGAGGCTGTTGGCGCAATCTTTGCGGTGACCCTCCACACGTTCCCCTCAACTTTTGGCGATACATCATCAAAGGCCTTGACAGGACTTACCTTTGTTTTCCTAAGCGCTGCAGCAGCGCTGGCCCTACTTGGTGAGCCTAAGCTCGTGGAGGCCCTCCTAGGGGCCTCGATGATAGTCTCCGTGCCCGCCTTCAGGGGCGGAAGCTTAAGGAGGTACTATGCTAAGGCCAAGGCCTCGCCCTCGCCCGCAGCTCGCGGCGGCACGCTTTACTTCCTTTACGGTCACGTCTTTGCATTCGCGGCGCTGCTAGCCGTTGGGATCACATTACTGGTGTCCGTAGCCATTAAGTTGGGCCTTCTCGTCATAATCCACGCCGTGACGCTGGGCATTATAACTATGTTTGTCTTAATACATGTACCCATGATGCTGCCGGTCATCATGGGCTGGTCCTCGGCTAGAAGATACAACCTTACCCCCTACGTGTCTCAGGCCATTGCGGCGCTGCTATGGCCGTTTAACGCGCATGTCTCGTTCTTCTTCGTAGGCCTTGCGTTCGTGTTTGACGCGCTGATAGTTAAGCCCTCAAAAAAGCCGCTGCCGCTAAGCCTTGCAAAGTGAGGGGCTTTAAGCCGACCCTAGTGAACTAAAAAGGCGTCAAGCGCTGCCGCTCTCCTTCATGGCGTTCTTGAACTGCTCTATGGCTCTCTTGATCTCCTCCACCTCGCTCTCATCCTCAAGTGTTGACACGTCTCCGAGCGGCTCATTAAGGTAGACCGCCCTGATGACCCTTCTCATTATCTTCCCGCTCCTAGTCTTGGGCAGGGCCTTAACGATCTCTATTGTCTTGAAGACCGCTATGGGGCCGAAGGTCTTCTTCACGTGCTCTATGAGTTCCCTCTTCAGCTCCTCGCTGGGCCTGTAGCCCTCCTTGAGCACCACAAAGCCAACGGCCACCTGCCCCCTCTCTGGGTCTGGCACGCCTATCACTGCGGCCTCTGCGACTGCCGGGTGTGAGACCAGGGCGCTCTCAAGCTCAAACGTGCCTATCCTGTGAGCTGATATCTTTATAACGTCGTCAGCCCTCCCGAGGAACCATATGTAGCCGTCCTCGTCGACCATGGCTGCGTCGCCGGAGTATATTATGCCCTTGAGCTGCGGCCTTGCCTCCCAGTAGGACCTGAGGTACCACTGGTAGTCCTGCCAGAGCTCAGAGGTGTACCCTGGGAATGGGTTCCTTACCACGAAGACCCCCTTCTCTCCCGGCTTCGCCGGCTGTCCCGTCTCCTCGTTAACTACCATGCCTAGGATGCCAGGCAAAGGTATGCCGGCGCTGCCTGGCTTTATTGGGATCATCTGTATGCCGTAGGGGTTTCCAACGACTGGCCCTCCGGTCTCGGTCTGCCAGTAGTGGTCTATCACCGGCACCCTCCCGTCAAGGACGTCGTTCATGAGCCACCTCAGGGGCTCAGGGTTCAGGGGCTCCCCTGCGCTGAAGACCACCTTCAGGCTCGAGAGATCGTGCTTCCTTGCGTACTCCGTGCCGTACTTGCTCAGCAGCCTTATGCCTGTGGGCGATATCCATAGCTTCGTGACCCTGTTGCGCTCTATGACATCCCACCACATGTCAGGCCTTGGGTAGTCAGGGGTGCCGTCGTAAACAATGCTTGTAGCCCCAAATACTGGAACGCCCCAGACCATGTAGCTGACGCCCGCCTGCCAGCCCACGTCGCTAGTTATGAACCACGTGTCCTCAGGGCCGAGGTCATAGACCCACCTGCCCATTGTGACCACGTGGACCTGGAAGGGGCCGTGCTTGTGAACAACAGGCTTAGGCTTTGCGGTAGTGCCGGAGGTGGGAGTTATGAGCAGGGGCTCGTTGGACTCGACCCACTCAACGTCAGGCGATCCCTCCTTGCTCATTGCAAGGAACTCCTCAAAGAGCATGTCGCGGTTGCCCTGCATCTGGGGCTCCTTCTCGGTGTACTCAGACTTAAGCACCACCACCTTCTCAACCGTGGTCCTTTCCATTGACCTGAGGGCCTCATCAACCACCCCCTTGAGGTCTATCAGCTTACCTCTTCTTGCGTTGAAGTCCTGCGTGAAGATGACCTTGGCCCCGGTGAGCTCTATGCGATCCCTGAGGCTCATTGCTGAGAAGCCAGCGTAAACGGATGTAGCGATAGCCCCTATCCTGGCGGCGGCGTGAAGCACCGCTATGGCCTCAACTCTGGTGGGCATGTAGAGGAGCACCCTGTCGCCCTTCCTCACGCCGAGGGCCCTCATGGCAGCTGCGTAGCGGCGGACCATGTCGTCGAACTGCAGGAAGGTATACGTCCTGGTTACGCCGAGCTCCGCGTTCTCGTAGATGTAAATGGCCTTGTTGCCAAATCCCTTCTCGATGGGGTAATCTACGTGGCTGTAGTGGGCGTTCGTTATGCCGCCTACGAACCACCTGTAGGGCTTCCCTGGCTCCCACTCAAACGCCTTGTCCCACGTTCTCTTCCAGTAGATTAGGTTTGTCTCCTCCTTTGCAACAGACTCCCAGAAGGCTGTGGGGTCCTTCTCGGCCTGGGCGATTAGGTAGGAGACCTGCGGGGGGATCAGTATTGCCTTACCCCCTATTCCGTCAGTTGACATAATCTCACACATTAAACTTATGGTGGGCCAGAATTTCTACACTATATTCATGAATGTATATATTAATGTCTACAGCATGTACAAGCATTAAGGGCTAGCCGACGTCGCAGCAGGAGGTAGCGCCCTGATGAGGTGCGAGCTCCGCTGTCCCAGGTGCGGATTTGTTTCAGATGATCATAACATGATGCGCTGCCCTCGGTGCGGGTCGCCGCTCATGTTCAAGTGTCATGAAGTTAGGCTCGACGTCAATAGCGGCTACGCCAGCATGTGGCGCTACGTCAATATGATGGCAGTAAAGCCAGCGAGAGTTGTAAGCTACGGCGAAGGCCTGACCCCACTTGTGAAGATAGGCGAGGTCATGAGCAAGCTGGAGACCAGGAACCCAACTGGGAGCTACGCTGACAGGGCCTCCTCGGCTGTCGTGAGCAACATAGTCAGGGATATCTACAGGGTCAGGTACGAGAGCGACTTCGCCTACTCTATGGCCTTTTACGCCAGACTGGCGGGCTCTGCCATCTCGGTTGTGGCAGACCCCCAGAGCCTCGACCCATATGATGTGGTGGAAATAGCGTCCTTAGGAGGCTCCATAGAGTTTGACGCCGCCCCAGACCTCTACTACGAGAACCCCCTTAGCGTCGAGGGCCTTAAGACTATAGCCTTTGAGCTCGCTGAGGCGCAGCCGAGGGCGGAGGCCGTTTACGTGCCCTCCTCATCAGGGCTTTTAGCAATCTCAGTCGCAGAAGGCCTAGACGAGCTTGTTGGCTCGCCCCCTCTTGAGGTAGTCGCTGTAATAGTGAAGGGGAGCCCCACGCCATCAATGCTCGGCCTGTCAAAGTCTATCAGGTTAGCTGAGATAGAGCCGGAGGAGGTCGTGAAGTCGCAGGTAAGGCTGGCCAAAAGGGGCATTTACATGAAGTTCCTGGCGGCCTCGGCGTACTCATATGCCGCCGTCGAAGGTAACGGCATCGCACTAATCACTGGGAGCCTCAGGAGGTCGCTACAGAGGAAGACAAAGGTAGGGGGCACAACGATGCTCAGAAGCATGATAATAAGCCTGCTGTCGAGGAGGGGAGGTCTCACAGCCTATAGCATATGGAAGGAGATGTCGCAATACACCCTAAGGGGGGTCTACTCGGCCCTGAGGTCCCTTGAGCTAAGTGGCACGGTCTGCGCGCGTTATACAATGGAGGGCAGCAGAAAGGTTAAGGTATATGAGCTCTGTGACGGTCAGGCTGGCGAGCAAAACTTCAACACATAAAAGCTTAAGAGCCTTTAACTTTATTTTAAAAAGTGGTGGGTCATGTGAGCGCCGAAGGGCCCTCTCACGACGAGAGCGTGTCCAGGGACCTCGAGAGGGCCGAGGAGTACGAGGTGACAGTAGCCGGGGGCTCCGTGCTAGGCGCTAACAAGTACCAGATATCGACGGGTGTCATAATAGCCGCGAGGTACGCCGACAAGCTTAGGAGGGTGGCCCTCGTAGCACTGGGCAAGTACATTCCGAAGGACGTCATTATAAGGGACATAGCCCAGCTCAACAAGGAGCTCTACCATGAGATAGTTGAGAAGAGGAAGCTCAGCAAGCTTGACCTTGTTAGGATAACTGTTACCCTTCACTTCGACGAGGCTGAGAAGAAGCTAGTGTTTGACAGTGTGAATATAGCTCCATATATAAATGAGGAGAGGTGCAAGGAAATGTATGAGGGGCAAATAAACGACCTAAAGAGGCAGGTGGAGCAGCTAACGGCCGAGAACGGCAAGCTGAAGGAGAGCCTTGATAAGATAAAGCAGATACTACAAGGCTAAGCAGAGCACGGCTATGTAGTGTGCGCTTCTAAGGCCAGGGCTTAGCACAACTTAGGCAGCGTCCCGTTGAGCTTACACAGCCTTTATACCGCAGGGTGCCCGCTTAGTCCCCTGTCGCGTTGTGATCAAAATAGTGCTCAGCATCAAACCCGTGTGAGACCGCACTAAAAAGCCCCCTTCTGCTATGGGGGCCTGCAAGGCCTTTAGCGTTGACAAAAGTGGGAGGCAAGCCTCGCCCCTTCCAGGGGCGGGGTAAAACATAGAACATCTGAGCACTTAAAGTTGCATGAAGCAAATAGTGTCCCCGCAAGGGGATGCCCCAACAGGGGCCCCACATATCCCCGAGCCCCTGGGAGCTGGGGGAGGGGAGGAGGGCAACCCTGGCGAGGGGTAGGGGTAAAGGGCTGAAGGCCCAGCCCATGGCCTGCCGCTGGACGAGCGGGGCGGGCGCATATGCGCCCGCCAGCCTTGAGGTGATGAAGGTGAAGGCGGTAAACCGCGAACCTATGAGCCGCCCTAAGGGAGCCCTCGCTCTTCAGGGCGGGGAGGAGGTCAGACGCCCTTCAGTATAAGCTAAGGTTTTTAAATTTAATTCGCTTATTCGATACACGTGAGAATATGAAGGTGGCTTTACCCACTGATGACTGCATAGGCATGTCACCTCATGGGCCTAGGTCAGGGCTCTTCCTGGTGCTAGAAGTGGACGATAGCAGCGGCAACATAATCAACAGGGAGTGCCGCACTGTTAACGTTGAGCACCCTCGTCATGAGCACAAAAGGCACGGCGCACATGAGGAGCATGAGACTGACCCTGAGCATGCGCGGTGGCACCTAGCCGTGTTGCAGGCGCTAAAAGACGTTGATGTCGTTATAGCGTTCCGCATGGGGCCCATCATGGTTGAAGGCTTACAGTCATTAGGAAAGAGGGTGCTCGTTGGAGTCTTCGTTGATAAGATCTCAGAGATCCCAGCCCTTCTAAAGGAGGCGGGCTGAACCCTTTTTCACATCAATAGGAAATCACTATATAATATTACGTCCGCAACAGGCTGAGTGGATGACCTCTCGCCTGATGGGGGCGCTGCCCCAAGGGCGAGGGGGATGAGGGCCGTAGATGCCCCCGCCGCTGGCCTGACGGTTGCCCATGATACCCACACTGATTGCCTATGAGGCGCGGGCGAGGTGGGGGTCCCGCGCTCGATAGTGAATAAGCAGATGATTGAGGTGAGGGCGAGGGGCAAACGGCTTGTCGGGCGATCTTAGTTCAAAAACCTCTTCAGGGAAGGGAAACGGGCCGCAGAAGGACCTATTCCAGGCTCCTGTCGGCGGAGCCCATTACGACGTCCTCAGGCTCCAGCACCTTAGCTATGTAGTTGAAGGCCTTAAGAGGGTTGCTCTGCGACCCGCAGGCGTAAACGTCTACGGTAGCAAACCTGTACTCCGGCCACGTGTGTATTGTTATGTGACTCTCAAGGACTATCGCAACGGCGCTTACGCCTTCACCTATCTTCCAGCTCTTGACGTCAAGTATTGTCATCCTGCCGACCCTGCCGGCCTCGCGGAGCACCCTCTCAATTACGGCAGGGTTTGTCAGGGCATCGTAGTTGCGGCATCCCTTGAGGTTTCCATACACGTGGCGCCCAATGACCCTTGGTGTGTCCTCTGGTAGCCTCTCCTGCGTCAAGCTCTCCATAGCCCCCACCCCCTATTTAAAGGCCCTGCAAAGTGTTAAACCCCCTATCCTTTTAAGCTTTGCCGTCCGCCCCTAGGCGCTTACCCTCATTAGTTGGTGTTCACTGGTCACGCCTAGGGACCTCCACCTCACACACAGCGCCTCTGTTTAAGGCTTCAATAAGCGCATCGCTAAATTGGTGATTAATAAGTTAGTAAGTTAAATAAAATTGATAAAAACAACGTCGTCCTCACAACATTATTTAAAATATCTAAATAGCTTTTGTTTGTCTCGTGTATTGCAAGCTCCTAAGCTTTGTAGTAGTGCATATCATTGAGCACGAAATTAATTAGTGACACGAGGAATGCTCAACAATTGCAGCGTTTTATGTTAGCCTTACCTAACAGTCTTAAGGGGGTGCCCACTTTGGAGGACCTGCACTCAAGGACCCCGCGCGAGCTGATAGACCTAGTAATGATAAGACTTGACCTGGTCGAGCGCACGGCCAGCGAGATGGCCAAGGAGGAGCGCAGCGCAGGGAAGCTGCTAGCTATAGTTCAGGAGACAGAGAGCATAAGGGATATACTGGCGGTGCTCAGGAGCAAGTGCGAGCTGTAAAGGCGAGCAGGAGCCCCAAGCTCCTATGCTAAAGCTAGACCTTAAGGTATACAACAATGACATGGACAGTTTAACTATAAAATAGAACAGAGGACGAGCGACGCTTTTATCACTGTCCCTCGATTACCTTGCCGGCCATGAAGTCCTCATACGTGAACGGGGGCTCCTGACCAGGCTGTAGCAGCCCCCTGCTTCTCATGATCTCCCTTGTCAGAAGGTAATATACAAGTGCTAGGCTTCTCCTTCCCTTGTTGTTAGCAGGTATTATTAGGTCAACGTCCTCAATCCTGCTGTCCGTGTCCGCGAGGGCCACTACGGGGACCCCTATCTTCGAGGCCTCAACGACTGCCTGCCTGTCGGTCCTAGTGTCTGTGACAACCACGACCTCTGGCTCTACGTATATGTCAAGCTTTGGGTTCGTGAAGATCCCTGGCACTATCCTCCCAACGACGGCCTTGCAGCCGAGCTTCTCGCACATGGTGGTTACAGGCTTCTGACCGTAGATCCTGGTGACAACTACAGCTATCTTAGCGGGGTCAAAGGAGGCCAGGAAGCGCGCTGCTATCCTTATCCTCTCGTCTATCTTCTTAACGTCAAGTAGGTAGAAGCCGTCTGGGAGAACCTTGTAGACGAACTGTCTCATGTACTTGGTGCATATCTGCGTGCCGTATACTACGCCGGCCTTCTTGTAGAGCTCCGAGGGGACCAGCAGGCCCTGCTCCTCAGCCTCGCTTATCTGCTGGCCCTCGACAACCCTCTCCTCAGATGGCTCCTCCCTGTCCTCACTCACTCCTCGCTCACCCTACCCTCAGCCCTGAGCCTGTTCAGCCTTACTGTGCTGTAGCTTGCGACCTGCTCTATATAAACGATGCTGGTGTAGAGGGTCCTCCTGCAGCAGTACCTATAAACTCCTAGGCTGTCAAGGACCTTCTCAGGGTCCTCCCCAGCCTCTACCCTCCTGCGGAACTCCTCCCAGAGGTGCCCAAGGGGGGCGCCACAGGTCATGCACCTTACAGGTGGAAGCAAAACTATCACCTGTAGGAGGTCTGCCACTTCCTCCTAGCGCTGTACCTCATGTACTTCTCGGGCTCCGTGCGCCTCTGGTCGCCAGCAAGCATAGTTCTGTCGTACTCCATGTAGAGGTTGCGCAACTTCTGCGCAATCGCCTTGCTCTGGTCGCAGCTGTCCCTGCTTGCGACGCACTTCTCAAAGAAGTCAACAAGACCCCTAGCAACTGCCATCCTGACGGCCTCGGCCTGACCCATGAAGCCTCCTCCCTTCACACTGACGTCTATGTCGACAAGACCTCTTACCGCATCGCCGGCTATTATGAGAGGCTCGCTCATCTTGAGCCTGGCCACTTCAACAGGCCATATCTCTATGGGGATACCGTTAACCCTCACGCGCCCCTTCCCAGGTCTTATATATGCCCTTGCTGTGGCTGTCTTCCTCTTGCCAATAGATATCAGCACCTGTTGTCCTACCTGCTCCGTCTTGCTCCCCTGGCCAGCCTGCTCAGCCATGAATATCACCCTGACCAGCCTAGCTGCCTGGCTATCTCTGCGAGTGTGGCGTACTTAGACTTTGTTAGTTTCTCCACGGTCATGATATCGGGCAGCTTCTGGGGAGCCTTATTTGAGAGCCACTTTGGCACGCCCACGAAGACCTTCAGCCTTGAGAGCGCCTCCCTCCCCTTGTCGTTCTTGGGCAGCATGCCCTTCACGGCCTTCCTGACCAGCAGCTGCGGGTTCCTGGCCCTCTTGGGCCTCCACTTCTCGGACAGGTGTGACTTGACGCTGAGCACCGTGCTTCTGTAGAACTGCACGAGCCTAGTGGGGTTACCGCTTACAGCGACCTTGTCAGCGTTGACAATTATAACGCTCTTGCCGCTGAGTAGCTGCTTAGCTACGTAGGAGGCCAGCCTGCCCAATATGGCGCCGCTGCCATCGATCACCAGCTCCTCAACGTTAGCCTGAGTCTGCAAGCCGCTCGCACCTCACACTATTATCTTAACTTTGCTGTAGTCCTGCACCTCGCTGACCGCGTCTCTAAGGGTTAAAATTCTTCCGCCGGCCGAAGCTATCTTCTCGGCTGCCCCGGCCGAGAAAGTGAAAGCTGCAACGGTCACCTTCTTGTTCAGCCTCCCGGACCCCAGCACCTTGCCTGGCACCAGCACTATGTCGCCGTCAGAGGCGTACCTGTTTATCTTGCTCAGGTTGACCTCGGGGCGCCTCCTAGCAGGCCTTGAGAGCAGCTCAGCGACCCTGTCCAACACCGGCCTCTCCCTGGCCTTCGACCTGAGCGCCTTGAGAGTCTCGTGCAGCGCCTCGTTTGTTGTTACGACCCTCCTCACTTCTGCTCAGCCTCCGCAACCTGCACCTCATCGAGCTCCTTTAACAGCTTATCTGTCTTTCTGGTTATGCAGCTGGTGGCCTCCCATATAATTCTTGCTGGCTCCAGCGCGCCTGTAGACTCAACGGTCAGGTAGAGCTTTGAGGGATCGTAGGTGACGCTCAGCGCCCCCCTACAGGCCTCGGACTCGCAGTACCTCAGCGCGCTGGTGTTCTCCTTGTAGCTGAGCTCAAGCCTTCCCGGCTTACCCTCCTCAGCGGCCCTGAGGAGGTCGGGGTAGGCTGAGATGCAGTCCAGGCACTCCTTCGTCATCTTTGACGGGTTGAAGTCAACGAAGACTGAGTACCTGAGGACCGACACTGCGGCTGGGCTCCACTTGCCGTGCTCGTAGCCCCTCCCGAGCCTGGCGTAGGCCGCTAAGTGTATCCTCTGGCCCGGGGCCAGGTAAACTATAGGGGTGTCTGGGTAGACTGGCTTCACGTCGGGGTCTGAGATCTTAAGGTCTGAGGCCTTAACGTAAACGCCGCTGGAGGAGCTTGGAGGTACCTCGTACTCAAGGTAGACCTGGGCGTAGCAGTGGGAGTCACTCTCGCTGGCGCCAGCGCACTCCTCGGGCTGGCCGTACTTCCTCAGGGCCTCATCAGACTTGAGGACCACTAGGCCCAGCCTGTGCGCTATGATTTCATCATAGACGCTGCTCTCATTGTCGTAGAAGTACGCGAAGTCGACAGCCATTGTGGGGACATCCGACAGCGCGAGGCGCCTTAGAGCGTTGCCGTAGGCCACTGGGAAGCCCTCCATGGTAACAGTAATTCTGCTGCCGCTGAGCTCCACTATGTCGACCTTCTGTTCAGCCATTGCATTCTCCCTGCAGTTAGAAAGGTCGCTCAGTTATTAAGGGTGTCGAAAGGGCTTCAGCGCGAGAGGAAAAGCTTAAAGTATTTTAAATAATGCAGAAAATAAAATAGCAAAGGTGGTAGGCCCCCTCAGACCCTCCTTCCTCTCCTGCCGCCTGGCCTTCTTGTGGTGTCGTGGGGTACTGGGGTCACGTCCTCTATTCTGCCTACTACGAAGCCGGCCCTGGCCAGGGCCCTTATTGCAGCCTGGGCGCCGGGCCCAGGCGTCTTAGGTCCATGGCCTCCAGGGGCCCTCACCTTTATGTGGATGGCAGATATTCCCCTGTCCATCGCTGTCTGGGCGGCCCTGGCAGCACCTATCATAGCTGCGTAGGGCGAGGGCTTTTCTCTGTCAGCCTTAACCACCATGCCCCCTGATACCCTTGCCGCCGTCTCGGCGCCACTCATATCTGTTATGTGTATTATGGTGTTGTTGAAGCTGCTGTAGATGTGGGCCACGCCCCACTTAAGCTCCCTGAGCGACACTCTGACCACCCACCTGCTGCTCCTGGGCCGCCCTCAGCGGGCTCCCTGGGGCTATTTCTATCTTGTCCTCCTCGTCGCGAGGCACCAGGTAGCCTGGACTGGTGACGCGCCTTCCATTAATGGCTATGTGGCCGTGCACTACCATCTGCCTTGCCTGGTGCAGGGTCTTCGCCAGACCCTTCCTATAGACCAGCGTCTGGAGCCTCCTCTCGAGGACGTTCTCGGCCGTGAGGCCCAGGACGTCGTCTAGCACGGCGTCCTTGCCGACGAGCCCAAGCCTGTAGAGGGCGTCGAGCAGGCTCTTAGCAGCTGTGGACCTCTCCTGCTCTGGCAAGGCCAGCAGCGATCTCGCCCTGAGCCTGAAGTTCCTGACTACTGACTCAGCTATCCAGACCTCCTTCTTGTTCCTCAGCCCGTACTTTCCTATCAGCTCCAGCTCATGCTGGAGCCTGTCCTTAATCCATGGATGTCCTGGGCTTATCCACCTACGCCTACTTTTCCTGGGATCCCCCACTGCCACTCACCTTGCCGCCCTCTCCTCCAGCGCCTGGGAGAGCAGCTGCTCTCTTGACACCTACTGTCATACCAGTCCTGCCGGTTGTGCGGGTCTTCTGACCCCTCACCTTATAGCCCAGCTTGTGCCTAACGCCTTTCCACGAGCTCATCCTTATCTCCCTGTCTATGTCGTGTCTCGCTGCAAACATCAGCTCTGCGCCAACTAGATGCTTGTCCTGGCCCGTCTCATAGTCCTTTCTCCTGTTATAAAGCCACGGGGGCAGGCTAAGGCGCGTCAGGTCGTTAATGGCATCCTCGAGCTTCTTCAGGAGGTCGGGGGGCAGGTACCCTATGTGCGTGGTAGGATCTACGCCAAGCTTTCTTGCTATGGCAAGCGCCGTGGTGTAGCCTATACCCTTAATCCTTGAAAGGCCGTAGATTAGCGTGTCCTCACCGGGCACGTCGGTGTTGGCTATCCTTACGACCTGAGTAAAGGTTGCAGGCTCACCCTTTGGCATGCCTTACTTACCTCACTTGCCGGACTTAGCCCTAAGGTCCTTGACCCTGTCGACTATCTTCTTGAGGTCCTCCGCCCCCTCGCCTGGGTCAACAATTGCTATGCTGGCCGCCGCCACGTCTATCTTGGCGGCCTCCCCAAGCCTCTTCTTGCTTGGGACGTAGACGAACGGTATCTTCTTGCTGTCGCAGAGCAACGGCAGGTGCTCAACTATCTCAGGCGGGTCGACGTCAGTGGCTATTACAACTAGCTTTGCAACGCCGCGCTCCACAGCCTTCGTAGTCTCATTTGTGCCCTTCTTTAACTTGCCAGATTCCCTGGCCTTCGTAACCAGCTTATACACGTCCTCAGCTAGGTCGTCTGGGACCTCAAACAGCACGTAATCGGGCTTCGACACCCTTCATCCTCCTCCTGGGTTCAGGGGACCTGCGGGGACTTGGGATTAAAAAGATAACGAGGGAAACCGATGACATAAAAGAAGGCTCACAATAGTGCAAAGCTTCAGTAAGGGTGAACGCTCTTCATCGCCTGTCGCTCAGCTTACCGTCGTTACATCACTACAAAAGCTTCTGGCATTTGAGGCTTAAAGCTTACATTGAGGTCAGGATCTGGCCAACGTCAGGCTCTCGCCCTTCTCACTGAAGACCTTAACCTTAGGGAGCCTCACGAGCAGGTTCTTCTCAGACCCTGGCTCTACGTAACCATTGGTGTTAACAAGTATCTCTATGGAGTCATCGTCGGTTGGCGAGACTAGGGTCCTAAATATGCCAGCGACGTAGCTTGAAACCTTCACCTTAAACCTGCCCACTAGGGTCATCCCAGGCGCGTCTGTCGAGTCGCTCAACATGAGGTCCTCGGGCCTAATTCCGAGCCTGAACTTACCCTCCAGCTTGGGGATCGGCGACGGCAGCTTGACCGAGTTTGAGATGTAAATAATCCCATCAGAGACCTTGACATCTATAACGTTTATATCGCCTCCCAGCTTTGCCACCGTCTCATTGGCTGGCTTGTCATATATCTCAGTTGGCGGGGCCACCTGCACTAGCTTGCCGTTAATTATGACCCCTGCCACCTCTGCTATTGAGAATATGTCCGCCGGGTCGTGGGACACTATTATCGTGGTCAGCTTCCTCTCCCTCTGGATCCTCCTCACCAGGGCCCTGGCCCCGTCCCTCATGGCAGCGTCCAGGTTACTGAAGGGCTCGTCGAGCAGGAGCACCCTTGGGTTCTTTACCAGGGCCCTCGCTATTGCTGTCCTCTGCATCTGGCCCCCGCTTATCTCCCTAGGGTAGTGGTCAAGCACCCTGGTGAGGCCGAGCTCCTCAGCTATCTCCCTGACCCTCTTGTCTACCTCGCTCTTGGGCACGCCGGCGTTGCGGAGCGGGAAGGCTATGTTGTCGTAAACTGTCATGTTAGGGTAGAGGGCCCAGAGCTGGAACACCATGGCTATGCCTCTGTGCTCTGGCTCGACTACAATTCTCCCGGGGGCTGACACAAGGTCATCGTCAAAGTAGATGTTGCCGTCAGTTGGGACCTCAAGGCCTGCCACCAGCCTCAGGAATGTTGTCTTGCCGTGGCCGCTGGGGCCGAGGACCCCGAAGGCCTGTCCGTCCGGTATTGTGAGGGTTATGCCGTCAACTGCGTGGACCTCTGACTTGCTCTTTTTGAATATCTTCTTGAGGTTCTCTGTTCTCACCGACGCCATGGTTACACCCCCTTAGCTCCGCCTCCCAGGGCGGCGAGCCCGCGTATAAAGTACCTTCCGAGGACTATGAAGACTGCCAGGGGCACTATTGAGGCTAGAACGGCGGCGGCGTAGGTCTCGTTGTAAAGGGTTCCATAGCCGCCAGTGAAGTACCTCTCCTCCACGGGCACCATTCTCATAGATGGCGTCGTGGTCAGGGTGAGCGGCAGGAAGAAGTTGTTCCACGACATAACGAAGACGAAGATCAGCGTTGAAAGGAAGCCAGGCACTATAAGGGGGAACACGACCTTCCAGAAAATGGTCCAGTGGTCGGCCTCGTCTATCCTTGCCGCCTCTATCAGGTACCTGGGCACCACTGGCATGAATATTGACATGAGGAGCGCCGCGGTGGGGATGTAGAAGAGCAGGTAAGCAAACATCAGCCCCCAGTAGGTGTTCACCATGTGCGAGGCGTATTCGAACCGGTAGAGCGGCAGGAACACTGACTCCACGGGGAGGAACGTGGCCAGGGATATCACTGAGAAGCCGGTGTTGCCTACTATTGGGTGCTTCTCCCCGAGCACGTAGAAGAAGTAGGCCCCCATAGTTCCAAGTACCCCCGAGAGCAGCGTGACCGGGACCGTTACTATCAGGCTGTTAATCAGAGGCAACTTCATGCTGTTCCAGACAGCTATGTACGCAGATAGCGTAGGCCTTACAGGCGGCTGGAACACTGACGTTACAGTAGCCTCAAAGTTTGTCTTGAAGCCGTCAATTAACATGGCGTAAAGGGGTGTGAGCCAGAATATTATCGCAATCGCGCCAACCAGCTGGAGGATCACATACTTAGCGAGCCTAGTCCTGTATGAGGCCATTTACATCACCCCCTCATTACCCACTTCCTGATGCCATAAACAGCATATGGTATAATGACGGCCGCCGCTATTGCAGTGATAATTGTCGAGGCGGCCGCTGACTCGCTGAAGAACTCCGTGTAGAACTGGTAATAGACGTACTCAACCAGCGTCATGAGGTCCAGGTTCGTAGGTCCTCCACCTATTACAAATGGCAGGCTGAACATCCTGAAGGAGAAGAGGAAGAGTAGCGCGGTCGCAACGATGAAGCCGTTCATGGAGTTTGGCACAAGTATCCTGAAGAGTATCTTAGAGCCACCAGCGCCGTCTATCCTTGCCGCCTCAACTATGGACTTGTCAACGCTCATGAAGGAGGCGAGGTAGAACAGCACGGCGAGGCCTGTGTAGGCCCAAAACTCCACAAGGAACATAGAAAGCGTCGTGGAGGTGGCCGTTGCCAGCGGGTTCAGGCGGGGTAGGCCTATGTGCGACGTGAGCCAGCCGAAGCCGAGCTCTGGGTTAAAGAGCCAGTCCCATATGAGGCCGTTGGTCGCCATAGAAATGGCAATCGGGTAGAGGAAGATTGAGAGGTAGACGGCGCGCTGGGTGTTAGGAAGGTAGTACAGAAGGCCAGCCAGCAGGAGGCCGACGGCGTCGCCTATGGCCACCAGGCCAATGGAGAATATCATTGAATGGTAAATGGAGACCTTAAAGAAGAGGCCCTTAAAGACGGCTGCGTACGTTCCAAAACCAACGAAGGAGGGCTTGCTGTGAAGCAGCGACCAGTTAAGCGTTGAGAGCCACAGGTTCCAAGCAACTATGTAGATAAGGAACGCGCTGAAGAAGAGGGTAGGCAACACCATAAGGCCCAGCTGAATGTAACTCTTGCCGATACCCTTCCCCTCCTTAGTTTTGGCTTTAGCTTCCTCGCCATGGCCCTTCTTCATAGAAGCCCTCTCGCCTCTACTTAAGCGAGATGAGCTATAGGGGGTTATAAACACACCTTTGGCTAGCTGAAAGGTTTAAAAAACAAGAAAAAGATTAGAAAAGTCACTTATTTATTTAAATCATGGGAGAGTGTAGGTCGGGCAGACGTAGCTTGAGTTGAAGTAGTACCCTGGCACTATGACCCACGGCGGCACGTAGCCGGCGAACGGCTGCCCTGCTATGCCCAGGTAGCCGAGGCCTATCTTGCCGGCGGCAACCCAGTCATTGCACTCGCTGTGAACTAGTGAGGCGAGCTGTGCGTTGTATGCAGGTATGTAGGCGGAGCCCGTCTCCTGCAGTGCCAGCAGCTGCGCTATCCAGGAGCCGAAGACGTCATCGAAGAGGCCTCCGTCGGAGAGCTGGTACACGAACTGGTCGGCAGGCGTGCTCACCAGCTGCTCGTGACTCCACCACTGCTCTGGGGTGTTGAAGTAGTCCGTGGCGTTCTTCCAGTAGGTTGTGGCCTTCCACTTAGTCCAGGTCTCCTGCCCAAGGTAGGAGGCCCAGAACTCAGCCAGCTTTATGCCTGCCTCGGTGGTCGGGTAGGGCTGCGGTACGCCAACGGAGTCTATCACTAGGGCATAGGTGCCGTTGGTCCCTGGGAACGGCTCAACGACGACGGTCACGTTGGGCCAGCTTATGTAGGGCTCAACTGCTGGGTACGTTGTTACGTTGTAGAAGTCGTAGGCGTAGTTAGTGAGCCAGTCCCCGTTCGCCTGGAAGGCCACATTGCCCTCTATCAGGTCGCTCAGCCCCTGGGTCCAGGTCAGGCTCTGCCAGCCTGGGTAATCATATGAGGTGAAGTTGACGAAGAGTTCGTCAGTCTCGTTGATGAGCTGCTGTATTGAGGTGTTAGCAAGGTCTATAGTGCCATAGGCGAACTCATTGTAGAGCCTAGCGCCGCCGGCTAGGCCATACTTCTGAACTGCGAGGGACAGGAATATGTCCTCCCACAGGTTGAGCTGGTCCCAGCCGCCATCAGCCCCTGGAACCATCCAGGGCGTCACTCCGTGCTGCGCCAGCTGCACGGTGTCGTATATCAGGGTGCTGAGGTTTGTGGGCAGGGGCAGGTTATACTCCCTGAGCAGCTTTATGTTGATGTATAGCAGGTCCCCTCTGTGCACGTTCACTGGCATTGAGAGCATGCTGCCATTGAATGTGCCGCTGAGGAGGGCCTCGGTGACGGCCCCGGTCCACAGGCCCATCTTAACTGCTATTGGGGTGAAGTTGACGAAGTCCTTAGGTGAGGTTATCAGCGCGTAGGACGCCATCTCAGGGCCGAAGTGCACCTGGAAGGCGGCCGGAGGCTTTCCAGCCTCCATCATGCCAACTATTGTGAACTTCGCGTTGGTGCCGCCGGCACCGGGTATTATTTCAAGGGAGACCGTGTACGGCGGGTTGTACTGCTCGAACACAGGTATGAAGTGGTTCAGCGCTATCTTGCCCTCAGTTGACCACCAGGTGTAGAACGTAACTGACGTTACCGGCGTGGTAGTTGTCGTAGTTACGGGAGTCGTTACAGTAGTCGTCGTCGTAGTTGTAGTCGTCGTAGTTGTCACAGGGTGATGCCTGGTGGCCAGGTAGGCGGCGTAGCCTCCTACCGCAGCCACTACAACTACTACAATCACGATTATAGCTATTACTGTACCACTTACAGAACGCCTAGAGGTGTGCACCGCTCCACACCGCAGGCTTCTCTATAGAAGCTAGGCTTTTTACGGTTATAATTAAAGGCATAGCGCCGCTAACGCTTTTAAATAACTCGTTAACTCCTATTTATGAAACTAAAAATAGGTTTTCTTATTAACTTTTTGAAAGAAGTGGCGCCATTAAGGCCCCCGCTCCACCGGCTGAAGGGACATGTCGTCCTCATAGCTGATGGCACAGATGAACTCTGCCTCCTCGTCAGAGGGGTTCTCTATGCTGTGGGGCTCATAGGGCCCCGTGTAGAAGAAGTCCCCAGGGCCAAGCACCCTCTCAATGCCGTTTATGTTAACCTTGAGCCTGCCCCTGAGCATGAAGACAGCCTCCACGTACTTGTGCTTGTGATAAGGCATGATGGCATGCGGCTTGACCAGGAACCTCCTCAGGGCAATCTTCTCCGAGCCGTCAGCCCTGCTCACGAGCCACTGGACGTAGACCCCCCTCGTGCCAGGGAGCAGCTGGGAGACGTCCTGCGCTGGGACCTCGGAGGAGCTTCCAAACTTCACGCCTGCACCCTAGGCAGCGGCTCGCGCGGAAGATGAAAAGGGTTAAGCTGTAAGGGCTTGTCGGCTGCCTAGGCACTTGCGGGCTGTAAGGGTCTTTAGGCTAAAGAGCTTAGGCCCCACGCGGGGCCTTCTGCGGCCTTCTGTTTGATACGCGGGCTTGTCAATAGGTTAGTTAACCGGCCAGTAAACCTACAGGTCTATAGATGGCTACACTTGAGGCTGCACATGCCGTTAGGATGGCAAGCGTCCTTAGCAGGCTGCCCTGCAGGGGGCTCCGGCCGCAGCCCGGCTGGGCTACCATGGGATCCCCATCAGGGGCTGTGAGCCGACTGCTGACCTTGCGCCGGCCCCGGCGGGCCGGGCCACATGGGTTAACCTGGAGGTCAAGGACCTGAACTTAACTCCAGTTAAACGATAGGCAGCCCAAGGCTGGGGGCGAGTTAAGTGCGCGTTAACTCCAAATCAAAAATGTTAGTGAAAAGTTAAGCAACCTGATGGAGGCCGCAGTAGCACACGGCGGCTTAAGGTACCTGGCCTGGCGCGGAGGGCTACAGGCCACCTGGTAATACGCTGTTGCTGCCTGGAAGTGAGCAGGGCCCCGCGCCAGCTAGCTGTCAGGGCCCTGACCCAGGCCCCCGCTGCCCTCAGCGTGTTACCTGCAGTCCCTGGGCCCGGCCTCGAGAGAGCGCAGGTAACACCATCCAAGAAGCTCACCTAGAGGCGCCTGGCGACTGCTCTAGCCGGAGGCCCCCAGGTTATGTGTTATTTTTAGATTCAAAATATTTAGTAAATTACTAATAGAGCTGCTAGGTTCCATGCATTCGACCGTAGGGCTTACTGGTCGATCTATTGAGCTCTGCATAGGGCTATTCAAAGTTAGGTGCACTGCATTAGATAGACGAACTTGATCTAGAGGTTTAGACTTTCTATAAATTTACGTGGGTGCCTTGTAACGGATCAGAACCTCAACGCCTTAAGGTATCGTAGGCTTAGAGTCACAGCCTGCTGAGAGCTGGCGTAGGCCTTGGGTGTGCGACGCTGCTTTGCATGACATAGGTAACTTGTTCAAGAGGTGCGATCATGGCTTAGGCGGTAGTCCCGTCCACGATACAGATTGCCTTAAGGCACCCCCGCCCTCACTACAGAAACGCTTATAAATAACCTAAGTAACAGGCGAGAGAAGGCATTTTGGCTAGGGAACTGAGTGGCCCGTCAGCTGGAGGGTCAGACACTCCTGAGTTTGACACCATCTCAATAACTAGGTACGACCCGGGCAGGGGTCAGGTTGAGCTGACCAGGGGGTTCCCTCACGAGGGCTCCCTCTGGAACCCTGACGTACACCCCGTGCCCATATCGGGCAGGAACTGGGGCGCTATAACTTACTTCCTGATATGGGTCTCCATGGCCTTCATAGTGCCCTCGTGGACGCTTGCGAGCATAGGCCTCATCTATGGCCTGACGCCGCTGCAGTCTATACTTACGGTCTTCGCAGGGAACGCCATAGTGCTAGTTCCAATGCTAATACAGTCCCACGGAGGAGCCAGGTACGGCATAGCTGAGCCCCAGCTGACGAGGACCAGGTGGGGCACCTACGGTGCGATCTTCCCGAGCTGGGTCAGGGCCGTCATAGGGGCCGGCTGGTGGGGCATAGAGAGCTACATCATTACTGAGGCCGCAACCGCCATCTACGCCATCTCGACAGGCAAGGCCTCGTCAATAGCCTACACTGTGGCCCACTTCTCGGACTACCCCTTCGTGCTCGCGAAGGACTTCCCCTCGATATTCTGGGCCACCTTTGCGGCGGTGATAGGCGCACAGATCTTAGCGTTCTACCTGTCACCCATAGTGAAGTCCCAGCCAGCGCTCAGGTGGCTCGCAAGGGTAGGGGGGCCCATAGTGATGGCGGCCTTCTTTACGCTCTGGGTCTACTTCATGTCGGCCGCCAACTGGTCCGTCAACCTCTCGGCGCTGGCCTCCACAGGCCACTTCACGTGGCTCGGCCTCCTAGTATTCCTCAACGCCAACATAGCCTTCTGGGCCACAATGGCCTTAACGATGCCTGACTATACCAGGTTTGCGAGGTCGCAGAGGTCCCATGCCTACGGGCAGGCGGCGATGCCCTTCCTCATGCTTGTGGTGGCAGCGCTCTCGGTTATGACCACCTCAGCCGCATATAAGCTCTATGGCGAGGCCATATGGGACCCCGTGGTGCTCGCCTCGCTCCACATGGCCAGGCCGCTGGCCTACTTCGTGCTGCTATCTATAATACTGGCTACTTTCCTGGTGAACGCCTTCGCCAACGCAGTCGGCCCAGCGTATGACATAGCTAACACCTTCCCGAAGTACATGAGCTGGTTCAAGGGCTCCCTGGCCCTTATAGCCATAGGCATAGGTATAGGGGCCTGGAGCTACTACGGCAACGCCTACAGCTACATCCAGAACTGGCTCCTGACCTACGGGGGCCTGCTGGGCAGCATAGAGGGCGTCATAATATTTGACTATGCTATCATAAGGAGGTTCAAGTTCGACCTGGCAGACGTGTTCAGGAGCGACGGCATGTTCAGGTACTGGCACGGCATAAACCCTGCTGCCGTAATAACGTTCGTAGTTGTGGCGCTGTTGATCTATGCGCCTCTACCGTACCACGCGCTGCTATTCGACGGCTCCTGGCTGCTCTCATTTACTGTCTCAGGGCTGATATACTTGCCACTCATGAAGTACTGGGTCATACCAAAGTATCAGCCGCAGCTCAGCGGAGGCCTCCTCAAAGGCTACCTCAGTCCAACAACTACAGTGATATTCTCTCGCTCAGCCAACAGCATGGCTTAAGCAGGAGCTCTAATAACATTTTTATTTGTTTTTAAGTTATAAAATAACATGTAATGGAAAAGCAGAAAAACTTGCCAGTACACGTTTTTCGTGAGGAGAGTGGCTGAAGTGTCAGAGGGAGAGCCGGCCTCAGACCAATGGTATACCATCAGCGTTAACATGCACAGGTTCTACAGCGGCAAGATAGAGGTGCTGCCCAAGGTGCCGGTCAGGGGCATGAAGGACTTCGCCGTTTGGTACTCGCCCGGGGTTGCCGCAGTCAGCAAGCTCATAAGCAAGGACCCTGACCTCTCCTTCGAGCTCACGTCAAGGTGGAACACCATCGCCGTGGTCAGCGACGGCACCAGAGTCCTCGGTCTCGGCAAGGTGGGCCCCGAGGCCGCCTACCCTGTGATGGAGGGGAAGGCGCTTCTCTTCAAGTACCTGGGAGGCGTTGACGCCGTGCCAATTGTGCACAGGGCCAGCGATGTCGCTAAGTTCGTTGAGCTTCTCCAGCTCATAGAGCCCTCCTTCGGCGGCATAAACCTCGAGGACATAGAGAAGCCCAAGTGCTTCACCATACTTGACGAGGCCAGGTCAAAGCTCAGCATACCCGTGTGGCACGACGACCAGCAGGGGACCGCCACCGTAGAGCTGGCGGGCCTCACGAACGCCCTCAAGGTCGTAGGCAAGAGGCTTCAGGACGTGAGGATAGTAATATTTGGCGCTGGGGCTGCCAACACGGCCTTCTACAGGCTGCTAAAGGCGGTGGGCGTGAAGACCTCACATATAGTCGTGGTTGATAAATACGGCATTCTTCACCCTGAGATGAAGGACATAGACAAGCTGATGTTCACAGACCCCTATCAGTACCGGATGGCCATTGAGACCGGTGGAGGGGGCCTCCCATCAGATGCCCCCGTCTCAAAGGCCTTCGAGGGGGCCGACGTCGTCGTTGCCGCCTCGGCCCCAGGGCCCGGCACCATAAGGCCCGAGTGGGTGTCAAGGATGAACAAGGACGCCATAGTGTTCGCCCTCGCCAACCCAGTGCCCGAGATATGGCCTTCGGAGGCGAAGAAGGCGGGGGCGAGGATAGTAGCTACCGGCAGGAGCGACTTCCCAAACCAGGTCAACAACAGCCTCGTGTTCCCAGCCGTCTTCAGGGGGGTCCTTGACGTGAGGGCGAAGACCATAACTGACACGATGGCCGTGGCGGCAGCCTATGAGCTCGCGAGATTTGCCGAGGAGAACGGGGGCATAAGCGAAAGCAGGATACTTCCGACCATGGAGGAGTGGGAGGTCTACCCGAGGGTTGCAGCTGCCATAGCAGTTAAAGCTGTTGAGGAGGGGGTCGCCAGGAGGACGACACCTTACAGGGAGGAGCTGGAGAGGGCCAGGGAGATAATCGGCACCGTCAGGCAGAAGATAGACGCGCTGATAGACAGGGGCCTAATATCAATGCCCATGTGACTGCCAGGCCTGGAGAGGGGTTCAGCTCCTACACGGGTTCACTGTTTTACAGTCATCACCTCACCCCTGTTCCCCCGCGCCCCGCTCGGGGTCTCATCGGGCCTGGGGGCGCTCAGGGTTACCCCGGGGACCTCACACCTTGAGTACTCGGTCACATACCTCCTGTAGGCGTTGGTTGCAATGACACTCTATACCTATATGAAAAATTGAAACAGCCACGGAAGGTGCAAGGGCCTAGCTAGAGCGCGTAAGCTCTCCGAGGGCCCTTATGAACTTATCTATCAGCTTATCGGTTACGTGCGGCATGACTACAACCCTTAGCCCGCTGACGAGGCCGCACCTGTAGGCGTAGAGCCCCCTTGACTTGAGGGCCCTGAGGAGGCTCACATCGTCATCCCTCTCGATGCAGACTACGGGTACCTCGGGCTCAGCGGGCATCTTAAGGCCGAGCCCCTTAACGCCCTTAACTAGGCGCTGGGTCCTGTTCATGAGCTCCCTCGCCTGCGCCGCGTAGCCCTCCCTGCCCATGTACTTGGTTATGGCCCACGTGGCAGCTATGGGTCCCGCGCTCCTGGTGCCAAGGAGGCCCAGCTGGACCCCAGCAGGGTAGTAGTTGGCCTCAAAGTAAAGGGGCCTCAGCCAGCCCTCATCCCTGACTATGAGCCCTCCGGCAGGGAGAGGTGCCAGGCCCAGCTTGTGGGGGTCAAGGGTGACACTCATTACCGAGCTGTTCTCAAAGCCAAACCTTCTCCCCGGGTATATGAACGGGGCCACGAGACCTCCAAGGGCGGCATCTACGTGTACGATGGAGCCGCACTCCTCCGCGGCCTCAGAGACCTCCTCAACCGGGTCTATGAGGCCCATCGACGTAGTGCCGACAGTTACCACTACGACCCCTGGGCCGTTCACCCTACAAAGGGAGCGAAGGGAGTCGACGTCCATTTTGTATGATTTCATGCCGACGCTTATCGCCTTCATCCTCAGTAGCCTGGCGGCCTTCGCTACGGAGTGGTGTGCGGCGGCCGTGTAGTAGACGCTCTCAAGGCCGTGCTCCCTTGCGAGGTAGAGGGCCGCTAAGTTTGACTCGCTGCCGCCGCTGGTTATGTAGCCCCTGCAGCCACTGCAGCCCACGTAGCTGCCCAGCTCCTCTATGGCCTCCTGCTCGAGCTCCCTGATAGGCTCGTAGAGGTCCAGATCATTAGCATTAAGGTTCTGAAACATGTCAAAGGCAACCTTAGCTATAGGGTGCGGCTGCGTGGTCATAGAGCCCAGGAGGCCGTCCCTGTAGTGCACGGGGACGGACTTGGCCACCTCAGCCAACCTTGTCATTATTTCGCTGAGATCCATGGTGGTCCTACAGAGAGATGCCCAAGGCAGTTTTTACGTATAGCACAGCTCCGCGCGTCTTAAGGTTCACGTCTAATAAAATGACGACGATATTATATGGTCTTATCCCCCATCCTAGAGCATATGAAAATAATGCAATGCTATGATTGATAAAGGGCAAACGTGCCTCAGCTCTGGCCCTGCTCCTTCTGCTTCTTAGCACTCTTGGTCTTGCAGGGCATTTTTGATCCCTCTGCGTGCTCTAGCTCCCTGAGTTTAAAAGATGTTAGACTAAATAAGATGCTCTTTTTAATAAATGCTTTTAATAGCCTGGTATTAACTATACTGATGGTTGGATCTGTTGTCAGCGCAGCCCTGCGACATGCCTCCAGAAGGCTAGCTCGTAGTACTGAGCCTGTCTCGCGACGTGCCTATACATGCTTAGATCGTTCGCATATCTCTCAGCTATGGCATCGATCAGCCTCTCCCTCTCATCGTTGACGCCCTTGCACCTTAGGAAGCTCGCCGACCTGACTCCGAGGTCCTCCGCCAGGTTCGCGAGCCTAGATGTGTTGACGCAGAACGACCTGAAGTTGACTCCGACAAAGACCGCCAGGTCGCCAAGGTTGCCGTTAATGCCAAGCCAGGTGAGGAAGTGAGTGTAGCCCACGGCCTCGGGGCTCACCAGCTCAGGCCTGTAGGTTACCTTTAGCTCCTCCGCAAGGTGCCTTAGGTTGCGCGTCCACCTAGGCCCTCCTTCTAGGAGGCCGCTGACGAAGTCCACCTCATCATCGGCTGACGCCTTGGGTACGAAGAGCGAGAGCGCCCTGTAGTCGTAGGGTGCTATGTAGAGCTCGTTCAGCGTGAACCTCCTGAGTGTCTCAACGTCAAGCTTTGCGTTGACGAGGGCGCTCTCCACTTGGGCTGTTAGGTCCGATACGTAGTCCCTAAGGTCATCAATTACGCTGCCCACAGAGCTCCCCTGAGGTCACACCTCGCCAGCGCTTTAAAGAGGGCCAGCATATATGTGACGGGAAGGGACTTGAACTCCAAGGACTGGATGGCGTCGCTGATACCGTTCAACATAGCAATGGGTCCCCTCTCGACCCTGGTGACGCTTGAGATCTATGACCTCAGGGGAGGGGCTGTTGGCGTCAGCTATGCAATGTCCGCTGGCACTGCGGCCTCGATGCTGGCCTCAATACTGTGGGGCTTTGCGCTCGACAGGTATGACAGGAAGCGAGTTCTGTTGGCTGGCCTCCTGGGCACCTTCTTATCGTTGCTGGCCCTCTCCTTCGCCAGCTCAACGGCCCAGGTGGCCGCGTACTACGCCTCAGCCTCCCTCTTCTCTTCAGCCGTTGGTATGGCTGTCAGCGTCCTTATAATGGACACCATAGAGAAGCCGAGGTGGAGCTCAGCGTACTCGAGGTACAACATGCTCTCATCAGTAGGTTACCTTGCAGGCGACGTAGGTGCCGCCGCGCTCTCAGGGTTCCTGCGCGCGAGAACTCTGGATGAGATAATGGCAGCCGTGACGGCGGCCTCCGTGGCTTGGTCCCTCCGGGCAGTACCCAGGTCAGCAGTGCGGTTTGAGAGGGAGTCGTTGCTCCACGTCATTGAGGGGTTCCTGGTGAGGCTCAGGGTCGTGCCGATGTTTTTCCTTAGGCTACCGACCAGGAGCACCTTCAAGCCCCTGAGGCTCCTAAAGCTGGGAAGGAGCCCAGCGGCTTACATCCCCACGCTCTTCCTTGCCATAACAGTCTTCTACGTGTCGTCCGGCATATTTAACACCCTTTACCCATATGGGCTGAGAGCGCTAGGGCTCAGCAGCACCGAGGTCTTTGTGGTCATATCTGCTGGGATGGCGGCGCAGGCACTGGGCTACCAGCTGGCGCCCAGGTTGATCTCGAGCTCAGGGAACAACGCGAGGGCCAGCTTCAGGGCGCTCCTGACCAGGGGGGCCTCCTACATAGGCATAGGGGTAGCCACGAGGCTGGCGGGCTCCCAGGCCTACCTGCTGGGCACGGGGCTGACGCTCTATCCTCTGGCCGCGGGCATAGCCTTTGCGACGTTTTACACCGCGTCAAACATCATGGTGTTTGAGGTCCTCAAGGGCTCGAGCGAGGGAAGGGGCCTTGGGCTCTACAGCACCTTGACAGGCTCAGCTTTCTTCGCCGGCTCCCTGGCCTCAGGCTTCCTGGCGAACAGGATAGGCTTCGGCTACACATATGTAATAGCTGGCCTCCTCCTGGGGGGCTCAGCCTACATGTTCAGGGAGCTTGAGAACATGGCATGAGGGTCGGTGAAGAGCGCTTCGGCCATCAGTTAGCCTGAATGAGACCCTCTTCATCCCCGCATCTTAAGGCTCCCCCGGCTTATTTATTTACTTCTGCAGGCTAGCCAAGGGCTAGGAGCTGACGTTATTAGCCTAGACATGCTCTTAAGCACTACGACATGGATTGTCGCTAGCAAAGAGTTGATAGGCAAGGTAGTGGGCCCGGCCGGACTTGAACCGGCGACCTCCGCCGTGTGAGGGCGGCGTCCTAACCAATCTAGACTACGGGCCCTCAATGTGAGGCGTCAAAGGGGGCAAATTAAAGTTTTGCGCGCCGGGATACGTTGTATAGATAAAATAAAGAAAGGTTTGCCCCCTAGCATAAGATCTTAAGCTTTTGTCCATGCCGTGATTAATTGGCAACCTACCCCGTCACTGAAGACGTGGTGATATGCAATAGCTACCTTATGAAGTCCTCAGTGTCAGAAGGGTCGCCCATTGCTAAAAAGAGAGACAGGGGCTTTGATGTAGACACACCACTTGCAGGTTATCGAATATCTCTTTATAAAGAACAGGTACTCGCGCTAATCCTTCATCTTAGTTTAAAACCCCCTGAAGAACCAGCTATGCGGTAATAAGGAGTGCAGGTTAAGGACCTGGCTCCTGGCATCAACGTTGACAGCCTCACAGTGAAGGTTGTCAAGGTTGAGGAGCCAAGGAGCGTGAGCGGAAGGGATGGCATGACTCACAGGGTTGCGGACGCCCTGGTAGGCGACGAGACTGGGAGCATAGTCATGACGCTATGGGACAAGAACATAGAGGCCGTAAGGCCTGGCGCTGTGATAAGCGTAAGGAACGGCTTCGTGGGTACCTTCAAGGGCCACATGAGGCTGAACCTTGGCAGGGAGGGCACTATGAGGGAGTCCGACGTTCAAATAGAGAACGTGAACACCTCCAACAATCTCTCCGACAAGGTGGTTGAGGAGTCCCGGCCCAGGGGAGGCTTCGGAGCTAGGGGAGGCTTCGGGGGCAGAAGGAGCCGCAGGTTTTAATCAAAGCGGTTCCATCCTCTAAACCATTATAACGGCGCTTCACTATTCGGGGCGACCTAGGCCAAATGGCCTATGGCTATTCTTTAAGCTTTAGGGCATGAACTTTATAGGCGTCCCATGACCGGGGTATATAACCTTAGGCTTTAGGTCTAGGAGCTTTCTGAAGCTCTCCTCAGCCCTATGTTGGTCAAAGTTATACCTTTTTGGAGGCAACACAGGCCTCCCATTTGAGCTGAGCACGGCGTCGCCGCTGAACATAGCTCCTTCCTTCACATAGGCCGTGCTGCCAGGCGTGTGGCCAGGGGCTGCCAAGGCCCTGTATCCCTCCACCTCATCACCATCCTTAACCTTCACGTCAGCCTTAACAGGCTTCACACGCATTAGGGAGTGGAGGAGGCCTGCCAGGCCCCCTGGAGGCCTTGATCTGCCCTCCACCACGTCGGAGTCCAGCTCCGGCGCCACTACTGCGCAGCCAAGGGCCTTGGCGATGTCAGCGGCGTACCTGATGTGATCAACGTGGTAGTGCGTTATGAAGAGGTACCTTATCTTTATTCCGTGTTGCTCCGCGACCTTAACGACGTCGTTTAACTTGACGCCAGCGTCTATGAGAACCCCGTCGCTTGTTATGTAGGAGTTAGACATGCCCTTCACGAAGTAGACTTCCAAGGCCTCTCCCAGCTGTAGGTGCAGGGGAGGAGTTAATGCGCTTACAACCGAAGGCCTCGCCCTTCACTGCGAGGAGGGGCCAGGGTTAAGCAGTCCTTACAAAAATTGGCATAGCGACTTATACCTGCAGGGTACCCACATAACTGGGACCTCGGTTTGAAGTGGTACGGTTACAAGGGCAGGGTTCTCAGGGTTGACCTTACCGCAGGGAAGACCAGCGTCGAGGAGCTGAGGCTTGACTATGTCAAGATGTACATGGGAGGCCTCGGCTATGCCGCGAGGATCCTCTGGGACGAGCTGCAGCCCGGCGTTGACCCGCTGTCACCTGATAACATTTTGATAGCTACGGCCGGTCCCTTCACGGGGACCCTGGCGCCGGGGAGCGGCAACATATACTGGGCCTTCAAGGCACCCATGACTGGCGGCTGGGGGGAGACCAGGTCAGGGGGCAAGTTCGGGGCCTGGATGAAGTACAGCGGCTTCGACCTCATAGTGATCAGGGGCAGGTCGCCTGAGCCGGTCTACCTCTACATGGAGGGCGGCAGGGCTGAGATAAGGAGCGCCAAGAGGTACTGGGGCATGACTGTTCACGAGGTCACGGACGCCCTGAGGGAGGACACCGGCGCGCATGACGCCTCGGTGGTAGCCATAGGCCCCGCTGGGGAGAACATAGTCAGGTATGCCGCTATAATGAATGACTACGACAGGGCCGCTGGGAGGACGGGCGGAGGCGCAGTAATGGGGTCAAAGAAACTTAAGGCGATAGTGGCGGCCGGCGGTGAGGGGATAGACGTCTATAACCCAGAGGAATTTATGGCAGCCGCCCTAGAGGCCCAGGCCGGGATAAAGGCCGACCCAGGCCAGAGGGCTATGGGGCAACACGGCACCATTGGAGGTCTCCTGGGCCTTAACGCAGCCGGCGCCCTCCCCACGGCTAACTTCGAGACGGGCTACTTTGAGTCTGCCGACAAGGTCTCTCACGAGGCGCTCGAGAGGAACTACATGATAAAGAGGAGGGCCTGCCACTCGTGCGTCATAGGTTGCAGCAGGTACAGCTACGTGGCCGCGGGCCCGTTTGCCACGCCCCCTAACGAGGGCCCAGAGTACGAGACCACCGACATGAATGGGCCCATGAACATGATAGATAACATGGAGGCCATAATAAGGATCAACTACCTGGCCAACAACTATGGCCTTGACTCGATATCACTTGGCCACACGATAGCGTGGGCTGTGGAGGCCTACCAGAAGGGGCTTATAACGAAGGACGAAACAGGCGGCATTGAGCTGAAGTGGAACGACCCTGAGACTCACGTGAAGCTAGTTGAGATGATAGCTTACAGGAGAGGGTTTGGCAACGTACTGGCAGAGGGCAGCTACAGGGCCGCTAAGGCTATAGGTAAGGGCGCTGAGGAGCTAGTCAACCACGTCAAGGGCCTTGAATTCCCGGCCCACGACCCAAGGGTTGAGTCAAAGCTGCTGGGCATACAGTACGCCATAACCCCTAGGGGTGCCTGCCACGTGCACCCAATATACCCTTCATATGACATGATGCAGGTGGACGCTGGCCTCAAGGACTTCGGCCTCCCGTGGCCTCTGCCGGACGCGCTTTCAGAGACGGGCGTCAAGAAGGGGCTAGCTTACAAGGTCCTCGCGAGCTACGGCGAGGCCTTTAACAACGTCGGCCTCTGCATATTCTACTCAGCAGGGCCTGAGAGCGGGGTCATGAGCCCGAGGAGAATAGCTAAGATATACACGGCGCTCACAGGCATAGAGACTACGCCCCAGGACGTGCTGCTGGCGGGCGAGAGGACGTGGAACCTGAAGAGGGCGTTTAACCTGAGGGAGGGCTTCACGAAGGAGCACGACAGGCTGCCGAAGAGGATGATAACTCCAATACTCACGGGGCCCGCCAAGGGGCTCAAGGTTGAGAACCCTGAAGGGCTTGTCGACGAGGCCTATGAGGCCTTTGGATGGGACACTAGGACGGGCTTCATAAGGAGGTCAACGCTTGAGAGGCTTGGCATGAAGGACGTCGAGGAGTCCCTTCAGAGGCTTGGGAAGCTAGCGGACTAATCGCTCTAAGCCACTTCAGCTTTTGCGTAGGCCTTCCGCTTTATTTGCTTACAGCCACGCATCGTGCACTTGTTGCCGCCTGAAGGCGCTTAGGGTCAACGTTTTAGAGCGCGCTCAGCTACTAAACAGTTTAAGGAAAGTTAGAAAGAAGACCTACTACAGACAATGTAGTGCAGAAGTCTTAGTGAATATAATTGCAAGTTAAAGAGCGAGTCACCCGCCGACCCTAACCCTCTGGACAGTTATGTAGGCGTCCGCTAGAGCCTCTAGCCTCTGGCTCTGCCTGTTAGCCTGCCTGTACCCCCTCTCCATTTTTCTCACCCTTTCGCCATTTATTTTATAGATTGCTAGAAGCTTAAAATAGGTTTCTCCTGGTGTTTATCTGGAAATATCCTTGTAATACTGTATACAAACTTTTATTAACATACTAGCCTAATAATACACGATGGCGCTGCCGGGTGGAGGGCGCCTGCGACGATTTTACAAGGGGTCACATAGTGGAGGTCTGCAGGGACTCTTGCGCAGAGAGGTCAGTGGGCGGGGCTGACTTCGAAAGCTGCGTCAGGGCATGTGTGGAGGAGCTGAAGGCTAAGTGCGGAGCCTAGCCACTATGTCGTAGAACTTCAGGCCGCTCCCCGTGAGCACAGCTATGAAGTCGTTTACGTCGACGCCGGCCTCCCTGAGGAGCCTAAGCGCAGCGTAGGCTGAGGCTGAGGTGGGCTCAGCGATGAGCCCCATCGACCATAGGTCCTTCGTGGCCTCCGCTATCTCCTTATCTGAGATCAGGACGAGGCCCCGCCGCTCCTCTTTAAGGACCATCAGCTAAGGCACAGGATATTCCAAGTGGCCTTCAAAGGAGTACAGAGGGCCATTGAGGAGAAGGCGAGGGAGTACGGGGTTCCAGTGATTTACGTTAATCCTAAGAACACCTCAAGGAAGTGCCCTATACACGGCGCTAAGATAGTCTATGGCAGGGACAGGCACGGCACCTGCTCAAAGGGAGGCGAGACCTGGCACAGGGATGCGGTAGCCTGTTATAACCTCCTTTTAAGGGCCCTTGGCGGCAATGGGGGCCATGCCCCAAGCCGCATGAGGGCCACGATCCCCGTAGATGGGGGCCCCGTGCCGTTGGGCCCGACAGCCGCCCATGAGCCCGCAGGAGTCCCAAGGGCCCTGTGGGCAAGGTGGGGGTCCCTAGGCGCGACGAGCGACCATAAACTGATGAGAGTGAGCACCTGGGGACAAACGGCACGTTAACCTCCAGGTCGTCCGCCCGCACCATTAACAGCTATGACCTGGCCGCCTTTTAATTGTATCATACAAGGTGATGATCTCTTACAGAGGTGTGTTTGGGGCTTGGGGCTAATGCTTCTATGGCCTGGGAGCTGCGTCAACGAGGACCGGCATGCCAGCCGCCTCGGCGACCTCGTTGTAGGCCTTCCTCGCTTCATCCTCGTTTGCCGCGCCCTCTATAACTACCACCCTCCTTCCCAGGACCGTAACAGTTACGCCTTCCTTAGTTATGACCTTAACGTAGTTAGGCCTTGAGATGAGCCAGCTAAACCTGCTCGCGAGCCTCGATGAGAGCTCCTCAGGCGATGGGGCGTCAGCTGTGAGCCTCAGCTTAAACGCCTCGCTCCCACAGACCCTGGTCAGGAGCCCCAGCGCAGGCCTCCTGGCAAGCATGTCGTAGCGTCCCATGACGCAGACCGGGCACTGGGGGTTTCTCTCAACCCTGATCTTCTCAATAGAGCCCTCCCTGGCATCTATGGAGTAAAGCACCCCTGGCTCAGGCCTGTCGCCCGCGAGGTACCTTACGGCGAGGTTAGCCGCGATAGAGCCTACCATAGTCGTCACTGTACCGATGGCAGGTATGACGTCGCATGAGGCCTGCCGCCCCTCAAAGCCCTCAGGCATGAGACACCTCAGGCAAGCCCCCCTCCCAGGCTCTATGAACATAACTGTCCCATACCACGAGTTGACGCCCGCGTAGACCCACGGCTTGTCGTGCTTAACAGCGGCCTCATTTATAAGGAACCTGGTCTCCATGTTATCCGTGCCATCAAGGATTATGTCAACGTCCCTTACAATGTCCTCAACGTTGTCGGAGTCAACGTCATCTATAATGGCCTCAACCTTGATTGAGCGGTCTATGTTAATGACGCCGTCCCTGCAGGCCGTCGCCTTTGGGGTCCCCTGTTCGGCGTCGGCCTCGCCAACCATGTGCGTCCTGTGCAGGTTCGTGTAGTCAACCACGTCCCTGTCAACGACCCTTATGAACCCCACGCCTGACCTGGCCAGCAGCTCTGCCTCAGTAGAGCCTAGGGCGCCGCAGCCTATCACTGCAACCCTTGAGCTCCTCAGCCTCCTGACGCCCTCCTCCCCTATCCCCTTTACCAGGGCCTCCCTTGAGAACCTGCGCGTGAGCTCCGCGGCCTCAGAAACTGTCATGAGAGGCTTCCCAGCGGGTGCAAGCGCCGCGAGGTTTTTGAGTATTAGTAAAGGGTCAGTCCTCGCGCGGCACGAACCTCAGGTCCAGGTTCTCCTCCTTGGCCAGCTTCTTGAGGCTCCTGACCTTCTTGGCTGTTATGTTGGCCCTTCTCGGGAGCTTAACTATAAGAGCCCCATCTTTAACCTCGGCCTCAGCGCCGGGAACTATCTTGGCCACCTTCTCCTCAACGGTGAGCGCTGCCCTCCTCTGGCTCACGGGTATCACCATGACCTGTTCGCCGAAGGTGTAGAGCTCATACTCAAGCTCGCCGCTGAGGAAGTCCCTGATCTCCACCACGGGCCTCGCCAGCTCCTCCTCCTTGAGGCCAGTTGGCAGCTTCACAGTTATGTTGATCTCATAGACCTTGCTGACCTGGCCGCTGTCTATGAATATTACTGTGTCAACTATGCTCGGTATCATGCCGAGCTCGACCCTGGTGGCCAGCCTCTGCACTGCATCTATTGGCGCCGTGGCGTGCACCACGCCTATCATGCCTATGCCTGCAAGCCTCAGGTCGGTGTAGAGCCTGAAGTCATTATCATCCCTCATCTCGTCAAAGACCGTGTAGTCAGGCCTTGAGAGCAGCAGTATGTCGTGAAGCTCCGAGAGGTCGGCGTAGTTCTTCGAGTACTGGGTTATGGTCGGGGGCAGCCTCATGTCCCTGGGGCTCTCTATGGTTTTAACTACCTTGCCCTTCAACGCGTAGAACTCCGCAAGGGCCTGGGCAAAGGTAGTCTTGCCGGCGCCAGGGGAGCCAGCTATGAGTATCCCCTCAGCCCTTGAGAGAAGCCTGTCCATGAGCTTACTTGGCAGGCTGTAGTCTTCAAGGCGCAGCCTGGCTATAGGCCTTACAGCGGTTATCTCCCACCCGTCGCTCAGCGGCGGCCTCGTTATTATGATCCTGTAGTCGCTGAGCTGCACTATTGTGGAGCCAACCCTGTCTATCTCAACGAAGCTGTCGCTCCTCGTCAGGGCCCTCTCAATTATCTCCCTCGACATCTCCTCCAGCTCCGCCCTCTCGAGCGGCCTGTCTGAGAGCTTGACGAAGAGCCAGCTGCCGGGCTTTCCAACTTTAGCCAGGGGCGGGGCCCCCTCCTTCAGGTGGACGCTCATGGTTTTTTCATTAAAGTACTCCTCAAACCTAAGCTTGCCCTCCCTCGGGGCGCCCGTGTAAAGCACCTTGACCCCGGCGAACTCAGCGGCCTGGGCCTGGATGGGGTCGCTTGTTACGAGGGCTACCCCTCTCCTAGCGGCGAAGTCCCTTATGGCCAACTTCAGCTTGTCGTAGTTCTCCAACTTAATGTCTTGAAGTACCTCAAAGCTGACCTGCGGGCTGGTAACACTCATGAGTCTCCCGAGCTCCTGCAGGCCTGTGAAGCCCACGCTCCTGCCCGCCTTAGCCTCGGAGTAGAAGTAGTCCAGGGCCCCGGCTGGCACCAGGACCTTGCCTGCTATCCTGCCGCCCTCCACGAGCTTCCTGAGGCTGCCATCTATTATGGAGTCCAGGTCAACTATGTACGTCATCGGCTGCTCTGCGCTCAACCTCCCTCTGGCCCCTTACGTCCCGTCATTTAGCCTGCAGCCCGGCGATTTTAACTTCACGTGTAGCGCCTCCTCAGCAGTGCCCCTGCGACAGACGTAATTACTCCAAGCCTACAGTCTGTTATTGATGCAACATGACCCTGTCTGTGTTGATAAACGCGGCGGCTATCTACACGGGCAAGGAGCTGATAAAGGACTCCTACGTCTACATAGAGGACGGCATAATAAGGGACGTGGGGCCTCAGCCGGCCCCGGAGGAGATACAGGACGCCACCCTCCTCATAGGTGGGGAGGGCAGGGTCGTCGTGCCCGGCCTGACGGCCGTGGCCGACGTGGCGGCCTACCCGCTCAGGTACATGCGCCCTAAGCTGACTGCAAGGATGGAGTTCTACAGGAGGCTGAAGGACGAGGAGCTCTTCACTGCGTCACTGCCAGGGGTCTACGAGCTTCACATGATGGGGGTCACGACGGCCCTCGTCGAGGGCCTCTCGCCCTCCCTGTCGCTCAGCCTGGCCCGCAGGATAGGGGGCTTTTACGGGGTCGCCAGGCCCAGCTGCAGCGAGGAGTTCTCACTACAGCCCATACTGAGGGGCCTGGTCACAATAGGGGGCGAGGGCTGTCCAGGGGGGCAGGTGCAGGACGGCGACAGGGGGCTTTTGGTGCTCACGGGCGGAGGAGGCTATGTCATGGACGGCCTGGGCGACGTCCTCTCGATAAGCCAGCGGCTCAGGAGGACGGCGGGGCTTGACGAGGCCCTAATAGAGCCCAACAGGCCGGCGGAGATAGCTGTCTATGACGCCTCAAAGCCCCCTGCGATGTTGATTTACAGGGCCGGGGAGGACGAGATAAGGAGAATATACACGTCGCACGCAGCGCTGGAAAGCCTCATAGCTGGGATGGAAATACTTGTCGAGATGGGCGAGCACATGAGGATAGGCAGGAAGCACCTGCACGAGGCTGTGCAGCTCTACAGGAGACTCGGCTACGCATGATCTGGCCTAGTCCCTTCATATTTAGAGGCCCACGCTAGCCTGCCAGGACCTCATAGGGGTTCAGCTCCTACATGAGTTCACACTGTTTTACGGTCAGAGTCTCACCCTTATTTCCCGCGCCCCGCTCGGGGTTTCATCGGGCTTAGGGGCGCTCAGGGTTACCTGGGGCCCCACGCCCTGAGTAGCCTCGGGGGAGCCGTCAGGCCCTTCACCCCTCACAGGGGATCCCACCGATAGACACGATGATATATTGAACCTTAAAAACTATGTGAAAACCGAAACAGTTGCGGAAGGCTTAACTACCCCTTAAGGAGCCTAAGGCCGCAGGTGCCCAGCGTGCTTTCAATGGAGGAGACACTTTACATATCGCTGGCGGCAGGGGTTCTCATTGGCGTGGTCCTCTCCACCAGGCGCGTTAATAATGTAAAGGCCGTTGACGTCACTTCAACGATTTCCATAATAGCGCTTGTGCTCTCGATGGGGCTCGTCGTGGGCTCCGAGGTGCTCTCACTGGGCGGGCTGGTGTCCACTGTGATAGCCGCCTCTATTGCAATAGCTGTGCTCCCCGGCCTGTTGGGCTCCTACCTGGCCGAGGTGGAGGTGAGGAGGTCTGAGGGAGGAGCTAAGGGCAGCAGTTAGGACAGTGACAGCGTTCGCGGTAGGCATAGCTGTTGGGGCCCTGCTGAGGCCGAGGCCTGAGCTCGTGCTGCCCTACGCCTACGTATTCCTCTACATAGTAGTCGGCACCGCCGGGATATACGTCGGCCTCTCGTGGAGAAGGCTGGCGGCCGCGGGCAGGAGGATCCTGAGCAGGGGGCTCGCCTTCACGGCATTTGCAGTAGTGGGCGACGTCGTGGCAGGGCTCATAATAGCGCTACCCCTCGACCTGCCCGTGAGGCTCGCGGTGGCCGCGGCCCTTGGCTCCGGGTGGTACTCGTTCACCGGCCCCTTCCTCTCGCTCTTCAGCCCAGCCATGGGGGTGATAGGCTTCGTGGGCAACCAGCTGCGCGAGGACATAACCCTGGCGCTCTTCCCGCTCCTTAAGAGGTACGTGGGCGAGGGTTCTGTGGTTATGGGCGGGGCAACGTCAATGGACACCACGCTGGGCGTCATAACTAGGTATGGTGGCCCCGAGGTTGGCCTTGAGGGCATGGTTCAAGGAGTAGTTCTAACCCTTATCATACCTATACTGATGCCAGCCGTGGTGCACCTATGAGGCCCTGCCTCACTTTAGACGCCCGTATATCTCTGGGCAGGAAAAGTCCTAAAGCAAAGTAAGCACAGCAAGAGATGGCCAGTGGGATAATTAGCATATTATCTTGGCTCTAAGTAAAGCACGGCACTCAATAACTTTACAAGGCATTGCAGCTGTGTATTGAAAATTCAATAAGCCGTTAAGCGCGCCAGGGGAAGCATGTTATGAGGGCGAGCTGATGTGAGGAGGAGCGCCCTGCTGGCCATAGCTGTAATTTTGGTGATAGTGATTGCGGTGGTCGGATGGCTGGTCCTCCACATGGCGCCCTCAGCGAACCAGCGGCTTGTGATAGTCACCTACAGCGATATAGAGCCTGTCGTCCAGCTTGCTGCCGAGGAGTTCGAGGCCTCGCATCCCGATGTCAAGGTAGTGGTTGTTCCGTTCCCTTGGAACTCCTACGTTCAAAACGAGCTGACGGTCCTCGAGGCCCACAGCCCCCAGTACGATGTAGTCACATTCACACCGACCTCCTCTCAGCTCTTAGCCCCATACCTGGTTCCTCTTAACATGAGCTACTTCAACCAGAGCGACATAATATGGGACCAGGAGGCGTTTGGCGGAGTCTATGAGCTGAGCAACGGAAGCGCCGAGGTCATAGGCGTCGCCATCCAGACGTGGGTTGAGCTTCTGGCGTACAACGCTACGCTCTTCAACAACGTAACTCTGCAGCAGGAGTTCTACAGCGAGTACCACGTGCAGCTTAACCCGTGGACGTGGCAGAACTGGACAGCCGTAATTGACGCCGACAAGTTCCTTGTAGGCAAGGGGCTTGTTAAGTACGGCTTCCTTGTCGAGGATGAGCCCTCACACGAGCTCATAGACACCTACCCGGCGATTTTCGAGTGGTACTACGCTCACAACTCAACCTTGGACTGCGGTAGCCCAGCTGGGCTGCCTGGCTATGGCACGATGTTTATGGGCTGCGCGCCGAGCTGGTGGCGCTACCCGTTCCCTCCGCCCAGCTTCAACAGCACAGCCGGGGTTGACGCCCTGGAGGTTCTAAGGGAGCTGGTAAGTTACGAGCCATCGCCGTCAGATATAGCCATAGGCTATGACACCCTCGCCCAGCTTGTCGGTGAGGGCTCGGTGGCCGGGGCCATAGCGTGGGCCAACGACATAATGGGCCTAAACTCCAGCGTAGCCTCACAACTCCTGATGGCCCCCCTGCCTGGCGGCTACGGCGAGCCAGGCTCCACCTTCCTCGGGATAAGCAAGTACAGCCAGCACAAGGGACTGGCCTTGGAGTTCCTTAGGTTCGTGCTGTCGCCCCAGTTCCAGGAGCAGGCCTTCTACCTTCAGGGCTCCCTGCCCATATCGAGGCAGGCCTACGTTGAGATAATGTCAAACTCCTCAGTTCCCGCTTACGAGAGGGAGTGGCTGAAGGCCATACTCATAGCTAATGAGAACGCCACGGCGACGCCGCCGACTGTGCCCCAGACCTACCCCTACCTGATACCGTCGTTCAACGGGCCAGTCTTCTCGTGGCTTCAGAGCCCAACGCAGGACCCAGGTCAGCTCCTCGCCTCTATAGCCGCCCAGTGGGTCAGGTACCTCTCGGAGGGAGGTTAAGTTGGACTTAGGGGAGGCTCAGGCTGAGAAGGACAGGGGTAAGGAGGGCCGCCTGGGGCCCCCTCGAGAGGAGCGGTCTGTCCCTCCGAGGCCCGTCCACGACAGGGTACCGAACTTCGTGGGGGGCTGAGAGGGCGGCCAGGGGGCTGGTCGAGGCGAGGGAGTTCAGTGAGGCCAAGGTGATCAGTGTAACGGTAAAGTTATACTGAAGGCGGGCCTTCGGGTTTAACTCCCGCAGCCCGCGCTATGCATTCGCTACCTACAAGCTGAAGGTCGCGGAGGAGGCGCTGCGCTCGCGCTGAGGCCTTGGTGCTGACGGCGGCGCGGTCGCTGGGCACGTCCTGCCGCGGCCTTACATAGTGGTCCCCTGCAACGTTTTCCACGCAAATTTACATGGAAACACCAGGCTGATGGGCCCTCGAGGGCCTGGCTGTCTTTCTTCTACCCCTTAACACCAACAGCACATAAAAGTGTGTGCTAGACATAAAATACTTGGGCTGCCTGCAGTTACGTGAGGAGGCAGGTGGAGGCCGCAGGCGGGCAGGACAAGGGTAGGAACATCTGCCCTCACTGCGGACAGCCGTACCTTCTACATTGAAAAGCGCAGGAAGGACAGCCGTACCTACTACTACGCCGTGCACGGCGTAGCATATTGCAAGGCCCCTGACGGCACGGTACACAGGAAGGTAAAGCGCTGCTACCTCGGCCCTAACGACTGCGTCAACGTGTCCCGCCTGCACGCCGACTCCGGCCTTACCTTCAAGGGGCTTGTTGAGGATGGGAGGGAACTAGAGTACGTGAAGGGCATCCTAAGGGCGTTGAAGGAGAAGGTCGAGGCTGACAGGGTGAGCCCTGAGCAGTACCCGCGGCTCTCAAGTAACCTCAACGAGATAAAAGGCATGGTTGAGTACCTCATCAAGATAGTCACTGACACTGGCAGAGAAGTAGAGAGCACGCTGAATGCGCAGAGGCCGGGGCTTGAAGGGCCCTCCAAGGGTCAACCATAGCACACACTTTTGTGCGCTATGCCGCAGTAGAGGACCTTGGGGCTTCAGTCCCTTTAATGTGCTCGCGTTAGGCGCGTGCCCCGACAAAATGAACGGCAAGCCTGAAGGGGCGGGGAGGAGGTCAGAGGTTCTCGCCCTGGTATGAGCCGCTGTAAAGCGAGGACGGCCTTGACTCAAGCCTAATGAACACCATCTGGGCCACCCTCGCCCCCTGCTCTATCACGGCCCCGTGGGGGTTGGCAACTATCATGAGGGCCTCCCCCCTCCCCATGTACCCCGGGTCCCAGACTGCGCACGATATGGTGATGCCCATCCTGAGCAGCGTGCTCCTGGGGTAGCAGATGCCTACGGCGTCAGGGGGGACTGAGACGACGTCAAGGAACCTTACCTTGTAGGCCCCCGGCTGGAGCCTGTAGAGGCCGTTAACTGGCCTCACGGACCTGACGTCTGGGAGCCTCTTAGAGGTCGCCCTCAGCTCGCCGTCATTGAGGAACTCCATCACCTCCCCCAGCCTTATGTCGACGCCTGCCGGCTGCACCTGCTCATCCCTCGAGTCCTTAATGTATGACCTGGCCACATGGCCCGGGACAGCCAAGCCCTGCACCTGGGGTACCTCAGGGCCTAGGAATAAAGAAGCGGAGAGGCGGCTTAGAATGAGACGACCTCATAGTCCTCCTGTACCTTCTTAGCCGTGTGAACGCCGCCCATAACAGGCTCGACGCCTCTATAAGCATGTCCGACGTCAGCATAGCTGTCTGCCCCCTAGTGCCCATAGAGTGCAATTAATGCGAGCAGCGTCGCCGCCAGCACCAGCGATTCTGCTAGGGAACCGAAGCCGATCCTCCTAATCCTAGCCCTCAGCTCTCTGTCGATCTTGCCCTCGCCCAGTGCGTGAACTGCCCTTATGCTGGGCTCTATGAGGGGCATAGTGAAGTACCAGCTAAGGTGGATGATGGCTAACGCGGCCAGGGGAGGCATAACCGTGAACCACAGCACGCTGGATAACCAAGGTTTAACGCTTCTAAAGGGTAGCTTGCCCTCAACGTAAACAGCGGAGAAGGCGTGATAGGCTACCCATGTTAAGGCCATGTAAAGCACTGCTATCGACACAACTCCACCCATCAGGGCGTAGAATGGCAGGTAAGCTGAGGCTATGAGCGCCGTGCCGGCAGCGTTAGCTAAGGCGCCCCTGCCCCTCCCCCTGGCCGCCTCGATTATGAACAACGCCAGCGGTATTGCTGGTATGACTAACCAAGCCGGCGGCCTTGGGTAAAGTAGGTATGCGTAAGGCGCCACATTAACAGCGAAGAGCGCGTAGTCCGTTAACCTGGGCCTTGACGCTAACCTGACGTGAACCCTGGTCAGGCTAGTAATGTTAAGTGCAAATAGGATAGCCACAAGGATCAACCTAACTGGGTTCACTGGACCCAGGACCAGTACGGTGACTAGGGACGCCGCATATGAAGATATCAGCGTCGAGATAGCGCCAGTATCAAAGTGAGCTCTTCGCCTGGCGCCAGCAGCCTGCACATGGTTGGCGGACTCTTGACGCTTTGACATTACCATGAGCGTCGGCCGCCTAGGCGCTCGGCGGGGGTTAAACGCCTCAGCTCTGGTGGACAAAGGTGTACTTGACGTCGGCTGGCATCCCGTCGACTGAGCACCTGCCTCCCCTGCACCTCACAGCGGCCCTGAGGCCGTCGTCGTAGTATGGGTACTCGGCGTCGACGACCTTGAAGGTGTGGAACTCCACTGGGCTGAAGCGGCCCTCTGGCACGTGGTCAACGTCAGCGCCGAGCATCGGTATCACAGAGTTCTCCCTGACCAGCAGCGGGAACCTGTCGAGGGAGTCGTAAGATATGGTCACCCACCTGCCTCCCTCGTACTCATTGCCGGTGAAGTAGTCCACCCACCTCCCCTCGGGCAGGTAGACCCTCCTGCCAGGCTGGCCCTCCTCAACTATGGGCGCCACGAGCAGGCTTGAGCCGAGGTAGAACTCGTCGTCTATGTCATACACGTTGGGGTCGTCGGGATGCTCGAGGGGCAGGGGCCTCACCAGCGGCACCCTCTCCTCTACGGACCTCCAGGACTCGGAGTAGATGTAGGGCAGCAGCCTGTACCTCAGCCTAAGGGCCGCCAGGGTCTCCCTCGGCGAGTACTTCCACGGCTCCCTGTCTGTGACCCCGTGGGCCCTCACGTGGCTCACCATAATGCCGGCCTGGAGGAACCTCAGGTAGAGCTCGTCGCTAGGCCTTCCTATGAAGCCGCCCACGTCGAAGGAGGCGAAGAAGGCGCCGCTGGCGTGGTATGAGAGCAGTCCCCTTATAGCCTGCCTCAGGCCCTCCCAGCTCGACGGCACGTCGCCTCCCCAGTTGAGCGGGTACTGCCAGACGCCCGTGCTGCCCGACCTGCCCCAGACCATGCTGTAGCCCTTGGCCTCAAGGGTTGCCTCGTACACCGCCTTCATGTAGAGCACGGGGTAGTAGTTGTGGGCCTCCTCGCCGCTCATGCCGTTCCTGAAGTCGGCCTCGGGCGGCACGGCCTCGCCGTAGTCAGCCTTTATGACGTCGGCGTAAGGGAGCACGAGGTCCTTGAGGGCCTGCTTGAAGGCATTGAAGCCCTCAGGGTCTGTCAGGTCAACTATGCCCGCACCCTCCCTCCTCTGGCAGTCAGCTGCAGGGGTCGCGAGGCCGCCAAGCCTCGACTTGACCATGTACCTCTCCAGCCTTGACCAGAGCCTTGTGCCGGGCTCTATGTATGGGTTTATCCAGAGGGACAGCTTGAAGCCGAGCCTGTGCAGCTCGTCCACCATCCCCTTGGGGTCGGGGAATGCGCTCGTGTCCCACTCAAAGTCTACGGTGTCGCACCTGTACTTCCTCCAGTTCCCCTCCCACGGCGGGTCTACGTGAATCACGTCAGCCGGGTAGCCCCTGGCCCTGAGCTCCCTGGCGACGCCCAGCACCTCGTCCTGGCTGTTGTAGGCGCACTTGCTCTGCCAGTAGCCGAAGCTCCACTTGGGCGGCGGGGCCCTTGGGAGGCCCGTCAGGTCGTAGAGGGTCCCCAGTATCTCCTTGGGCGTGCCGAACATCAGGTAGACGTCAAGGGGCCCCCTGGTCACTATGAGCAGCCTGTCGTATGAGGACTTGCCGAGGTCGAAGTAAACCGGGGAGTAGGTGTTAACTAGCAGCCCCCAGCCCCTCGGTGACCATACGAAGGGCACAGGCACGTAGGTGGCGTAGCTGGGCGTTGAAGGCGCGTCGGCGGCCCACGTTATGAACTCCCCTCCCCTCTTGTTAATGTGGCCGAAGTGCTCCCCGAGGCCATAGATGGGCTCCCCAGGTCTGAGGGAGATGGCGAATGAGCTGCAGACCCTGCCGTCGGAGCACGTGACCTTGCCCGTAACTATGGTACGGTAGTTGAGCCAGCTCTCGGCGGGCCTCACGTCAGCGAAGAGCGGGTCCACCCACGTCCTGTTGGCGCCGCGCACGAGCCTGTCGTCAGGCTCCCACTCTTCAAAAACCGTCACGCTCCCGCGGGTTACCTTGATGTGAGGCAGCAGCTGCAGTCTGTACTCGCCTATGACAAGCTCCGGGGACTTCAGTTGCTGGGCCTTGAAGTCCCTGGCCCCTGGCTCCGCCACCCTTATGGCCCTCTCGCTGACCTGCGAGAAGCACATTCTTCCGGCGTCGCTCGCTGTGCAGCCGTCCACGAAGGCCCTGTTGGACGACGGAAGGAAGCTAACTGCCCTGAACATGCTCTCGTCAAATTTGAACGTGGGCAAGCCAAGCCCCGCAAAAGCGCTGGTTAAAAAAGAAATAAAAGGGTTCTACAGTTTCGTGCAGGTTAAGGTCAGGGGCCTTTAAGGCTCTGTATCAGGGCCTCGAGGTCCTTAGTCCTGCGCGCGCTGATGAGCGCAAACACGTAAAGCACTGCTGCCGCCACTGCTGTGCTTACGTCGTCGAGGGGGTAGCCTATTGGCGCGTTGGATCCGAAGGGTCCCAGGGTGCCGTAGAACACGAGAATTATGCCAATGAAGAGGGCAGCTATGACCCACCAGCCGGAGTTTATCTCCTTCCTCAGCTCCTCATTGCCCATAGAGTACACCACTAAGGTGAAGGCTACCGTCGTGAGCAGGTTGATCAACACGAAGGCCCAGAAGTCAACCTGGTATGATAGCTTAAGCGGGAGCGGCCCATAGCTTATCGAGGCCCAGGGCAGCACTATATCCCTGTACAGCAGGAAGTACGTGGTGACGGCGAGCACCACCCAGTACGCCACGCCGAGGGCAGCGCCTAGGGACCTGCTGACCTCGTACCAGCGAGGCGCCACGTAAATGTAGAAGATCGGCAGGCCGGCCAGCACCAGCGGCACGGCTATCCACATGGTGCTGAAGCCCGCCCAGTAGACTATCATGTAGGCCGCTATGAAGGCTATTCCGCCCATTACCGTGGGCGCCCAGAGCTTGAACGGCCTCCTTATCTCAGGCGCGTGCTTCCTGAGGGCAGGAACCGCTGCCCCGCCTACTGTATACGTGAACACCGTGGCGAACACTGTCAGGCTGGCTATGTAGGCCCAGGAGGGGAACGGAAGGAGGTAGAGGGCGCCTATAAGCCACGATATAAGCAGCCCTATCCATGGCACCCGGTGCCTGTTGAGCTTCATGAAGGTCTCCGGCATGCTGCCGTTTGTTGACATGCCATAGAGCACCCTTGACACAGTGCCTATGTAAATTAGGCCCGTCCCTATGGGGGCCAATATGGCGCCCAGCATGACGCCCCAGCTCCACCACCTCAGGGCCGAGGAGCTTGAGAGCCTGGCCACCTCAAAGAATGGGGCAGCTGAGATGGGAGTGGCTGAGAGGCCGGTCCAGTTGCCGGGCCTGAGGCCGAGGGCTGACCAAGGTATTGAGCCTATGAACGAGACCTGCAGGAGGACATAGACTATTATGCCCATCACGAAGCCCAGTATCGTGCCCAGCGGCACGTCCCTCTGCGGGTTCCTGGTCTCACCAGCAAAGTCAAGGCCCTGCCTGAATCCTAGGTATGAGAACACTATGCCTGTGGTTGATATCGACATAATGATCGGGGCCGTGCCGTAGGGCATAAATGACGGGGTGCTGAAGTTCCTTGGGTGCAGCGCGAGGCCCAGGAGGAGCAGTATTGTAACTATGGGAATCACGAACTTTATGTAGGTCAGGGACGTGTTTGTGGAGCCCATAATTTTAACTCCATAGTAGTTTATTAGGAAGAACGCTGTCAGCAGCGCGAACGCTATGATGACTCCGGGCGCCGTGAGCACCGTGACGCTTCCCAGGGGCGTCGTCTTGGTGGCGTAGAGCCATGGGAAGAATATGGCCAGGTAGGTCACCACCGCTATCGCCTCGGCGGGGGCCACGCTCAGGGAGGCCACGAGGTAAGACCATGAGAGGACTAATGACGCGAAGCTGCCGTGAGTGTACTGGGGGTACCTAACTATAGACCCTGACTTAGGTATTGCCGCGGAGAGCTCGGCGAACGCGAGTGCCACGAAGAGCATGAGCACCCCCGCAATAATCCATGAAATGAAGGCCGCGGGGCCTACTGCCATTGCCGTGTAGTAGGAGGCGAAGAGCCAGCCGCTTCCTACCAGGGCGCCGAAGACGAGGGCAGTTACGTCTATCAGCGAGAGGGACCTCCTGAGCTGTCTGTCTGTGCTCTCGGCCCTCTGAATTCTCTCCTCGCTACTCATTACACTAAACCACTAATATGGGTTCTACTAAACAGTCCTTAAAAAACGTTATGATATGGATTGTAATGGTTTATGAGGCAGTTCTTTACAAGAGCTTTTATCCCACCGAAAGGGTATTACTTAATATAACGCGACTTTATTATATTATGTATAGACCAGGCCCTTTGCCGCTGAGAGGCCAAGGTAAAAGTACATGCACTTAAGCCATGCCATTGCGGCCCTGGCGTTAGCCCTGAGAGCCCCTCCAATCCTGGGGTTTCGCCTCCTCGGAGGAGGCCTGTACAGTACATCACAGACCCTGGCCCCCCTAAGCCTTGAGGCTGCCAGGAGCTCGCACCCGAAGGTCTCCCCAAGCTTAAGAGCGTAGTCAGCCAGGAGGGACTTCCTGTAGACCCTGAAGTTGGAGAAGAGGTCAGACACCCCCAGCAGCCTTCCAAGGGTTGACGACGCCACGATTTCGAGAGGCCTCGGAAGCACGGTCCTTGAGGCGACGAGGACGTCACACCCCATCGCTTTGGCCGTCTGCAACATGAGGGGGACAAGCTCTGGAGGGTTCTCTAGGTCAGCGTCTATGGTGACGACGAGGTCGCCCCTCGAGCTCCTTATGCCCTCAAGCAGGCAGGCGGTCTGCCCAGCATGATCCATCACTATAACCCTGTCGAAGTACCTGGATGCCACATCCGCAGTCCCATCGGGGGAGCTGTCGTCAACTAGGATTAGCTCGTGCTCAAGCCCTCCCAGGGCGGCCCTGAGCCTCTCAGCAAGCCTCGGGACGTTCTCAGCCTCGTTGTAGGAGGCCGTGACTACTGAGATCATCCTCCCCCGCGCCAGGCGCTTTACAGGCGTTGTTTAACATTTTATGGTATTCTAGCTCTTTGATTACCTCTGAGAGCTGCCATTGACGCTGAGGCGCCGCCTGCAACAATTATACAGTTGCCAGTGCGGCCGCGGCAGAGCATACCTTGAGTGCGGGCTGGGCATGGTATTACTTTATTCCAAGCTCCGCCTGGGGTTTGCCGGATCCGGCCACGGGTCCCTTTATAAGGTATTACCGTAACGCTAATACTGTAGAAAAGGGCTTCGTCGATGAGCACCACGACAGCCGCGGCTGAGGTTGTTGGCAAACTCGCGAGGGGGCTCATGAACCCAGGGAAGGCGTCAAGGCAGGGAGCCAGGGGCAGGTCGCTCAGGCTCTCAGACATACTGGAGGCGTCAGGGGACGAGGACAGGGGGCCCGTGGAGCTGTTCGAGGGGGCCTCAAGGCCCCTCCTTCCAAGGCTTGTCCCGGGCTTCCCCCGCGGCCTGCCCAGGTCGCTGAGGCAGCTTGTTCACATAGGCATCGACACCAGCACAAGGCTCCTTGCTACCCCATACGCTGACGTCGTCATCTCGGCGCTCTCAATATCAGGCCCGGGGCCCGTGGAGCTCTGCGACTACCCCTCGCTCTACAGCCCCCTTGAGTGCGGCGCCTCGCCTCCCCCGTTCATCTACGTCATACCCCACGGCCCCCTCGAGCTCCCCGAGGAGGAGGGCGTCGCCCTGGTACCAGCGGCCCCCCAGGACATCTCACAGGCCCTCATATCGCAGCTCGCTAACTACGCCAGGCTCTCGCTTGAGAGGTGGGCCATGGAGGCCCCGGCGCAGGAGATAGCAAAGGCCTTCGCCGAGCTGGGCAGGAGGCCCGTGGTCATGCTTGACGGTCCCATATTCATAAGCCAGGGCAAGGGGGTTGGGAGCCTTATGGTGCAGAGGTACGAGGCCCTGAGGGGCCTTGAGTCCTTGGGCTTCCCGGTCATAGGCGTGGTGAAGAGGGTCGAGAGGAGCTCCCTGCTCTCCTCCTCGCCCGGCTACCTGAGGCTCCTTGATGGCTGCGGCGTCGACGGCTCCAGCGAGACGGACTCAATGATACTGCAGAGGCTCGCGTCCTCGTGCATAGCTGAGGAGCCGGGCAGAGTCTACGTGACGCCTAAGATAATGGCGAGGGGCGGCGACGGCATCAATAAGGTCGTGGAGTACGTGGTGATGACTCCAAGCGCCTGGCAGAGGCCCGGGGTCAGGTCAAGGGTCTACAGGCTTGAGTACACTGAGGAGACGCTGCGCATGCTCGAGGACGTGGGGGTTGACCCGCTCCAGGCCTTCCTCGCAGACTCCATAGCCAGGGAGAGCCTTGAGCCTGTGAGCGTCTCCATGAGCGACAGGAGGGCTAAGGCCCTCACGTCCTCCTTAAGAGCCCTGCTTGCCAAAGAAGTAATGGGGCTGGGCGGCAGGATAGGCTATGAGAGCGAGGTGGAGCTCAGGGGGCTCCTTGAGGAGGGGGAGGAGTGAGTGACCGACGGGGGCCAGCTTCAGCTTGGCGAGAGGCTGAAGTCGATAGAGAGCGAGGTGGACAAGCTTGACCGCATGCTGACGGCCGCCTACGATAAGGCGAAGGCCGTGGGCAAGGTCGTTGGGAGGGTCTCCAGGTTCGGCGAGGTGAAGGTGGGGGAGGGCTCAAGAATAGAGTTCATCGTGGACCCGTCCACGTACTACGGCGAGACGGAGGCGCCGTTCCAGAGGGTAGGTGACTACCTCATCATAGTTGACCCCAAGGACCTCAGGCTCGTCCTGGTGAGGGTTACAGCCATCAACAGGAGGGACGAGCTTGCCATAATGGGCCTCCAGCCCCCCGTGAGCCCCATAGTCAACGCTGTTGAGCCCAGGGGCCTTATGACGGACACCGTGATAGAGGGCGAACTCATCCTTGAGAAGGGGGACAGCGACGGCGCCCCGAGGCCCGCAATAAAGAGCATAGAGCCCCAGGCCCCCGTCGTAGTGCCGTCCCCCCAGACGCTGAGGGAGCTCCTGGCGCTCCCGGCTGAGGGGGTAACTCTGGGCAGCCTGGCGACGCCCGGAGGCCTGATAGAGGGCGGCAGGATCCCAGTTAAGCTCCCGCTTCAGGCGTTCCTTCACCACGTGCTTATAATAGGCACAACCGGCGCTGGCAAGACAACCCTTCTCAAGAACATGATAGCCTCGGCCTACAGCCAACAGGGGCCTGGCTTCACTGCGATAGTGGCAGACCTTAACGACGACTTTGTTCAGCTCCCCATGGGCCCCCAGAGGGAGCCGGAGCCGAGGGAGATATACTCCGGCGTCTACTCCGGCGTCTCGCCTCCAGCCGGGGTTATGGTGGTGCTCCCAGTCACGGCCCAGGCCACAATGGAGACCAGGGCCTCCAGGGAGGGGCAGGCATTCAATGACGCCATGAAGGAGATAGGCAGGGATTACGTGGCTGACGTGATAGCGCCCCTCCTGGGCGGGGACGCAGGCGGCGCGTTTAAACACATAGTCTCACCTGAGACAGGCCTGAGCTACTTTGAGGCACAAGACCTGCCCTTCAGGCTGGACCTCGTGCCATACTTTATAGACACCACCAGGAGCGGCGCTGACTCGCTCTCAAGCCTTATGCCTGGCCTCAGCGAGTTAGCCAGGGGCGCGCTCAGCTCAATAAGGAGGAGGTTCAGGGCCGAGTTCGGCTTCAACCCTCCGCTTGAAGTTGTGCAGGCGGCGCTGCTCAACGCCCTTACAAAGCTCAGGAAGGGCGCAGCCAACGGGGACGAGCAGGCAATTAATATGGCCCTGGAGCTTGTTGGCAGCTACGTGGCCATTTACAAGGGGGAGCTGAGGAGAAAGCTGTTTGGCAAGACAGTCGCTGACACGAAGTACCTGACGAGCAAGAGGCTCATAGGTCGCAGCGACTCAGGGGGAACCCTAGAGGTCGGCCTCGCCGATGCAATAGAGTTCACCTCAGGCACGATTGTTCAAATGATGCCCCACAGGAGCACCCTCGAGGCCCTGTTCAGGAGGGTCTCATCGCTCCTGGACACGGGGTTTGTTGACATACTTGTTGAGACAGACAGGGGCCTTGAGGTCCTGGAGGAGCCCAGCTGGGAGGCCATAGTGAAGGAGGCCAACGGCGCTAGGGTGCCGGTGGTCCTTGACCTTAGGAAGGGCCTTGAGGGCTCCCAGGGCGGCCCTGAGGCGCTCAGGGTGCTAGCCTACAGGATGCTTGACAGGCTCATAGCCTGGAAGCACGAGGCCTGGAGGAGGAGGGAGAGGGACTCGCCTGAGGTAGTGATATTCATAGACGAGGCCCACCAGTTCTTCCCAAGCGAGGGCAGGTCGAAGGAGGAGGTGGAGGAGGTTAGCGCCATCTCAGCGATGATATCAAAGGTCGCCAGGCTGGGCAGGTCAAGGGGCATAGGGCTCGTCTTCAGTACACACAGCCCGAAGGACCTGAACAGCATAGTGATCCAGCTGGCCAACACAAAGATACTCCTGAGGAGCGAGGAGTCCCAGGTCGAGGCGCTCTCGCTGCCGCAGGAGGTGAGGCACTACCTGCCGAGGCTTCAGGACAGGTACATGGCCGTGGTAAGCTATGTCTTCAGGGAGGGCTATGTCTTTGCGGCGACCACCACCCCGCTCACGATGCACTATGATATCTCGGCGTGAGCGCCAGGGCCTAAGGTTCCCGCGTTGTAGTGCAACGATCCTTTTATCGTCAAGGGAATTGAAATGAATATCTTTTAACTAGCAGCCCTAGGCTCTGGTTAGCTGCGCACTTATATTAGTCCTGGCCTTCCTTTGCAGCCGGTGCAATGGGTTGTCTCACGTATTCACAAGGACTGGTGACGACGGAACCACTTACTGCAGCCTGCTAAAGGAGAGGGTTCCAAAGGATCACGTGCTGATAGAGCTCCTGGGGGCCCTTGATGAGGCCAACAGCTTCGTTGGGCTGGCGCGCTCGCTAGTGCCAAGCTACATGGGTGACGTCCTCTCAGACCTGGAGTACCTTCAGAGGCTCATCTTCAGGGTAGGCTACACAGTCTCTGGCATCAGGTCCATCACTGACGACGATCTAAGAAAGCTGGAGGACATGGCTGACAGCTACTACGGCAGGCATCCACTGAAGAACTTCGTCCTGCCTTCAGGGCCTGTGCCAGCCGCGGCCCTGCACGTGGCAAGGACTGTTATGAGGAGGGCCGAGAGGATAATGGTGAGGGCCTCAAGGGAGTACAAAGTTGACCCGCAGGCGCTTAAGGTAGTTAATAGGCTCAGCAGCGCACTATTTGCTATGGCTGTATACGTGGCCAAAGCTATGGGGTACCCGGAGGAGCCTGTCTGAGGTGTTAAGCTTGAGCCTTGTAGTTGACCTCCTGAGGTCCATTGATGACGCCTTAGTTACGGAGGACGGGCGCGGCATAAAGAACGTGATAGCTGGCATGTCAAGGGACCAGGGCAGGAAGGTCTGGGTTGAGACGCCGCTGGGCCACAGGTACTACGTTGTAATTACGCAGGACCTTGAGGCGGCCTTTGACCTAAGGTACGACGCCCTCTCCCTGATGTCGCCCTCTGACAGGCTTGAGGTGCTGGCCGAGGCTTCAGACACTATAGATGATTACAAGGACGTCATAGCTAAGATAATATCGGCCGAGACTGGGAAGAGGCTGCCAGACGCCAGGGAGGAGGTGGAGGCCTCTCAGTCGTTTATCTCTCAGGCGCAGGAGCTCCTGAGCTCCAGGGGCACCACTACCACTGGCAGGCCTCACTTTGATCTAAGTGGCGAGTGGACCTCAGCTCAAGTTATAGTCAGGGAGGGCGTAGGGCTCGTCCTGCCCCCCTTCACATCCCCCTTCTTTGGCTCAATAGCTGGGGCCTCGACGCTCCTGGCCAACGGCATGCCGGCCGTGGTCAAACCCCCGTGGCAGGCCTCAGCCTCAGTGGCAGCCGCCCTCTCGGCGCTGAGGGAGACGGACCTCGGCGACTTCCTCTCAATGATAAACACGAGCTCCTATGGGACCCTGCCGGCTGAGGAGGTGGCCTCGGTGGTGCTCTTCGGCAGGGAGTTCACGTACAGGTCCCTCAGGAGGAGCTTCAGCAACGTTATAGCTAACTGCTCCGGCAGGGCGGCGCTGCTTCTCTGCGCTGAGCCTAAGGACGTGGAAGGCCTTGCAAAGAAGGTAGTAGAGTCGGCGGTCTCTAACGCTGGTCAGGCCTGTGGGTCGGTCAGGTGGGTCCTGGCCCTAAGGGGCCTTGGGGAGGACCTGGTGGACTCCATGCAGGACTACATCTCCCAGCTCAGCGTGGGTGACCCTCTTGAGGGTAAGGACGTTGGACCCCTTAGGACGAGGGGGCTTGTGGACAGGGCGGCTAAGCTTGTGAGCGATGCAACGTCAAGGGGTGCGAGGGCGCTGGGCGAGGCCAGAGCTGAGGGCAATTACATGTCCCCCGTGGTGCTGAGCGAAGTGCCGCGGGGCGCTGAGATCCTCTGGGGCGACGTGGAGGCACCTATAATCTCTGTGTCGCTGTACGACGACTGCTCCGAGGTCGTGCAGACAGTGTCAATGCTGAACAGCGCGACCTCAGTAATAGTATACGGCGGCCTCAGCACGGCATACTCTGTGGCAAAGTCAAGGACTGGAGCCGTGGTATGGGGGAGGGACGACTCATTTGAGCTGCTTAAGGCAATGTGTCACGTTGTGGGCGACCCTGCGAGGTACTTCAGCGAGGGCCCTGAGCTGCCTGCCTCAAGGAGGGCCCTACTCGTCTTCTGACCATTTGCCCCACGCCCTCACCTCAACCATCTTAAGCTTATTCATGATCGGGCGTAGGGACCCCACCTCGCCCGCGCCTCATAGGCGATCAGCGTAGGCTCATGGGCGGCTGTCAAGCCCCGCGCCGCTGGGCTTCCATCTACGGCTCCCCATCCCCCTAGCCCTTGGGGGCATTGCCCCATCAGGCGAGGGTTATCCACCCAGCATGTTGCGGGCATAATACTGTAAAGGATCTCTATTGATGTAAAAAAGCTCAGCCCTCTGGCGACTCCTCAGATTCCTCGTCGCCCTCCTCAGACTCTGTCCCTTCGCTTTCCTCTGCCTCCTTTCTCCTCGTCGCCCTCCCTCTCCTTCCCCCGCCGCCCTCCCCAGGAGTCTCGGCGCCAGCAGCATATGGCGCCAATATGTACCTTACCGAGAAGGTCGCCGAGTCGAACCTCAGCTCCACGGGGCTGTCAGTCTTAAACATGACCTCCACCTGCTCGGCCACCTTGGCCAGGGAGAGTACCTTGTCAAGGTAGCTGTAGTCGTAGGTCGCCCTCGCTGGGCTCTTGACCTCCAGCGATATGAGCGAGCCGGAGCCGCTCAGGAACTTGGCTTCAGCCCTCCTGCCCCCGCTAGCCCTGACCGCAAAGTACGTATCGGTGGCCTCGAACTCAACAGTGTTGCTGAACTCGCCGGCGTCCTCAATAGCCCTCCTGAACGGGTCGGCCATTATTCTCACGTCTACATCATGGTCAAGCTTCATCTCGGGCATCTCAAGGGAGACCTCTATGTTAGGTAACAAGTAGGTCCTCTTGGCCTGGCCTTCGACCTTTATGAGCACTTGGGACTGTGTCACCCTGAACTCAACGCTGTTGCCCTTCTTAGTCTCTACCAGGGCCCTTGAGAGCAGTGAGAGGTTAGCCCCCATGACAACAGAGTCCTGGGATAATTCATACTCGAGAAAGCTTGAATAAGGTATCGTGGCCTCTATATAAGCCACCTTAGCAGGGTCAAGGCCTACTACCTTGACTCCGTCCTTGGTTATTGTGAATGAGGCCTCCTCAACTATCTCGGCAAGCGAGTCAACTATCGACTTGAAGAGCTTGGCGTCAGGGTACCTTATCCTTGCAGCAGGGCTGCCAATCTGGGATTCAAGCTCGCTCAACGCTGCCCCTAAGGATATGAGCACTTCACAGTTTATAAGCAGAGAGTCCCATGCAAGCTAGGGCCCCTGTTGGCTAAGATAACAGCTGCAGTAGAGCTGATGAGACCTCTGAACGGGCTCATGATGGGACTTATAGTGATAGTCGGAGCCATCGTTGCTGGAAGGGGCTGGCTGCCGCCAGCCCTCGACTTAGTTGGAGGGGTCCTGGTGGCGTTCCTTCTCACGTCATCAGCGATGGTGCTTAATGACATAGTGGACTTAGGAATAGATGCGGTGAACGCGCCGCAGAGGCCCATACCGTCAGGCAGAGTAACCGTTGGGGAGGCTAAGGCCTTGTTCGCCATTATATCGGCCCTGGGCCTAGCGATCTCCGCTGTCATGGGGCTACCCGAGCTGGCAGTGGCGGCTATATCGTATGTGGACGCTGTTTTATACGACACTGTCACTAAAAAGTTAGGCCTTCTCGGGAACGCCATGGTAGCGTTTACCGGCGTGTCCCCCATGCTTTACGGGGCCGTTATGAGTGACGGCATAAACTCTGCGGTGGCCCTGGAGTCGCTCATGATATTCCTCTTCATGGTAGGGAGGGAAATAGCGAAGGGCGTGGCCGACGTTGAGGGCGACAGGCTTCATGGCGTGCGCACCCTCGCGGTGAGCTGGGGAGTTAGGAGGGCTTCGTTCGCCTCTGTGGCCTTTATCTTAGCCGCTATAGCTGTAAGCTTCGTTCCACCGCTTATAGGCATAGCTAACAGGCTTTACTACAGCGTCCCAATAGCTCTCGTGGACCTCATATTCATGTATGAGTCCCTAAGGCTCGTCGCGTCACCCAGCAAGAAGATAGCCCTAGGAGTCAAGGACGCTATACTTTATGCCGTGCCGCTGGCGCTGCTAGGCTTTGCCCTAGGCGCCCTTTAGCGCTGCTAGGTGATTGTATTGCGGTAGCATCACACGACATTAAAGCTAGACCTTTTACAGCTGAAAGCCTCGCCCTCCAGGGCGGTGAGAGGGTCATTTAGCGGCAACATCAGGCTCTTCACACGCTGAATTATGGTGGCTTTAAAGCACTTGGCGAAAGCTAGTTCAAGGCAGGGTGCTTTGGGCTACTTCGAGTTAATAGCAGAGCTGCCGCCGAAGAGGTCATTTAACAAGATCGTATCAATAGCCTCAAGGCTCATTGAGCTGGCTGACTCGCTTGACGTGCCAGATGCCCCGCTTGGGTATCCGTCGCCCTCATCGCCAGTAGTCTCGGCTGCGCTTAAGGCAAGTATGAGGAATGATGTTGATATAATTGCGCACCTTAGGCTGCTTGACACGGCCCACCTAGGTGCCGTGAACGTCGCCATGGCTATGGAGTCCCTGGGCATCTCAAGGCTCCTTCTCCTCAGGGGCGACAGGCCTTCGATAGGTTCACCATGCTCCGCGACGCCGGAGGATGTGGCAGCCACTATAAGGGGCCTTGGGTTGAAGGTGAAGGTTGGACACCTGCTCAGCCTCGCGAAGCCCGTTCAGCAGGTCCTCCAGAGGGTCTCCTCGGGGGCGGACTTCTATGTTGTGACAAGGCCGTGGCGTTCCCCCCTAATTGGCGACGTCTCCAGGGCCGCGCACCAGCGGAACGCTAAAGTGTACGTCTACCTGGTGGTGCTTAGTAAGGCAAACGCGGAGCTGCTGAGCTCTATTCCAAGGGAGGAGCTGGTGATGCCTGACGAGGTGAAGGAGGCGGTCTCTGCACTGAGGGAGCGCGTGGACGGCGTAATCATATCGTCGCCGAGGGACCTTGAGTCGCAGCTCAGGGCCCTGAGGGAAGCCAGGTCGGCCCTTTAGAGGAGCAGGAAGAGCGAGGCCGCAGCGGCTCTTGCAATGGCAACGTAGAGCATCAGGCTCCTCAGGCAGCTGTAGCCATCACTAGCGTAGAGGGCCTCAAAAGTCCACCCGCCAAGCTCCCCTCCGATTATGGCCCCTAGGCCCATGACAACGCTGTAGGTCCCTATAGCCGCCCTCTTGTCCTCAGCCTTGTCAACGAGGTAGGAGAAGTAGGCCACGTTATTTATTGAGTTGGCGAGGCCCGCCAGAAGCTGGGAGGCGTAGATGCCGTAGACGTTGGGGGAGATGGCGTACGCCAGGGCAAAGAAGGTGTTAGTGAGCCTCCCTATGAACATGGAAGTCTTCATCCTTCTCGCTATGAATCCCCCTATGAATCGCTGCACCACTACCGTTGACGTCGTGGCTATGACGTTTATTATGGCCACCTGCTCCGTTGTCATGCCGAACACGTGCACCTGCGCGAGGGGAAACAGCGGCCAGGCGAAAGACCACGCTATCATATAAATGAAGTTGAACGCCAGGAACTTCTCAAGGCCCTTGACCGAGAGCCTAAGGGACCTCTCCCTGGGCCGCTCATCATAGGGAAGGTCAAAGACTATGGCTGTGGAGAGCGTTGAGGCCACGGCGGACACCACAAAGATGTACTTGGCCAGCTCCACGTTAGTTGCCATGTAGAGCCCGCCGGCCACTATAACTGGGAGGGACCCCAGGGACGAGTAGAAGGCCATGCGTGAGAGCAGGAAGCTCCTGCTTCCCCTGCTGTAGTACTCGCTGAGGAGCGAGAGCCCCATGGAGCTTATGCCTGAGCCTGCCATCACCGTGGCAACGAGTGCCGTGTATAACAGGTGGTAGTTCATGAAGAAGGCCATGAGCACCAGGCCGAGGCCCTTAATGATGTTGCCCTCAAGCACGAGGCGCCTGGCGTCGCTCTTAGTGGCTGACGAGAAGTACTGCGCCATGTTTGTAAAGAAGGTGCCCGCGGTTGAGACTATGCCAAGCGTGTAACCTGAAAGTCCCAGCAGGGCCCCTATGAACGATATATAAGGCGAGTAGGCGCTGCTTGCCATTCCATTTATCAAGTTGTATAGCGATATCCTTCTCACTCCGCGGCTCTTGAAGTCGTTATTGGATTGTGCTTTCAAGTCACTTCGCTGCATGAGCCTTGACCGGTGCTCAGTTAAAAGAGGTTAGAAGCTTTAAGACCTTTAAGGCGGTCCTTAGAGCTGACATGGTAACATGGAGGCGCCATTTCGCGCTTCGTGTAACCGCTATGTTTTAAATGCTGCCATCTGATGAACGAAAGGTCCTGGGTGGTTGAGGAGCCTTTTCTTGTTACATGGATCACTCGTGCCGCTCCCCACAGGAGCTACGTCCTGGGCACCTGAGAAGCGCGTTCTTGAGCTCTCGTGTGCCTATTTAGCCTTAAAATGACAGGCTACGTCTATGCATGTGGTGCGAGCTTGCCTAGGGTTGAGGGCGTCGTAGTACCGCTGATAACTCCATTCACGTCAGATGGAAAGGTGGACTATGACGCGTTTGAGTGGCACGTGAAGAGGCTCGTTGATGGTGGTGTCAGCGGCCTCTTCCCGAACTCGACAACAGGGGAGTTCGTGCACGTGACGTTCGACGAGGCCCTTAGGCTAGTGAAGGCCGCTGTGGCCGCGACGCCGTCGAGCATTATGGTCCTCCCGGGCGTCAGCTCCCTTAGGACTGAGGACTCCGTCAGGATGGCAAGGGAGTTCGTGAACGTCGGAGCTGACGGGGTTGTGGTGTTGCCCCCGTTCTTCTTCAGGTCCTCTGAGGAGATAGCCTACAGGCACTTCTCAGCTGTAGCTAAGAGCGTTGACGTCCCAGTGATAATTTATAACAACCCGTTGAACACGGGCGTAGTGGTGCCCGTCAGCACCTACGTTAGACTTGCCTCGGAGTTCAGCAACGTCATGGCTGCAAAGGTCACATATGCAGACTTCTCCTACTTAGTGGAGCTCATAAGGGATGTGAAGGCCGTGAGGAAGGACTTCACAGTACTCACAGGGCTTGACTACATGTTCCTCCCAACCCTCCTTGTGGGCGGGGACGGCGTTGTGCCAGGCCTTGGCAACATAGCGCCGGAGCTCTACGTGGGCCTCTACAGGGCTTTTAACTCGAGGGACTGGGACGGCGTCGTCAGACTGAACAGAGCCGTCCTCCAGCTCAGCAGGCTCTACTGGCTGACTGGCCAGGGCGTCGAGTCGCCTGCCACAATTAAGGCTGTGCTCGAGGCCATAGGAGCTCCAGTGAAGAGGTACGTGAGGGAGCCCCTCAGGCCTCTAAACGATGAGGAGGTTAAGAAAGCCCTGGAGATATTCAACGAGGCGAAGTCGGAGGCCGCAATTAAACAGCGCTCATAATCCTGGCGGCGCCCACGGCTATGCCTATGCCAGCGACAACGGCAAGGACGCCGTAGCTGAAGTAGAGGAGTGGCAGGCTCTCTATTGAGAGCGCCTCCCTGTGGTAATACAGCACAGTGACGTTGTAAAGCTTATAGACGGTCACTGAGTAGGGGGTCCCGTTGACATAACTGAAGCTCAGGTTAGCGAGGAGGAGGTTGCCGCTGCTCAGGTCATAGTAGGACGTCAGGGAGCCCCTGAGAGGCGTAAGACAGGCAACACCGGGCGAGGGGCAGGCTGTTATGTTGGTTATGTTGAGCACCGCAGCCGCGTACAGCTTCCCGTTAAGGTAAATGACCTTGTGGGGCAGCTGCCAGAGGTCTGTGCTGTTAACCACGAACGGCTGGGACGACTCCTCAAACGGCGCTGGTGACACTGAGAGGCCCTGAAGGATTGAAGCCACGTCAGGGGACCCGCCCGTGCGTAGGACGAATACACCCATGACAATCAGTGGAGGGGAGGTCTCGTTGAACCTGACCATTATGAGAGCCCAGCCCGATGAGTTGCTCTGGTAGAGGTGCGAGGTCACATTATAAAAGAGGGCCTCGTAGGTCGGGTTCTCCTCAAGGAAGGACCCAGGGAGGGGGTAGTAGATGGTCAGCTGGGTCAGGGCGAGCCCAAGGTAGAGGCCCAACGCTATAACGCCTACAACTACAAGGGCCACGCCCTCCACAACGGCGGCCCTGTCCAAGCGCGAGCACCCAGGCCAGTGCTGCCAGGGTAGATTTTAAGGGGACTTCAATAGTTTAAATTAATGTTGAACGCTGACAACCCTTGCCCCCTCTGACGGCACCACGACCCAGTGCTGAGGTCTGTGGGGGAACCTCTTAACGTACTCCTGCTCAGCGGCCCTGCCTAGCTGCTCCCCCTTGCCCTTGTCAACTAGGGCTATGGCGGCCCCTCCAAAGCCCGCTCCCGTGAGCCTCGCGCCGTAGGCCCCATGTGAGGTGGCAAACTCCACGAAGAAGTCAAGCTCAGGTACGCTGACCTCGTAGTTTTTAGCTAGGTCCCAATGGGCCTCCGTCAGCAGCCTTCCCGCGGCGCTCACCTCACCGGCCTTGAGCGCGTCCCTGACGGCTACCACCCTTGAGTTCTCCCTTATGACGTAGCCGAGCCTCTTCCTCTGGAGCTCAGTCAGCTTAGACAGCTGGTCCTCGCGGGCGTACTTTGAGGAGCTGATCCCCAGCGCCTTAAGGGCTGACCTGACCACGCTTACCCTCTCTGAGTACTCTGTGCCGGCCACGGCTCTCCTGATGCCAGTGTGAAAAACTAAGAACTCAACGTCACCAGGGACTGGGACGTACTCATAGCTGAGGGTTTCCGTGTCCGTGAATACCGCCTTGCCCTCCCTCCCCATAACTATCGCAAACTGGTCCAGTATGCCGCTGGGGATGCCTAGGAAGTTGTTCTCGGCATCCATGCCAAGCTTGGCCATCCCCAGCCTGTCAAGGCCGAGCCTAGCGACCTCGTTCTGAGCCACAGCTATGGCCATCTCGAGGCTGGCTGAGGAGCTGAGGCCTGAGTTTATCGGTAGGTCACCGCTGAGCCTGCCCGTAAGGTGTATGTACCTGAGCCCCCTCAGCCTGATTGCGCGGTAGACGCCCTTGACGTAGTCAATCCACTTCCCTTCCTTCACTAGCTCGTCTCCAAAGCACAGCTCCTCGTTCATGACCTCAGAGAATATGCAGGTCTTTCCATCAAGCGAGGGCTCCGCTGTAAACGTAGTACCAAGCTGTATGGCTATTGGCATCACGTAGCCGAGCGCGTAGTCCGTGTGCTCCCCTATTACATTAACCCTCCCAGGCGACCTGACGGTTATCATAACCCTGCAGCCAGGCCCTAACTGGGCCGGACCGCCTTAATCTGCTACGGCCCGCAGGTCCCGGCCAGGCCCAGCTTCGAGGCCACCTTATTACACGCCTCACGCAGGAGGGAGGCGTTTTCCTCCGGCACGCTGTCGTAGGTGAAGTCCCACGTCGACATCTCTATGCCTGCCGCGTACTTCAGCTTGTCCCTGTCCCTCAGTATGGGGTAGATCTCCAGGTGCATGTGAAGGAACGGCCACGAGCCCCTCAGGGGCGCCTGGAACAGGTTGAACGTGTAGGGCATCTGCCTTGAGAAGAGGGCGTTAAGGGAGCCCGTCGAGGCCCTAACCGCATCAGCGAAGAGCACAATCTCATCATCGTTAAGCTCCGTTATGTACTGGACATGCCTTCTGGGGTAGATGTGCAGCTCGAAGGGCCAGGAGGCGTAGTATGGCAGGAAGGCCACGAATCCCCTGTTTGAGTAGACCACCCTCTCCTTGATTTTAAGTTCGTCCTCTAATATGTCGCAGAAGACGCACCTATTAAACCTCCTGTAGTACTTCCTGGCGTTATCAGCTATGAGCCTTGGCCTCAGCGGGAGGAAGGGCATAGCATAGTACTGGCCGTGGGGGTGAGTGAGCGAGACGCCCATCTCCTCGCCCTTGTTCCTGAAGATCATAATGTAGATTATCCTCCTGTCGGCCATCTCCCTCTCCGTTACATCCCTCCAGAGCCTGATTACGTTGGAGACCTGCTCTGTGCTGAGCTCATCAAGGTCCTTTATGTTGTGTTCAGGGGTCTCTATGATAACCCCGCATTCTCCATACGCCTGGGCTCTCCTCAGCGGGGGCTCCCCTCCCATGACATTCTCGGAGTCCTTGGAGAGGACGGCGTACCTGTTAGGGAGAACCAGGACGTCCCACCCGTAGCCTGTCTCCTCGGCTCCGGGGCAGAAGGGGCAGTAGCCCTGCGGCCTCCACCTCCTCTGGGCCCTGACACTTGAGACCATTATCCATTGGCCCGTGAGCGGGTTGTACCTGAGCTCCCTCAAGGCGGTCCCCTGAGAGTGGGTTTTCAGGCCAAAATTTACGTCTGGCGAGCTGGACGGTCACCTGAGCCTCAGGGCCCTCACTATATACTTCCTGTCCCCGACCTCCTCAAGCGTCGCAACGCCGAAGCCGCTTCTGTTAATGAGCTCCGCCGCTGTCATAGCGCACTCCTTTATGTCCATCTCAGCCTCAACCCACTCCCCGGCGCTCAGCTTGCCGAACTCCCTGTAGAGGAGTATGGCGGGCTCAGGGCAGTCCAACCCCCTGAGGTCAAGAATTTTGGACGCCTTGTCCTTTATAGCATACCACCTCAAATAATTGTGAAGTGCGCGTAGTTGCAGCCCGTCAGATCCTCGACCTCTATGTTATCTATATCAAAGTGGCTCTCCCTCAGCTGCCTTATCAGCTCCTCGATGGACCTCTCCTGGCCCTGGGCGACCACCTCGACGCTCCCGTCAGGCATATTCTTGGCGTAGCCCCTGAGACCCAGCATGAGCGCGTGCCTCCTCACGTAGGCCCTGAAGCCAACGCCCTGCACGATGCCGGTCACCCTTATCCTCTTGCAGACCTCAGGCACCCTGCACCCCCAGCTCAGCGAGGACGGCCTCATCGTATATATAGTTGGACACGCTCTTCGGCGCGATCACGGCTGGCGAGCCTTTACTGACGACTTCGCCTATTATTGAGGGCGAGTACCCCCTTGAGCTCAGGTCCCTCACTATGTCGTCTGCGACCTGCTCAGGCGCTATTATTATGAAGCCGCCGTTGGTGCCCGCCGTGGCGTTGGGCATTATGAAGTGCTCTGTCGCGAACTTTGAGACTTGCGGGAACAGCAGGGGGACGCTGTCTACCTTTATAGTTACACCTGAGAGCTGCGCCAGCTCCTTTATGACGTAGATGCCGGGTCCCGTCACGTCTGTGGTCGCGGCTATATGCTCGTCAGGGTCATAGCTCTCGCCAATGCGGGGCAGGTACTTCTCTATAACCTCAGCGGCCCCTGCGTTAGGCGTTGATATTATGTTGACGGCCTGCTCCTTCAGCCTCTCCAGCTCCTCAAAGCTTATGCCCTCGCTCTCAAGTTCATCAACTACGCTCTCATCTATGGCAGCTGTCAGGTAAGTGGTTATCGGGGCTAGTTCGCCGAAGGACCTAGTGGCTATGACTTTCATGCCAGGCCTCACCATGTGGTGGAACTGGGGCGGCTGTCTGTCGCTGTAGCCTATCACGGTAGCCCCCATCAGGAGCCTTCCCCTGCCGGGCCCCGGCACGTTCACGAGCTCAGCGTTAATGGACCTCGCGAAGGCCTCGGCGTTCTTTGCCAGCCTCTCCCTCAGCTCCTCGGTAGGCGCGTTCAGGACAGGGGCTATCTTGAGGCCCCTGCGAATTCCTAGCACGAAGAGGTCGTTAAGGGCGTTTGACAGGGCTCCCGAGACCTGCCTCAGGTCAAGGGGGTCAAGCGTTGGATCTATTATGTGCATAGTGTCATTATTAATAGCTATCGCATCATCGCCTCCGGTCGAGGTCACCAGGTCTGCCAGCATGAACTCGTCCTCCTTGAACGGGGTCACTATGGAGTGGCCCTTGCCAATCCTTATGCGAGGGGCGCACCGTGAAAGCGACCTGTACGCAGGCTCAACTTTCAAGGCGAACTTCTCCGGGTCCTCGGCGTCAAGCTGGTAGACCTGTATGAGCACAGCTGCTCTGGCCTCGCGCGAGAGCTTTAAGTTGTGCTCAGCCTCGACGCCGAGCGGCATCACAAGCCTTTCGACTTCGACGTCCCTGTGATCACCCATGAACACGTCAGAGTCCTCCCTCTCAGCTATTTCAAGCGACGAGCCTAGCCTTGGCCTGAGGGCCTTCATGGCTGGGTAGACGACCCTGATGAGATCTACCTTGACCGAGCAGCCAGCAGCGAGCGACATAGGGTCTGCCCCAAGGGACCTGTAGTACGCGGCCATCCGTTTGACCATGCGTAGCTTCTCCCTAACGTCGTCCCTTACCATGGCTCTTCGCGTTAACTTTCTCTAATAGAGAATATAAGCGTTTGTCTATTAAGAGAATGGAAACGCCATTAAAGGCGGGGGCCTGTGCCTGCCCTAGGGGAGGCTTCGGGTGAGGCTCAGGCGGATCACGGAGCTGTCAGCTGAAGGCGTAAGCTTGGAGGCTCTGCTGAACTCCATGAGGAGGCTGCTTAGACAGGGCTCAATGGAGAAGTCAATAGCCGTGGCCGGGTCCAGGGTTGTTGAAGGCCATGATGACTACTGGGCCCTCAGGAGGCTCGGCTGCAGCCTGGCGCCAGTGAGCGAGGGCGCTAGGGAGGAAGGGCCTGTGCCCCTTGATGCGCTGGGCTTCTATGACAACGTGAAGGCGCCGGAGCTCAGGGTCTACAGGGACGTAGTTGAGCTGCTCACTGCTGACAGGCCGACGCCCCTAGTCATGATCAAGGGGGACTGGGGCAAGGGCGTGAGGGTCTGGGCGAAGCTCGAGTGGTACAACCCCCTCAGCCTGAGCATAAAGGACAGGACAGCCTTCAGCATACTGAGCGAGGCCCTTGCCGGGGGCCAGGGGGCCAAGGCTGTCTATGAGGTCTCCTCCTCCAACACGGGCGTGGCCCTGGCGGCGCTGTCAGCAGCCATGGGGCTGAGGGCCAGGATTTACGTGCCGACCACAGCCGAGGGCTTTGGGCCGGCCATGCTGAAAATTCTCGGCGCCGAAGTGGTAACGAGGGGCTCCTCGACCGTCGAGGCCCTCCCGTCGGCTATGAAGGAGGCTGAGGTGGATGGCGCAATAATGCCCAACCAGTTCACCAACATCGCTAACCCGCTGGTGCACGTGGCCGCGACTGCTAAGGAGATAGAGGCGCAGGCCAACTTCCTTGGGCTCAAGCTGAGAGGGGTAGCGGCCTCAATGGGCACAGGGGGGCACGCAGCCGGCATATCGTTCTACTTCAAGAACAGGAGGCCTGATGTCAGGGTAATTGGGGTACAGCCGGCCGAGGGGAGTCATATACCGGGCATAAGGAGGCAGGACATTTCAAAGTGGTGGCCGTTCCCGGAGAGGCCTGACGTCATAGTTGATGTCACCGAGGAGGAGGCCATGGAGACCGCTATAAGCGTCGCCAGGTCCAACGGGCTGCTCTTCGGCGTGAGCGGAGGGGCGGCGCTGGCCGGCCTCCTTAAGATTAGTGGCGTCGAAGAGGGGGATTACATAGTGGTAGTGCCAGACCACGGCATTAAGTACCTGGAGCGCTACTTGGCTGAGCTAGAGCGAAGCGTCTCATCGCCTTAAAGCGACTGGAAACAGCGAGCATAAGGGAGTGCAGACTTTTGTGGGAGAGGGAGATAGAGGCCATAGATAGCGCCGTTAATGCGCTTAGACAGCTCCCCCTTATAGTCAGAGTAGATAACGTCGGCAGAATAGCAGTCCTAGGGGACGTACATGGCTATGCCGACGTGGTGGACAGGTTTGAACAGCTTGTTGATGAGTTCTCGGCAGACAAGGCCATAATGCTTGGGGACTATGTTGACAGGGGCCCCAACAGCATTCAAACAATTTTAAAGGTGCTAGAGCTGGTCTCAGCGGAGCCGAGGAAGTTCATACCGCTGAGAGGCGACCACGAGGACCCAAGGATGAACGAGGGCTACGGCTTCTATGAGGAGGTGCTCTACGCGGGCGCAACGGACCTCTACTCCCATGTAGTCGAAGCCTATATGAACATGCCGTTAGCGGCGGTGGGCCTGGGGTCCCTCATGGTTCACGGAGGCATCCCATGTGTCAGCTGTGAGAGGCCTGACAGGCCGGCCCTTCTCAGTGACATAGAGCGCTACTACGCCCAGGTGAAGGGCACTAGGCGCTACCTGGAGCTCTCGGACGGCATAATATTCCAGATGGTTTGGAATGACCCGAGCTTGGAGCCATACCACTTTGAGCCTAACATCAGGGGGCCTGGGATATACTATTATGGAAGGCCTGCGTGGAGCTCCTTCCTTAGGGCCAACGGTCTCAACCTAATAGTGAGAGGTCACGAGGTCGTCGATGGGCTTAGAATATCAAAGGGCGATGGAAGGCTGGTAGAGGGCATCAAGTGCGACTCCTGGACAAGCCTCCGCGAGGTTGAGGGGAGCGTCATAACTGTGTTCTCAAGTAGGTACCACGGCGGCAGGGCCGGCTCAATACTGATTGACAGTGACGGGGTTACGTTCAAGTGCCTGTGAGTTTCCCTGCACTTGACCTAGCAGCCTCCCCTTCCATGATATAGGCCTCAGCCTTGAACTTATGAAGCCCCACGTCACGAGTGCGCCAGCCAGCGGGGAGGCCAGGAACCAGGCCCCGCTTATGCCTTCCACCCTCTGCCCCACGGCTGCAAAGGCCGCCTGGGCGGCGTAGGTTAAGAGGGGTCCCAGCGCTGCAAAGGGGCCTAGGAGTGCCATGGGAATGGCGGCGAAGGGCCATAACATTAGAAGGGCGACCCCCGCTGAGAAGGCCAGGTATGATGGCATGCTCATGCCTGCCGCGGCTGAGTACGAGACCCTCCTCACGAGGTTCACGAACTGGCCCGCGTCATCCCATGACATAACTCTGAGGTGCTCCCTGGCATCGTAGGCCGTGAGCCTGAAGCCCCTCTCCTTCAGCTTAACCGCAAGGGTCCTGTCCTCAACGACGGACTGCCTGACCTGCGCCATGCCGCCTGACTCCCAGAACGAGTAGGGGTCTATGGACCAGCAGCAGCCGAACATCATTGAGTGCCTGTCCCTTGGGTTGAGCGCCCTGTCGAAGCCAAAGAAGCCGTGAACTATTGAGGTGAGGAACGGCTGCGTCAGCCTGCAGAGGCCGGAAGTGCAGGTAAACCTCGGCTCAAAGGCCACCAGCTCCCCAGGGCGCACAGAGGAGGCAGCCGCAAGCACGGGGCCCAGGTCACCGCTCACGTCGGCGTCAAGGAACAGCAGGGATGAGCTGATGCCCGCCCTGCTGGCGCCCAGCTCCACGGCGTAGGGCTTCGGCAGCCATCCCCAAGGAGTCCCATCAACCCTTATCACCCTTAGGCGCGTGCCCCTGAGGTAGCTCATGGCGACTTCAACTGTCCTGTCGTTGCTCTGATCGTCAACTAATATGACATCACTGACAGGAACCCTTGAGAGCGACTCCGCGAGCCACCTGATCCTGCTCTCCTCGTTCCTGGCGGGCACTATGACGGTGACAGGCCTTTGGAGCTCGAGCTTATCAAGGGGTCTGAGAGCTCTGACGCTCTTCCTCGCCTTAATTGTGCCATAGACGTAGATTGCGATGGCAGCGAGCGATATAAGCCAATCAAGCGCCAGAGCCGCTAACCTGGGCGACATCAGGCCTCAGCCAGCTTCTCCAGGACCTGCCTGAGCTCGTTAGGGCTGGGCACGTAGTACTTGGCCTTGCTCGGGCCATAGCCAACCTTGACTGTAACAGAGCCCTGGGGCAGCGAGGCAAAGAGGTCCTCGTCGTCGCCTGAGTCGCCAGCGGCAAATATGAAGTCATAGTTGCCGCGCGACAGCCAGTTCATGGCGGCCCTTGACTTGGAGAGGCCGGCGAGCCTCACCTCTATTGCCATAGGCGCCTTCACGACGGCCAGGTTAGGGTGCACCGCTATAAACCTAGACAGGAGGTCCATCAGCTCGTTGGCCCTCGCGCTTCCAAGCTCCCCAGGCACGTTGCGGTAGTGCCACGTCACCGAGAAGTCCTTCTCCTCAACATAGGAGCCCGGCGTCCTCTTGGTAAACGCCGTCAGCACCTTAATGACCTCCTGCTTCCAGCTCGTGTCGACGTTTGAGACGCCCTGAACCCACCTGCCGTCCATGTAGATCCAGCCGCCGTTCTCTGCCGCCATGTCAATGTTTTTAACGCCCCCAAGCATGGACTCTATGGAGGTCCTTGACCTGCTGGTTACAACCACCACCTTAGTGTTGGGCTTGCTCGCAAGCGCCGAGAGCAGTGAGAGCAGCTCGTCGTCAGGCCTCGCCATCCAGAAGAAAGGTGCCATCGGCACAAGGGTACCGTCATAGTCTAGGAACAGTATCCTGCCCCTTGACGCGATGAAGGAGCTTATGACCATGGAGAGCTGGACCCCCGTGAGCCTCCTTGTGATGGCCTCCTCCATCTCAGCGGCCTGGACCTTCTTGAAGTTAAGCAGTGACGCGAGGAAGTCGTAGGACCACGCGCTAACGTCATAGCTCGAGACCCTGCCCTCGAGCGACGCCATCCTGTTGGTGCGCTCGTAGTCGCTCATCTCAAGGGCCCTCTTTATGGCATCTGCAACACCTTCATAGTCGTTGGGGTTGACAACTATAGCCTCCACGAGCTCGCTTGCGGCGCCGGCCCCCTCGCTTACTATTAGAACTCCGTTGCGGTTCACGTTAGCAGCCACGTACTCCTTTGCGACCAGATTCATGCCGTCCCTGAGGGGCGTTATCAGGGCCACGTCGGCCAGCCTGTAGAGGGCCAACAGCTCGTCGTCGGGGACGAACCTGCGCATATATATTACTGGAGTCCACTCGAGCGTCGAGAACTGCCCGTTTATTTCACTGACGAGCTCGTTTATCTCCCTCTTGAGCCTGGCGTACTCCTCGACGCGCTCGCGAGACGGTGAGACGACGAAGATGTAGGAAACCTTGCCCCTGTACTCTGGGTACTTCTCGAGGAACCTCTTGAAGGCCCTCAGCCTCTCCGGCAGGCCCTTGGTGTAGTCAAGTCTATCTATGGAGAATATCACCTTGACGCTTCCGAGCCTCTGCGTCAGCTCGTTGAACTTCTTCGTCACGGCCTCGCTCATGGAGGCCGCCCTGAGCCTGTTGAAGTCAACCCCCATTGGAAAGACGTCCACCTTGATGCTCCTCTCGCCGTACTTTAGCTCACCCAGGTAGTGCTCAATCCCAAGTATCCTCCTGACGCTTTCGAGGAAGTAGTTCATGTAGTCGTAGGTGTGGAACCCTATCAGGTCAGCGCCCAGGAGGCCCCGCAGCACTTCCTCCCTCCACGGCAGCTGACGGAAGACCTCGAATGAGGGGAAGGGTATGTGAAGGAAGAAGCCCATAGGAACGTCGTCCCCGAGTCTCTCCCTCAGCATTGAGGGGAGCAGCATGAGGTGGTAGTCGTGCACCCATACTATGTCGCCTCTCCTGTAGGAGCGGGCCACCACGTCTGCGAACTTCTCATTGACCTCCCTGTACCAGGTCCAGTAATCCTTGTCAAATGAGGCCCTTTCTATGAAGTAATGAAAGAGTGGCCATATGGTGCTGTTGCAGAAGCCCTCATAGTAGCCCTCGATCTCTTTAGATGTCAGCCACACGGGTATTACGTTTCTTTGCTGTAGCGCCTTGGTTATTGAGCCCTTCAGATCGCCCGCGGCCTCCTCGCTAAGGCCTGGCCACCCGGCCCATGTAGCTACCCCCTCCTCCAGGAGCGACCTCATCCCAGTGGCCAGGCCGCCGGTGCTGGGGCTTAGGGCTACCTGCCCCTTGGAGTCCACCCTGACAGTGAAGGGCAGCCTATTGGAGACTAGCAACAGCCTTGACGTGCCCAGCAGGTAGCGTATGTCTGAGGCCATCATGTCCCCTTGAATTAGCGGCCGCTTGGAGGGATAAATGCTATGCTTGCAACGAGGCGCCCGGTGCGAGCTTGGAGGTAGGGGACGCCTTAGAAAGGGCGAGGAGGCTTGCCGACCTGAACGCTGTCGTGACGCTAAACGACAAGGCGGAGGTCGAGGCTAGGGCCGCCGAGAGGAGGGGGCTAAGGCCTGTCCCCATAGCCGTGAAGGACATCATATACACCAAGGGCCTCAGGACCACCATGGGCTCCAGGCTCTTCAAGGACTACGTGCCGACCTACGACGCCAGCGTGGTAGCTAGGCTGAAGAGGGCAGGCCTCATTATAATAGGCAAGACCAATACGCATGAGTTCGCCTCAGGTGCGACTACGACTTCTTCTGTCTTTGGACCCACTAGGAACCCACTTGACAAAGAAAGGATAGCAGGCGGCAGCAGCGGGGGAAGCGCGGCGGCTGTGGCTGCCGGCATAGTTGACGTGGCCATAGGCACCGACACCGCCGGCTCTGTAAGGATACCCGCGTCCCTCTGCGGGGTCATCGGATTCAGGCCGTCCAGCGGCTCAACGCCGAAGAGGGGCGTGTTCCCGCTCTCGCCCACCTTCGACGAGGTTGGCATACTTGCGTCGAGCATTGATGCCGTCGAGGAGGTTTTCAAAGTGATAGCTGGCAGGAAGGGGAGGAGGGCTGAGGCGCGCCGCCAGCTGAGGCTGGGGGTCCCTGAAGGGCTCATAATGGCTGAGAGGGACGTTGAGAGGGCCTTTTATGATATAGTCACAAGGCTTAACGCGAGCTCTGTTAAGATGCCCCTCACAGAGGGCAGGGGAAGGGAGGCCTTCACCGTGATAAGGCTGTCTGAGGCCTCGGCGGTGCACCTACCATTTAAGGACGTGTGGGGGGAGTACTTCCCTGACGTCAGGAGGCTCATTGAGAGGGGGCTAACCTATAGAGCTGTTGACTACGTGGGCGCCCTAGAGGTTATGAGGAGGGCCAGGGAGGAGTTCATGAAGGTGATGAGGGACCTGGAAGCCCTCCTGCTGCCGTCAACTGCGGTGCCGGCGCCGCGCATAGACGAGGTGCTTGGGCGTGAGGATGGGCCTATAAGGGACCTGCTCACAGGCAACTCGTGGCTTGCCCCACTGGTGGGGGCGCCAGCGATCTCGCTGCCACTTATGAGAGTCGGCGGCCTGCCCGTCGGTCTACAGGTTATTGGGAAGCCTGGGCAGGACTTGGAGCTAATCGACGTGGCCAGGGCACTACTTAACGCTGTATAAAAATAAATATAATAAGGAAAAAGATAGTATAGGACGCAGCCGTAGGGTCAGCATAAGTGGGCAAGTAAAGCAGGCTAACAGTAACGACGCTACTGGCCAACGAAGACCTGCGCTTGTATTGGGTTCTCGCCAACCCGCACATCGTTGGACGTTGCATCTAATGCGCCTTTTGTAGTCGTTATCTTATCGCTTAGGTGGGAACTGCTTCAGAGGAAGGAGTAGCCATAAACTTTTTTGATAATCAATGTACAGCGTCCGCTTTTATGCTCAAGGGAGTGCCTGGGCAACCTTAAATTGTTAATGAAGGACCTTCTGTATCCACCGTCCGCCAAAACTTAAAAGCGGCTTCGTGTAAGCTATCAACGACAACGTAGGTGAATTCAATGGAGATGCCAGTAAGGCTGACAAGCCCTGCCATAATAATTCACGGGGGCGCTGGCGCCTGGAGGAACGCCGACGTAAATGCCGTGAAGAGGGCTATAGAGGAGGCCCTCAGCAGGGGCCTTGAGGCCTCCAGGACGGGCAGCAGCGTTGAGATGGTTGTCGAGGCCGTCGCGTCAATGGAGGACTCAGGAGTCTTCGACGCGGGAGTGGGCTCCGTGCTTGACCTCAGCGGCCGCGTCACCATGGACGCAGCTGTCATGAGGGGCAGCGACCTGAGGGCTGGAGCGGTGGCAGCAGTGACCTACGCTAAGAACCCCGTCAGGCTTGCAAAGGTCGTGCTTGAGAGGACTCCTCACGTCATGATAGTTGGGGGCTGGGCTGACGAGCTTGCCAGGAAGGTCGGGCTTGAGCCTTTCCCAGGCCCAAGCAGCAGGTCGGTCGAGAGGTGGAGGCAGCTCAAGGAGAGCGGAGGCGATGGCGACGAGTTAGCTAAGAGGTGGATCGAGCTCGCGAGGCAGCTGGGCCTTGACACGGTGGGCGCCGCGGCCCTTGACTCGCAGGGCACGCTGGCGGCCGCCGTCAGCACTGGCGGCGTCATAATGAAGTTCCCGGGCAGAGTGGGGGACTCGCCGGTAGTCGGGGCCGGCCTCTACGCTGACAAGCTCTCAGCCTTCGTGGCCACGGGCGTCGGGGAGTACATAATCTCCCTTGGCCTAAGCCTCAGGGCCTCCATAGTTTACTCGATGACGAGGGACATAGTGAGCGCTGTGGAGTCCCAGGTAAGACTTATCACAGAGGCGTTTGGCGCTGGGACGGCCGGCCTCATAGGCATTGACTACCAGGGAAACGCGTGGGGGAGCGCCAATACAAACGCAATGCCATGGGGCGTGGCTGACAGGGGCAGGTCGCTGGTGCTTGGCATGCCTTGATCGCACAGCTTATCGAAAAGTTTTTCAGTTTACTTTGCTGAAGGCTGGAGTACTGTAAGTGGGAGCCTTTTTATGCGGTTAAACTTTAAATACTCTCGAATAAAAGGGTAGCCCTGAGCTTCGCGGGTGGTTTTATGAGCGGTAGGCATATAAGGGGTACAAGCTCCAGGAGTTCTATCTCAACGACGGCCCTCGCGGCAATAATCGTCGTGATAGTTGTCGTGGCGGCGGTAGGGGGCTACCTCGCATACGTGAGCAGCAGGCACCACGTCGTGACGACAACCACTACAACCACAACGACCACAACTTCTACACCAACAATCACTCCAACTACAACCACGACAACCACTACAACCACAACGACCACAACTTCTACGCCAAGCATGTCGCCCGCGGCCGTGAGCTCTTACACGACGACGGCAGGGGCACCTATATCACTGACAGTGTCAGCTTTTAAGCCATCCCCAGGCAGCTACCTGTTAATCTACACAGGCAACGGGTCAATAATTAACACCACCCAAGGCTATGCAAACCTCTACTATAAGTACCCTGGCCACTACCTGGTGTACTATGCGGTCTACAGCAACGGCCAGCTCGTCGGCAGCTCGCAGGGCAACCTGATTGAGGTGCTCGTGACGCCTCCGCAGTTCAACGAGAGCTACGCCCAGCTGGTGACAGTTCCAGTGATAACCCTGGTGAGCCCTACGACGCCCGTGGTGTCCGTGGGCCAGGCCATAAACCTCAGCGCTGGCTTCCTGCAGCCCCCCTCTGGGGTCAACATGACAATTGAGGAGTACGTCTGGGACTTCGGCAACGGCACTACACTGACAATACCGTCTGTCAATGGCACGGGCTACGCTGTCCAGGTCTGGCTCACGGGCTCTGGCAACACGACCTACCTGGAGCCGAAGGAGAGGTTCGTGAGCGTTTCATACAGCTCCCCAGGGCTATACGCCGTGTCGCTGACTGTAGTGACAGAGAACATAACAACGGGGGCAACGTACAGCTACACAGCATATTACACAATAGCCGTCAGCTCGCCAACGATGCCCTTCTCGCTCTTCAGGCCCCTCATCTCAGTGCCTAACCCAGGCACGATAGTGGTGGCCGAGAACGTGCCAGGAGGTCCATATAGCTTCGACCCTGACATAGACTATGAGAGCGTGGGCTTTGAGGTCATATCTAACATTTACGGCACTCTCATACAGTACTACGGCGCCAACACCACCAAGTTCATACCGGAGCTGGCTGAGTACGTACCAACCGTAGGCCATGGCATAAACTCCAACTACACTGAGTACACGTTCCAGCTGAGGCCTGGTCTCAGGGCGTCAAACGGCGACCCGATAACAGCTTATGACGTCTGGTACAGCGTCATAAGGGACATACTGTGCGCAGGAGGCACGCCAGGCACCCCAGGGTGGATACTGACACAGTACCTGATACCCAACTACGTGCCCTTCACCTTCGTTGTCACTGCCCCTAACGACACCCAGGGCGCGGAGGAGATAATCAACGCAGTAAGCTACAACAACGCCACTAACACAGTCACGTTCCACCTGGCGGCACCAACGTCGCCAGAGGCGTTCTTCACAGCAGTAGCTGACCCGCTGGGCGGCGGCGTGCTTGACGCCAAGTGGCTTGAGCAGGTTGGCGACGGCATAAACTTCACCGGACTGTATGACCACAACATGACCCAGCTGGCCGAGGCCTTCTACAGCTACGAGCAGACGTGCAACGAGGGCAACTATAACACCCAGGTCCAGTGGCCCTCTGGTCAGTCAGCTGGCTTCACCGGTCCCTACTATGTGGCCGTCTACACGCCTGGCCAGAGCGTGGTCCTCAAGCCCAACCCCTACTGGCCAAACAACATAACGTACTTCCCGAGGCCGAACACCACAGTTGAAATAGAGTGGGTCAAGGACCCGACGACGGCCTACGAGATATTCGCCTCAGGCCAGGCTGACATAGTCACGGGCCTGCCCAGCAGCTTCATACCGAGCCTCGAGAGCCTCGAGTCACAGGGCCAGGCGAACCTCTACGAGTTCCCAACGCTGAGCGAGTTCTTCTTTGTATTCACTATTAACGTCAGCCAGAGCGCCCTGCACTCAATGAATCCGTCGTACACGATACCCAGCTGGTACTTCGCCAACCCGCTCGTGAGGGAGGCGTTCGCCTACGCCTTCAACTACACCGAGTACATAAACGACATAGTTGGCAACGTAAAGTACCACTTCAACTTCGGCAGCCCGTACTGCGGCGTCCTGATACCAGGGCTTAACTACTACTTCCCGCCGTCTGAGCTCACCGGCTGCCCGACGTTCAACCTCACCTACGCAAAGCAGCTGCTCGAGGAGAGCGGCTTCTACAACATAAAGGTGTACTTCCCAATAGTAGTCTCAAGCGGCGACACCACCGACTACACTGCAGCAGAGATGTGGGCCTCCGCACTGCATAACATAGACCCCAACATAGTTGCCGTGCCGATATACCTGCCGTTCTCAACAATAATATCCGACGAGCTTCCAGGTCAGAACCCAATGGCCATATACTACTTGGGCTGGATAGCCGACTACCCGCTGGCCTCAGACTTCATAAACGCTATGTATGAGCAGGGAGGCACCTACCCAGCACCTGACGGCTGGAACGTGACCTACCTCGAGGACCTCAGCTCCTACTTCAACGCGTCAAAGGTGAGCTGGCCAGGGCTCAACACAAGCATGGAGCCCGAGATAGGCAAGTGGCTGTGGCAGGAGGCCATGGAGTACCAGCAGCTCAACAACATGATAGCACAGGCCGACGCCGCAGAGCTCGCCAACAACGTGACGGCAGCGACTACCTACTACAAGGAGGCAGAGGACACGGCGATCAACCTGTACATGTACGTCTACACGATACAGCAGAACTACTACTGGGTCGTCAAGCCCTACATGCACGGCTACATGGGCATGATATCGTGGGAGGAGAACCCGATGGTTGGCGGTGCTGGCGACAGCTGGTACTTCTGGTGGGTCAAAGGTTAACCTTACGCAGCAATTAAATAAAAGCTGATGTTAAGTTTTTTATATTTTCCGTAATAGTTCGTGGGGTCAAACTTTTAAGGCCCCATTCTGAGTCCCTAAGCGTCCGGGGGGAGCTAAGATAAACCTTTGGCAGTATATTGTGAAGAGGTTAATTTACTATATACCTACACTTATAGGGCTCACGGTCATGGTGTTTGCACTTATCCACGTAGGTGGACCCACGAAGCTTCTCGCAATGTATATAAATCCCAGGCTAACAGGCCCAGCGAAGTTGCAGCAGATAAAGGAGCTTGAGGAGGAGTTCCACCTGAACCAGCCCATTTATGTTCAGTACTTCTACTGGCTCGCGGCAGTGTTAAGGGGCAACTTGGGCTACACCACGACCTCGGCGTTCAGCGGCACAGTGACAGAGGCCATAGAGATATTCTTCCCGAACACGGCACTTCTGGCAGTCTTCGCCGGCATACTGACGTGGATAATTGGCATACCGTTGGGCACGTGGTCAGCTGTGAGGAGGGACAAGCCTGACGACGTGGCAATAAGGGTTATATCATATGGTCTCTACGGAATGCCCCCCTACCTCTTAGCACTTGCGCTGATACTAATATTCGCCGTCTACCTTAAAGTGCTACCCATATCAGGTACTGTCAGCTCAACCATTCTGGCTGGTCTCAGTTGGTACAGGAACGGCATAACGTATCCAACGCACGTGCTCCTCATAGACGCGCTTATACATGGGGACTGGAGCGTGGCCCTGAGCGCATTCCTACACCTACTGCTTCCCTCGTTCACCCTGGCGCTTGGGGTTATGGCCGGCGTCATAAACATATTGAGGGCCTCCATGCTTGAGGTCCTGGACCAGGACTACGTTAGGTTCGCCAGGTCCAAGGGCCTCCCGGAGGGCATCGTAATAAGGAGGCACGCCAGGCCAACGGCCATGTTCCCAGTTTACACCAACTTTGCATATACAGTGGCCGGCATGCTGAGCGGAGTCGTAGTTATAGAGTACATATTCAACTACCCAGGCATAGGGTACTGGCTGACTCAGGCAATGATAGATAACGACATGGGCGGCATAATGGCGGGGACGCTGCTCTTCGGGCTTATCTTCATAACTGTTAGCCTTGTCCTTGACATAGTCTTTGCCCTTAAGGACCCCAGGGTGAGGCTGGGATGATAAAGGAGGCGGTAGCCGCCGCCATAATAATAGCGGTGCCCGCTATACTGGTTTCAGGACTTAGGGGCAGGAGGTCCCTCAAGCTTCTGACGCCCGAGAGAAAGCTTTCGCTGAGCGTGTTCATGTCCAATAAGCCTGCGGTCGCGGGCCTAATAATAGTGCTGCTTTACGCCGCTGACGCGCTCATAGTCCAGTTCGCGCCGTGGCTGATAGGCCTGAGGCATCCGTACGTTCTTGTGCCCAACTACGCGAACCCCATCCCCCTGCCGCCCTCAAGGGAGCACCCACTGGGCACGACATACCCAGGCATAGACCTACTGAATGCCATAATAAAGGCCATACGCGTTGACCTTGGTCTCTCAGTGGCAGTAGTGCTACCTGGCGCTGGCATAGGCATTGTAATAGGTATCATAGCCACTTACCTTGGCGGGTGGGTTGATGACGTGCTCATGAGGATAACTGACATATTCTTCAGCGTCCCGTACCTGGTCCTTGCCATAGCCGTGGGCTACGTTCTTGGCAGGGACTTGACAAGCCTCATCATAGCGCTCATAGTGGTCTGGTGGCCTCTCTACGCCAGGTACACGAGGAGCGTCACGCTCCAGGTGAAGGAGATGACCTTCATAGAGGCTGCAAGGGCAGCTGGCGCGGGCAACGCAAAGATAATGTTCAGGCATATACTGCCCAACGCGCTCCCGCCCGTGCTAGTGCAGATGTCGATGGACCTGGGCACAATAATGCTAGCGATTGCAACGTTGGCCTTTATAGGCTTCCTGCCGGTCGCCAACTTCCCAGAGCTGGGCTACCTCACGACGCTCGGGCTCCAGTACCTGACTACAGCGCCATGGACTGTGATAATCCCCGGCTCCTTTATAGTGATATTTGCGGTCGGCGTATACCTGTTGGGAATGGGCCTCATGGACGTGATTAACCCGAGGAGGAGGAGCTCGCTATGAGCCAGGGCAAGGAACCCATAGTTGTTGTAAAGGGCCTCAGGCTCGCCTACTACACGAGGAGGGGCGTCTATAGGGCGCTTAACGGCGTTGACCTAGAGATATACAGGGGCGAGGTCCTGGGGGTTGCCGGCGAGAGCGGCTGCGGCAAGAGCACGCTGGGGCTCACCATAATGGGCCTCATACCTAGGAACGCCGCCGTCACTGATGGCCAGGTGCTGGTCGACAGCTTTGACGTGGTAGAGCCGCTCAGGAACTACTTCAAGAGGGCTAAGAAGTTCAGGCCTGACAAGAACGAGGACGTATTGAAGAAGCTTCACAAGAAGATGATGAACGTAAGGGGCGTCAAAATGTCCATGGTGTTCCAGGAGCCCATGACTTCCTTGAACCCAGTCCTGCCCGTGGGCTTCCAGATAGCGGAGGTTCTGCTTCAGCACAACCCAGCCCTGTTGGCCAAGCGCAGGCTCGCAAGAGCCAAGGCTACCAAGGATGACGTAAAGAGCGTCTTGGGCTACTTGAAGTCTAATGACTATAGCGGCCTCAGGGAGTACGCGAAGGCCAAGGGGCTTGAAGGCCTTGACGACCAGGCAATATCGATTTGGAGGAGGAGGGACGTCCATGATGCTGTAAAAGAGCTCAGGGTACTAAGCCTCTGTTGCGAGAAGCTTAACCCGCTCGTGAAGGGGCCGCTGGAGTCCGTAGCTAAAGCTAACAGAGTTCCAAGGAACCCGCTGGCGTCGCGCCTGGTAAGGAGGGAGCTGCTTAAGGAGGGCTACGTCAAGGCAGCGGAGTTCCTCGGCCTCCTCGGCATGCCCGAGCCCGAGAAAGTGGTCAGAATGTACCCGCATGAGCTCAGCGGCGGCATGAGGCAAAGGGTTGCAATAGCTGCCGCAATGGTAAACAACCCTGAGCTCGTGATTCTCGACGAGCCCACAAGCGCACTTGATGTGACGGTGCAGGCCCAGATACTTGAGCTCCTGAATGAGCTGAAGGAGGACATAGGGGCGGCGTACATGTTCATCTCCCACGACCTGAGCATCCTCTACCAGGTCTCAGACAGGGTAGCGATAATGTACGCTGGGAAGGTAGTTGAGGTGGGGCCAAAGGATGCCGTCTTCAAGGAGCCAAAGCACCCCTACACCCAGATGCTGCTGGAGGCAGTGCCTACGATAGAGCCCCACGAACTCAAGGGCATAAAGGGCGAGGTGCCAGACCTAAGGAACCCGCCGAGCGGCTGCATGTTTCACCCCAGGTGCCCATTCGCCATGCCTGTATGTAGGACCAAGGAGCCGCCCACGGTTGACCTAGGGGGCGGCCACAAGGTAGCATGTTGGCTCTACGCAGAGGGGGCGAGGTGAAGACAATGATAATCGCCGGCAGACACCTTAAGATGTACTTCCCGGTCAAAGGGGTCAGGAGGGCATATGTAAGGGCTGTGGACGACGTTAACATAGAGGTCGCCGAGGGCGAGATAGTAGGCCTTGTTGGTGAGAGCGGCAGTGGCAAGACGACGCTGGGGAGGATGCTCATAAGGCTGCTCGAGCCGACGGCTGGGGAGGTGCTCTTCAAAATACCTGACGGGGAGCTTGAGAACTACGACGCGGCGCTTGAAAGGAACGACCCAGAGGCGGCCAGTAAGATAGCCTCCAAGTACTCGGTCCTAAAGCTGAAGGGCAGAGCGCTTAAGGGGTTCAGGAGAGAGGTAGGCATAGTCTTCCAGGACCCCTACTCCTCGCTCGACCCCAGGCTTACGATAGCCGACATAATAGCAGAGCCCATGATAGAGACGGGCTTTGCTGACAAGGATAAGGCGCTCTCAAGGGTCTACGACCTGCTAGAGGAGGTCCAGCTGCCAAGGGAGTTTGCTGAGAGGTACCCGCACGAGCTCAGCGGCGGCCAGAGGCAGAGGGTAGCCATAGCCAGGGGCATAGCCACAAACCCCAGGTTCGTAGTCCTCGACGAGCCCACAAGCGCACTTGACGTGTCGGTGCAGGCTGAGATACTCGAGCTTCTGAAGGGGCTCAGGGAGAAGTATAATATGGCTATGCTCCTCATAACTCACAACATATCTGTGGTCTCATACATGGCTGACAGGATATACGTTATGTACGCAGGGAAGCTGATGGAGAGGGGGCCCAAGGCCGCTGTGATAAGGTCTCCAGCGCACCCATACACCCAGGCCCTCATATCGTCTGTGCCGCAGGTAGGCAAGCTGATGAGGAGGGTCGTGCTCAAGGGTGACGTCCCTAGCCTTGTGAACCCGCCCAGGGGCTGCAGGTTCCACCCTAGGTGCCCCGTGTCGGTGGCCCAGTGCGGCTGGACGGCCGACGAGGTTGCCGAGGCCCTTCGCAGGCTGGCTGAGGCTAGGTATGTTGAGCTGAGCGACAGGCTATCAATCAAGGTCCTTGACGAGGCGACGCTCGTGGTTACAGGCGTGACCTCCTCAGAGCTAAAGTCAATGGTGGACGCCGAGTCTGACACCGCAAGGGCCCTGAAGTCAATAGATTCTCTGAAGGAGGAGGGCGGCGGCGTCTTAGTTAAGCTAGCAAACTACATGGAGCCGCCCATGAGGAGGGTCTCTGAGGGTCACTACGCCTCCTGCCTCCTGATTAACCCTAAGACGTAACTGTCGTGATAGGCCTCTTTCTTTTAAGCTGCGCTATCTGAACAGCTGGAAAGCAGGGATGATGCTTTTAGGCTAAACTTGACGCTAGGCATAGTTTTAAATTGAGTGTGCGGCGCGGACTAAAGCCCTCAGCAGCGGGAGGGGTTCAACTCTCATATAGGTTCGTGTTGCCTTACGGTCACCGCCTCATCCCTGTTCCCCCGCACCCCGCTCGGGGTTTCATCGGGCTTGGGGGCGTTCAGGGCCACCCCAGGGGCCCCACATCTTGAGTGCGCAGACACGTACCTCCTGTATATGCTGATTGTGGTGACAACTTATAAACCTACATGAAAGCTGAAACAGCTACGTAGGGCGTTTTAAAGCATGGGTAAGTTTGTGTAACTAGCTTAACCCCTTATATATCCTTGGGACAGTAGTAGGCAAACCGGTGGCGAAGGAGAGGGCCACTAAAGGGTCACGCAAAAGGCTCTGAGGGCCCCAAGCCCCCAGGACCTCAGACGTGACCCTCTGGAGACCCCGCGGCACGCGCCGCAGGGCCTTCGATGGCCCTCCCCCTTCGCCACCTCCTATGGCTTACGACACTAGGACCACTGCCTCCTCACCATAGCCCACTATCACTCTTCTGTAGCCCCTAAACATGGAGTTCAGCTCCTCGTCTCCGGTGTCCACCCTGAGCGTCCTTAGCCTCACGAGCTTGTCCTTAGTCGAGATTATGATAACATTATTGTGTCCAACAGCCCTTAGCACGTCAGGGCTCAGCTGCTGGTTGCCCCTCCCAAATAGAAAGCCCTGGCCGCCAAGGGGGGACACTATTATTTTGGCTCTTCTGTAAACCCTAAGTAGCTCAAGGATCTGCCGCTCATTAAGGTCAGAGCCTATAAGCTTACCGTTATACACGGCGTCCACCCCAAGGATGGTCTTCTGGACGCCAAGCTCCTCGGCCACTGCCGCGACAGAAGTCCCAGGGCCGAGAAGGTAAAGTGTGTCAGGCTCCATGTTCTCCCTCACGTACTTGGCTATAGACTTCAGCTCCTCCTCGTCGTGGGCGCCAGCTTCCTTGCCGCTGGTCACAACCTCCGGCGCCCCTGGCACGAGGGCGTAGCCGTAGAGCCTCACCCTGAGCTCGCCCCTCCTAAAGGCCTCCTCGTCAATGTCAAGGACTTCGGCCTTAACTAGCTGGGCCTCGCCGTTAATGAACCTGAGGAGGGCAGCAGCCGCAGCCGAGGGGGTCTCAGCAAAGACGCCGCTGTACATCTTAACGCCGGAGGGAACGCCGAGGATCGGCAGGCTAAGGTCGACAGAGCTCGCAACGTCCCTGGCCGTGCCGTCACCCCCGACAAACACAATGATGTCAACATCTCTAGAGATGAGTTCTGCGCACCTTACAGTGTCCTCGGCCGTCGTCCTGGTACTGTTATTAACGCACTTTATTACTTCAGGCCTTAGTCCCTCTGCTAGTGCCTCGTCCTCCCCCATTATGCCCTCAGGCGTCACCAGGCTTATGCGGGAGCGCAGCGACCTGATGAACTCCCTAGCCCTTAGCGGGGACACAGGCTTAGCCCCAAGGGCTATGGCCTTCTCATACGCTTCGCCGTCTGTCCCCTTCAGTCCAGCCCTTCCCCCCATGCCTGCTATGGGGTTTACAATGAGCCCAACCTTTCCTCTCATCCTACCTTCACTTTCGCCAGGGGGAGGGCCGCCTTCTTAACTTGCTTAACTGCTGGTGGCATGCGTGAAGCCTAGGAGGTCGCTGAGCGAGGTCATAGGCGCGTTCATAGTGCTCATGGTTGTCCTTCTGGCGGCCATATCCCTTGTCAGGATGGGCTCCGAGGTCATAAGCTACTCGGAGAAGGCCTCAGCGCAGCTCTTCGAGAGGGCCGCGCAGGAGGCCTCGCCGCCCAAGGTGAACCTGGTCCTGAACGGCTCGAGGCTCTACATGGAGGTCCTGCCGACGACCCCAATAAACATTTCATATGCCGTCATTGAGGTTAACGGTGACGCTATAATCGAGAAGGTCGGCGCTGTGGCGTCCTCGCCAACGCTAATACCCCTGCCGGGCAACTACGCCTGCGGCAACGCGACCATCTATGTAGTGACGTCAAGCGGGGCCATGTTCAAGTACACGGACCCCACCTGCGCCCAGCCGCAGGCCAGCGAGGGGGGCCAGGTATCTGTTGCCTCAGGGACGGGGACTCAGTTCAACTTTGGCCCGGACTCCTACCCAGCGAGCCTCGACGCTATATACATCTCCGGGCTCGTTGGTGGCGGCAACGAGACGTCGTGCTTAGGATCGGCGGAGGCGAAGGTACTTATAAATGGGACGCCGGGCGGCACGCTCAGCGCGTCAGTGTGGGTAGACGGCTATATGATGAGCGGAACCCTGGCAGGGGGCAGCCAGTTCACCTTGACCCCTCTTGGCTACATAGAGCTGTCGGGCCACAGGGTCGAGGTGGCAGCCTACGAGGGCCCAGGAGGAGGGTCTATAGGCGTGGTCTTCAGCGGGCCAGGCCTTATAGTTAACTACAGCGGCTCCGTGAGCCTCAGCGGCTACGAGGCCCTGGGGGCGACTGGGCCATCAGAGGCCTTCGCGGCAGCCGCCCTGGGCTACCAGGGGAACTTCACGTCATCATGGTCAGTGAGCCCAACTGGCGCGGCATGGAAAAACTACAACCTCTACTATTACTACAACTTTAGCTCGTCGACCACAGGCCGCGGCGTCACCCCGGGGCCTGTTGTCCTCGCGTACCGCCTGCCCCTCGTGGCATGGGGGGCGCCGACACAGGCGTACCTAAGGTTGGTGGGGGAGCTCAACCTGACCTTCTGCGCTGTGCGGGGGCCCGCGAGCGTCAACGTAACGGTCCCGGCGCCCCTCTCCTTCCGCGTGGTCAGCCTGGCGGGCCAGCAGATGACCACTAGGGCAGCTGCAGCAAACGCCGTCGTCGCTTATGAGCAGCCGTTCACGCTGACCTTCTACACAAGCCTCGGCGTCTCAACGGAGGGGGCCGGCAGCGGGGCCTTCCTGCTTCAGGCGAGCCGCGTGGAGGTCTCATCGCCGCCCGTGCCCCTAATGCCTGTCACCTCCTACCTTAGGTACTCCTTCAAGGACCAGGGGAACGGCTACGAGGGCGCCGCGTGGGCTGCAACCAACGTGACGCCTCAGCCGCTCGCCTATGCCCTGGAGGTCAACGGGAGCGGCTACTCAGTAATCATGGTCTCGCCGCCTCTCCACGACGGGCTGATCTACGTTAATGGCGAGCCGCAGGAGGGGCCCGTGGTCGCCGTGATACCCGGGGCCATCGTGAGCCTGCCCTGCCCCGGCGTGCTCTACCAGGTCAACATAAGTTACGGCCAGCTCACGCTCGGCAGGCCGACTGCCGTCAGCGGCCCCCTGCAGGGCCTCCAGGGCCCCGGCCTCTACCTCCTTGTATGCGACGACCAGGAGTACTGGATAGTTTACTCCTAGATATCGCAGCGCCGGGGCCGAGGGCGCTTTTTAAACTAGCCTCATAGCGAGTGCCCAGTGGCCAGCAGGGCCTAAAGCTGGCACGACTACGCTATGGCTGAGGGCGCGCGCCTGCCCCAGGGCTTCAGGGTAATCTACGACGAGACCAGGTGGAGAATTCTTGATGAGAAGAGGCAGAAGGCTAGGAGAGTCCTCAGGGCCCTAACGGGCCTTAACGCTTACGTCTACGGCAGCGTGGCGAGGGGGGACGTCAGGAGGGAGAGCGACGTTGATGTCATAGTGCTTGACCAGGTCCCCCCTTACCTGGCTGAGATGAGACTCAACATGGCTGGCCTCAGGGCTTACGCTAAGGAGATAGTTCAGGCCACTCCAAGCTACGTGCCCAAGGCCTACATTTACCTCGACCCAGATCTTGAGGTCACCGTCAGCTTCCCCCTCGGCAGGCTGAGGCCCAGGGAGGCCGACTTCTACACGTGGGGAGGCAAGCTTGACATGGCAGGCCTTGAGAGGGGCGCCAGGGTGCCAGGGGTCAACAAGGAGCTGAAGCTTATAGTGCCGACAGGTGACGGCCATGTCGAGTACCCGGTCAGCGGACACGAGGCTGAGGTCGCGAGGCTCCTTGGGGTCGACCTCGGCACTGTCAGCGAGAGGCTGAGGGTTCTCGGCAGGAGGAGGGAGGTAGGAAGGACTGGCACGTTCATTAAGGTCGAGGTGCCCCCTGACGAGCCGCTGGAGGAGGCCATCGACAGACTGGCGAGGGCCAACGAGTTCTTCAGGAGGGCCGTGGGCCTCTGAGCTGGCCCAGAGGCAGGCCCCGCCCAGTGAAGGTCTTAGCCTTTTTATTTGGTCGCGCCGAGGAGCCAGGGGGTCAAGGGTGCCTGAGCAGCCGGTCAGGTTGGCGCTCGTGGTCGCGGAGTTTAACTATGACATAACTAGGCTGATGGAGGAGAAGGCGCTGAGTCACGCAAAGTTCCTGGACGTGGAGGTCCCAGTGGTCTTTCACGTGCCAGGCTTTTATGACGCTCCCTTTGGCGTGGCCCAGGTGATAAGGCTCGACTTTATAGATGCCGTAGCTGTCATAGGCGCTGTCATACAGGGGCAGACAAAGCATGACGAGCTAATAGCTAACCAGGCGGCTAGGGCCCTGGTCGACCTTTCGCTCCAGTACGGCAAGCCCGTCACGCTGGGCATCATAGGGCCCGGCGCATCGAGGGCCCAGGCGGCGGAGAGGATAGAGGAGTACTCCAGGAGGGCCGTTGAGGCGGCCGTGAAGCTCGTAAGGAGGCAGAGACAAATACCTGGCCTCAAGTACGCAGCAGGCCAGACGATAGTGGTGGAGTGACTTTGAGCAGGGCCTGCGTGAAGGTCACGCTCTTGGAGCTCGCTAACTACAGGCGGTGGACGGAGCTGCTCGGGAGCGACAGAGAGTGGAGGATACAGGAGGGGCAGTCCGAGCTCTACAGGAGGGCCCAGGAGGTAGCAGCGTCAAGGGGGGGCCTTGCAATACCCCTGAGGTACGACTTCCTCCTGGTGCTGAGCAGCGGCCTCTCTAACGGTGACATAGATTATATAGTCGACTCCGTGAGGGCCGTCTCCCCTGTTGAGGTGAGGGGCTCAACTGCGGCGGCTGAAAGTCCCGCTGCAGCTGTCTCAGCTGCGTTCGCGTCCCTCAGAGGCAGCGCTGTAAACGAGCCTGAGTGTGACGAAGAGCTCTCGGTGCTCGGCCACGTGGACCTTGATGACGTCACTGGGCTAACGGAGAGGACTGACCCCCTTGAGGCGTTCCACAGGGTTCAGGAGCTCCTGGGTGAGGTGTCAAGGGAGGCCAAGCCCTACGGCGGCATAGCGCAGTACCTCGGCGGTGACAACATACTTGTCGTGATGCCTGTCGCAAATTACGAGGAGCTGGCCACGAGGCTTTCAAAGGTTGACAGGGTAAAGGTCGGCGTCGGCGTATCAAGGACGCCAAGGAAGGCCGCAGAGCTGGCCACGAGGTCCCTCGACTGGATAAGGAGCAACAGGGGCAGGGCATACGTTAAGGTCCTAAGCGACCTGCCTGAGAGCGCGGTGGCCAAGTGACGCGTACACGCTATTAGTATTAGTATATTATGCCTCTAACTGATACCTTGATGTCACCGCCAACCTTCCACCTGAACCCAGCAGGGTAGCTAAGGCCCCCCTCAAGCTCCCTCAGGCCGCCAAGCTCGTCGCCAGCCCACAGCTTGGCCCAGGCCGATAGCAGCTGCATGTCCTCGAGTCTCCTGGGGGCGTCGCTCGGCATGATACTAATGCCCGTGGCCACCGTAACCCTAGATATTGGGGTCACAGGACCGCAGGTGTAGACTAGGACAAGCCCCCCGTAGACGGCCGCATACCAGAGGGACAGCCTAGTGGCGTCCCAGCCTGCTGGGGGGGCCCAGGACTTAAGTGACTTGTAGGCCTCCTCAACAGCCCTGGCTACCTCTGGGTCGGCCTCAAAGGGCGCGCTCTCCAGGGACGCCGCGGCGCTCAGGCACCTCGAGGATGCCAGCACGGCCAGAGGCCTAAGCCTGACCAAGTCCAGCACCTCACATGTGCATAACCGTGCTGGGGCCCTGGTCCGCCTTGGCTACCTCAGAGTTGAAGAAGCTGACTATTATTGCGTACTCGTTTACGAGCGTCCTGACGCTCTCACCTAAGCTCATGGGTCCTATGTCGTCATCATATATCACTTTGCTGACAACTATGGTGTCGGGTATGTCGAGCTGGGGCTGAAACACTATTATGCAGGAGGGACAGAGGGACGTTACGTTTGACAGCAGCCTGTTCATGAGTTTAGCCCTCTCCTTCTCACTCATCGACATGAGGGCTGACCTGTGCTGCTCTGCCACCTTTACTATCATGCTTAGTACAAGCCTGTCAACCTTAGTCTTTGGCTTCTGCACGCCTATCATAACCTTGAGGGGCGCCTTCACGGTGGCGTTAAGGGCCCACTCAACTGGCGCGCCAGGGGGCACGGGCACCTCCTCTGAGTCTATCTCCTCCTCCTTCAGCCACCTTATGACGTCATCCTTTAGTCCCAAGGCTCACGCCTGATCAATTCTAACTTGTCACAGTTATTAACTTTCTAATAAATCCGGAGTCACTGGGCGAGAACTTGCTAGAGGACCTACTCTCAAGACTGGACAAGCTCAAGGAGTTCCTTACAATTAAGCCTCTATACTATGACCTCAGCTCAAATGAGTTCGTGTGGATAGACACGAGGCAGCTACCCTGGAACGAGGTCTATGTGAGGACCAAGGACTATAGGAGGGTGGCTCAGGCAATAAAGGACATGGAGATCAGGGGCGCCCCAGCGATAGGGGTCACGGCGGCCTTCGGCATGACTTTAGCGGCTGTGCACTCCAAGGCAAAGAGGGCCGAGGACCTTATGAACGAGCTCAAGGAGGCCTACGGCGTCCTGGCAACCACAAGGCCCACGGCCTACAACCTCTTCTGGGCCCTTGACAGGGTCTGGGGAGCGGCCCAGAGGGCCTTTGAGGCGGAGAATGAAGTCGACGCTATAAGAGAGGCCGCTACAAGGGAGGCCTTCACGATCTATGTGGAGGACATAGAAAACAACGTGAGCATGGGCAGAAACGGGGCCAAGCTAATAGATAACGGGGATAGGATAGTGACGCACTGTAACACGGGCTCCCTTGCCACCGCCGGCTTCGGCACGGCACTCGGCGTGATAAGGTACGCCTGGCACGAGGGCAAGAGCATTAAGGTCTACGCCGATGAGACGAGGCCCCTGCTCCAGGGAGCTAGGCTTACGATATGGGAGCTTAAGAAGGACGGCATACCTGTAACACTCATAGTTGACGGCGCCTCAGGCCTCCTGTTCAGGAGGAGGATGGCGGACCTCGCCATAGTTGGGGCAGACCGGATAACGCTAACCGGCCACGTGGCTAACAAGATAGGAACCTACAACCTAGCCCTTGCGGCTAACGCTAACGGGAAGGAGTTCTACGTCGCCGCGCCCACAAGCACTATACAGCCCGTCATGGGGGAGGAGTCAATAACAATAGAGGAGAGGTCCCCTGACGAGGTCAAGACCGTCCTGGGGCGTCTTGCCATAACGGTTGAGGACGTGGAGGCCTGGAACCCGGCTTTCGACGTGACGCCACCGGAGCTCGTGAGCGGCATTATAACAGAGAAGGGCGTCGCCAGAAAACCCTACGACAAGACACTAAGGGAAATCTTAGGCTTGACGTAATAGGCTGTCATTGAACGTTTTTAAAGACCCATACATACTCCTCACTGGGACCATTCATGGTGTCTCACCCATGTACGGCCGACGAGGTTAAGCCTCCTTCAGAGGGGCGGCTGGCCAAGTTTGAGAACGGGAAGCTGATAGTGCCTGACAACCTGATAGTGGCCTACTTCAAGGGCGATGGCATAGGGCCTGAGATCGTAGAGAGCGCCAAGAGGGTTCTCGACGCTGCGGTTGATAAGGCCTACGGCGGCTCAAGGAGGATAGTCTGGTGGGAGGTCACGGCCGGCGAGGAGGCGCAGAAGGAGTGCAACTCCCTCTTGCCCGATGGCACTCTTCAGGCGTTTAAGATGGCCCGCGTCAACCTGAAGGGACCCCTGACCACCCCCGTGGGCGGCGGCTTCAGGAGCCTTAACGTGACGCTGAGGATGGTGCTTGACCTCTACTCTAACGTGAGGCCCGTGAAGTGGTACGGCCAGCCAACTCCCCACTGCCACCCAGAGAAGATAGACTGGGTGATATTCAGGGAGAACACGGAGGACGTCTACGCCGGCATAGAGTGGCAGTTCGACAGTGCTGAGGCCCAGAAGCTCAGGGACTTCCTCAAGAAGGAGCTTGGCATCGAGCTGACCCCCGACACGGGCATAGGCATAAAGCCCATATCAAAGTGGAGGACGCAGAGGCACGTCAGGAGAGCCATGGAGTGGGCCATAAGGAACGGCTACAAGCACGTCACAATAATGCACAAGGGCAACATAATGAAGTACACGGAGGGCGCCTTCAGGCAGTGGGCCTATGACCTCATACTTTCGGAGTTCAGGGACTACGTTGTTACCGAGGACGAGGTTAACACAAAGTACGGCGGCAAGACCCCTGAGGGCAAGATAATAGTGAACGACAGGATAGCCGACAACATGATGCAGCAGATAATAACTAGGCCAGGCGACTACAACGTTATAGTGACACCTAACCTGAACGGCGACTACATAAGCGACGAGGCCAACGCCTTAGTGGGCGGCATAGGCATGGCTGCAGGCCTTGATATGGGCGACGGCGTCGCCGTGGCTGAGCCCGTCCACGGCAGCGCCCCCAAGTACGCCGGCAAGAACGTGATAAACCCAACGGCTGAGATACTGAGCGGCATGTACCTGCTCAGCGACTTTGTCGGATGGTCTGAGGTGAGGCTGCTCGTGGAGTACGCCGTCAGGCAGGCGATAGCCCACAAGCAGGTGACCTACGACCTGGCAAGGGAGATGGGGGGCATAACGCCAATATCAACTACCGAGTACACGGACGTGCTTGTTGGCTACATAAGGCACGCCGACCTTAAGGCCCTCAAGGGCCAGTGACAAAGTGAACGGCAAGCCTCGCCCCTCAGGGCGGGGAGGAGGTCAGCTAGGCTTCCCCTATCTCTATTTTTCTCAGCAGGTCGCAGACCTCTGAGAGCCTCTTTATCCTATACTTGGCCACCCCGCTCAGGGACTCGTCGTCGCCTAAGGCCACCGGGAAGCCCACGAGCTTCATGGCCTCGGAGTCCCACTCGGAGTCGCCCACGTAGAGGACCTCCTCAAGCCTGACGCCGAGCTCGCCGGCGAGAAGCTTTATCGCCCTGCCCTTGTTAACGCCCACAGCAGCCACTCCTCCAGGTACAAGCCTCCACCTTGAGTCGAAGCTCAACATGTTGGCCGTCCAGAGGTCAGCTCCTATTGCGTCGGCGACCCTGGCTACGAGGAGGTCTATGCCGCCGCTCAGCAGTGCTATCCTCTTGCCCATCCTATGAATGCAAACTGAGACGTCCTTAATGCAGGACCTCAGGGGAATCCTTGAGAGCACTCTCTCAAGGTCCCACCTCGTTATCTGTCCGTTGGTAGCCTCTACCCAGAGACCCGTGTCAAGCCTAAGCCAGTCCTGGTAGCTTATCTCACCTTTCTTGAACATCTCGGCGTATTTCTTAGCCTTATCAGCGACGCCGAGGGCCTCGTGGACGAACCCCCAGCTGCTCTTCACCTCCGTGAGGACGCCGTCAACGTCAAAGATTACAGCCTTAACCTTCAAGCCCTGCGGCCCTGCGCCTCAGGGCAGGGGAAAGTAAAAAGCAGGCCGCAGGGCGAGGCATGACTAGGCGCCGGGCCTCATCATGCTTCGGCACTGCGCCCCCGTAGTCTTATGAGCTTGCCCAAGGGCATCAGGGCTGCGATAACTGAATCCTCGTCATGACATATGAACATGTGGGGTTCGCTGGCGTCCGTGGCCCCGACGCGGCCTATGGGCCTAAGGGAGCTCAGGCCTGCCAGCCTCCTCGCCAGCGAGTCCTCACTCTCGACCCCAGAGCTGCCGGTGACGTAAAACACAAACTTAACGGAACTGGCGGCGCCCGAAACGCAGTCCACGTGCCACCAGCACCTTGAGGCGCCCATCAAATGCCTTGAGAGCCTGGCCCTCAGCCCCCCAGGGCCGCCTGCGCTCCCCACGTAAAGTACTAGGCCCGGGCCAACCGAGGCTATTACCTTGCCACTCCTGTTAGTAATGTTAACTTCCCTATCAAGCCTGAAGCAGAGAGCGTAGACGCCCCTCTCCTGGGGCAGGGCCTTTATGACCTCATCGAGGCGGCGTCTGATACCCCGGAGAGCGTCATCGCCCCGTGGGGCTTCCTCCGGGCACAACTAACTTCACCCGCCGCCCTGTCGGAGCTAGGCGGGCAGGCTTTTATTGTGAACGTTCATGCGCTTTAATTATAATGAGTTGTCGGGCTTTAAGACTCACGTGCTTGCGACCTAGAGGACGCCCTGCAGGGCCTGATGCCTAGGTTGTCGCTCACGTACTTCCTCAGCTCCGCGATCGAGGGCACGCCGGCTATGCGAACCTCCTTAACTATTCTGCCCCCGGAAACAATGGCCCACCAGAGCGTAGGCGAGTCTGTTACCTTAAATGCCTGGAAGGCCCTTCTAGCTACGGTGTCTAGGCAGAGCGACGTGAACCACTTGCAGGTTACCACGTAAAGTGACGCCTTGCACGAGTACATCCTAATGATATCTGGCATCTTCAGGTCAAGCACTCTGCAGGGGACGCACCAGTTGTTCTTAAAGTATATCATGCTGATTCCATTCTTCAGGGAGGATGGCGTTAAGAGAGTGGCCAGCTTAAGCCACCCTCTCCCTGGCTCAAAGAGGTAGACCCCATCCTCTGTGGGAATCTCACCCAAGGCCCATCACCTTAGACGAAAAAAGAAGTTTTAAAAAGTCTAAGATAAGGTTTGGCGCAAACGCGCTCATCCGTAGAAGGGCACCCACTTCATCCAGTCAGCAGTGTGCTCGAAAGTTGCCGAGGCCCCAATGTAGGCCGCTAGGAGGGCCCCTAGTATGAGGAGCACTACCTCAATGTAGGCGAACCACCTGGAGGTCCTCCTGTAGGCCAGCAAGGGGCTCAGGAGGGCTGCCAGGGCGATTATTATGTACATTGCTGCCGCTGCGGCGGGCTCGCTAGTCATGCCGTAGTGATAAATGTCAGCGCCGTAGATGAAGACCGACAGCGAGAGGAATGCTATCATGTACATGATGCCCTCAAGGCCTGCCCCGTAGATCAGGGCGAGGCCGAGGGCCAGGTAGGCTATGCCAAAGAGCGCGTAGGGGTCGGAGAGCACAATATTGTAGCTGCTGGGCAGCGGCCACACGAAGGTCGCCCAGAGGCCGGTTACGAAGGCGTAGAGGCCTATCGTGAAGAAGGCGTAGCCGAAGCCCTTGTCAAGCTTCTCCGTCTCCCCTCTCGGCATCCCATACTTCAGCAGGACCCAGGCGGCGCCGGCCAGGAGACCCCAGGCCAGCACCTGGAGCTGTATGTCAAGTATGTCCATGAACAACATAGCTCCTTCCCACTTTTCTATTATAAGAGAGCAGAACTATTTAAACTTTCTATTTGTAGAGAATTGGCAAGCGCGCTACGAACTTTAAGCGCGCTGATACGCTGTATATCGCTACATAGTTTAGCCTAAGGATTGGATGCCGTGCTAGTTCGAACAAGCGCGCCCTTCTCCATATGTTGCGAGGGCTATTAGTGCTCGCGCCCTTACATAAAGCGGCTCAGGCGCTCTTGGCGGCTGCATTGCTCTTAATCGCGTCAACTATAGGCTCCGTTACCTCAGGCCCATAGCCCTCCTCAGGGTCCTCCAGTATAGGCAGCTCCACCCGGCTCATGGAGCCCGTCAGGTCGAAGAGCTCCGATGCTTTAGAGACCCACGGCTTCCCGCTGAGCATCAGGACCTCCATGGCGTTCCTGTACCTCCTGCCGTCAACTATGTAGGCCTCCCCGGGCGACACCAGTACAACCAGGTCCGGCGCGGCGGACGCAGGCGTGGGCGCGGCCACGTCGCTATTAGACTCTATAACCACTACGTCGCTTGACCTCTCCTCGAGGAGTATGCAGCTGTCAGCCGCCTCGCTGGCCGAGCCCGTGAATATGCCCGTTGCAACGCGCTCGTCCACCTGCACGGGCGGAGGGGAGAGGTAGGCAACTATGTCCTGTACTTCGTTCTCGACGAGCTTAGAGGTCTTTGAGAGCGCGTCAACGTTAACCATGTGGACGCTGGCGCTGCTGCTGACGCATGAGGTTACCCGGATGAGCGCAGCCCTGCCGTGGGGCTGGGCCAGCGACATCTCATAAGCCGTCCTGCTCGAGTACAGGGACCTCGGCGTCGGTACGAGGAGCGCCCCGACAGGGTTCACGACCTCAAGGGGCAGCCTCTCCCCAGCTGCCTTGAAGAGCGTGTACCCGTCCCCAGTCGCCAGTATGTGAAGGCTGCGCGTGTACGCGAGCGCCCTAGGCGAGCCCCAGAGGTCGGTTGCGCCGAGGGGCTTTGAGGGCGCCACCGTGAACCCCTCCCTTATCAGCTGAGCTACAAGGCTGGCCGCCAGCGTAGTCTTACCTGTGTCCCTTGGCGTCAGGCCAGCTACTAGCACCTTCAACGGGGTCCCCTGCCCTTATTGGCTGAGGTTCGTAATAGGCTTAAGTCAGCGCGCGTTTGCAGGTCCCCTATGACCTTTAACTTAGGTGAGGAGCCTTTAAGGGCCTTATCTACGCTTACCGAGAGGCTTCCCCTAGGTGAGCGAGTTGAACGTCATAGAGGTCGACGGGAGCGTCGGCGAAGGGGGAGGCCAGGTCCTCAGGACGGCCTTAGCGGTGGCAGCAGTCCTTGAAAGGCCCGTGAAGGTCTATAACATAAGGGTCAAGAGGCAGAGGCCTGGGCTTCAGCGCCAGCACATGACCTCAGTCAAGGCCGTAGCTGAGATCTCAAGGGGTAAGGTGGAGGGGCTGAGCCTGGGCTCCACGGAGGTCACGTTCTATCCTGGGAGGCCTACAGGCGGCAGCTACTTCTTCGACATAGGCACAGCTGGCAGCGTCACGCTGCTCCTTCAGGCAATAATGCCTGTCATGGCTGCGGCCGGCGAGGCCACAGCTAGGGTCAGGGGAGGGACTGACGTGCCTAAGGCCCCGCCCATAGACTACTACAGGTTCGTCCTGGCGCCGCTCCTGGCCAAGTTCAACATAAGCCTTGACATCAGGCTGCTGAGGAGGGGGCACTACCCAAGGGGAGGGGGTGAGGTGGTGGTCACGCTTAGGAAGGAGGGCCCCCTGAGGCCCGTCAGCCTCGTGAGTTCTGGGAAGGTCATCAGGGTGGAGGGCCTTAGTCACTGCGTCAGGCTGCCGGCTCACGTCGCCCAGAGGCAGGCGTCGGCCGCAGCTGAGCTCCTGAAAAGGCTGGGGTCGCCAGTGAACATAATGACTGAGAGTTACGAGAGCGCTAAAGACCCCCACCTGGGGCCTGGGAGCGGCATACTAGTGTGGGCCGTGACGGAGAGCTCTGTCCTAGGCGGCGACGCGCTGGGCGAGAGGGGGAAGCCGGCCGAGGAGGTAGGAAGGGAGGCCGCGAGGTCGCTGCTGGAGGACCTCTCAACAGGCATGGCGCTAGATAGACACGCCTCAGACATGCTGTTAATCTACGCCGCTCTTGCAGGCGGGACCAGCGAGCTCGGAGGAGCCTCGCTGACCCTTCACGCCAGGACTGTCATTGATGTGCTAAGGACTGTGCTTCCTGAGGCGTCAATAAGCCTCTCGGGGGACCTTAACAAGCCATTTACTGCCAGGATCAAGGGGGCCTCGCTCCTTTAGGGCTTCACCTGCCCTAGAAGGGAAACTCTTGCCTCTTCCGGGCTGGGAGGTAGGTCAGAGGCCAGGCATCGTCCTACAAAAGACTTAGTAGTGCGCCCGAAGCGGCATTGCTTATAGTCTTTATATATAGCTAACGTAACCCTTGCACCCGAGGTGAAAGCGTGAGGATCTCAAAAGGGGCATCCTCGACTCTTTTGCTGCTTCTAATATTAATAGCGGTCCTTGCGCCCCTGACAGGCATCTTGGCGCCGCTGAGGGCTAAGGCCCAGGGCAGCCCGGAGGTCTACTCGAACTTCACGGTTACGTCGACGGGCTACCTAACGGTCTACCTCTACGGCGTCCCGCCTTCATCAAAGGTTCTCCTGTGGTGGGGCGTAGAGCCTTACCCGCAGGGGCCGTGGTACACGACAAATGGCACCTCGGGCAACATGGAGACGCCTATGACGTACAGCAGCTCCACAGGCGCCTTTGAGGCGACCATAGGGCCCTTCAAGAATGGCACCTGGGTGGCCTACGTCTTCAACGTCAACGGGAGCCAGTGGATAAACTACGACAACCACGCGTTCTGGAACTGGAACGTGATAATCAACCCTCCCATGAACGTAATAGGCTACACTAAGGCCTGGGTGCTTCCCAACGGCTCAATAGTTATAACAGCAATAGGCAGGCCCCCTGACACAATGTTGCTCTGGTGGGGCCTCACCACGGGCCCCCAGACCGGCCTGCCCTGGCATACGACGGCTGGAGGGTCGGGCAACAACATCAGCGTTATGCAGTATAACCCGCTCTGGGGCAACTACACAGCAATTATAGGGCCCTTCACGCCTGGACAGTGGGTGCAGTGGGTCTACCACGACAACACTACGGGCTGGTGGATACACAACAGCAACGTGAGCTCGAGCGCCAACTTCGCCATACAGGACGTCTACACAACTGTCCACGTTGTCGCAGTCCACTACAGCCAGCTAGTTTACCTTGTAGGCCAGCAAGTGGGGGTCAACGTGACTGTCCAGAACGAGGGGTCCTCGGCCAGTTATGATGTAGCCCTGGTGGTCGGCACCAAGACAGTCTATAACTCAACGCTGACAATACCCTCCGGCTACTCAAACATATCGATAGAGTTCCCGGCTAACTTCTCCATGGGGTTCTATAACGTTTACTTCCTCGTGGGCGCGTCGGGCCTCTGGCAGAACACCTCGCTGCCTCAGCTCATAATCCTCAATACAACAAACAGGAAGCCCGTGAGCGTCGTCATAGTCTGGAACATGCACCAGCCCCTCTACCTCGAGCCAAACGGAACCTGGGGCCAGCCGTGGGTGCAAATACACACAGGCCAGGACATGGAGTGGAACGGGCAGCTGGTCGGCGCCTACGAGCTCCAGGCCATGCTCCTTAACGAATTCCCCAACCTGAACGTGACCATAGACTTCACGCCAGTTCTCCTGTACCAGTGGGAGGCGTTCCTGCACCAGAGCAGCCCGACCTTCCTAACGACAGGCGTGAACGTGACCCATGACATAAACGCCACTAAGGAGACCATAGCCCTCTACAGGAAGCTCGTCCAGGAGGGCAGACTTCAGGTCCTCACTGTCCCGTTCTACCACCCGCTCATGGCAATAGAGTATGACAACGGCTGGCAGTCAGACCTACTGGCCCAGCTCCTCATGGGCAAGAACATGACTAAGTACATGTTTGGTGTCAACGCCAACGGCGTCTGGACCCCAGAGATGGCCTTCAACATGGGCCTGCTGTGGCTCTACGCTGACGCGGGCATAAATGAGACTGTCCTTGACTACCAGGCCTTCGTCCAGATGGCCCCTGCACTCACCGTTGTCTCAGGTAACCTTAGCAACGGGCCCTACGGCGTCTATGTTGTCCAGAACTCCATCGGCCAGAGGATCTACGTGCTGTTCAGGGACACTAACCTCTCTAACATGTTCGGCTTCCTCTTCTTCAGCCAGTCACCTCAACTGACACAGCAGGAGCTCATAGATTACCTGGCCAAGGTTTACATTGAGCACCCAGATGCCGTAGTTGTAATTGCCCTTGACGGCGAGAATCCGATAATATTCAACCCGATGCCGCTCTCAGGAGAGGACCTCTACGCCATCTACCAGGCGCTTTCGGAGGCTGAGGGCGAGGGCTGGCTCGTCACCCAGACGGTGAACCAGGCCATAGCCACTCACCCTGTGGCTGCCGTGCTCACAAACCTGCCGGAGGAGAGCTGGGCAACGAACCTCAACAACTGGAACAACGGCTACGTGGGGAAGGTCCGCATATGGGACAACGTGAGCCTAGCCAGGGAGTACCTGGTGGCTTTCTCTAACCTGCTCGGCATGCCTATATCGCCAATAGTCCCCCTCTCCTTTGCCCACGCCCCTAACGCCAGCGTAGCTGCCTTTGAGGCCATGACGGGTATGCCGGCATACGTTACTGTGAACGGCGCCCCTGAGGCCAACCCACTCTACATGTACTACACCATGTGGAACTGGCTCTACGTCAGCGAGGGCAGCGACTGGACGTGGCAGGCGGGGCCGCCCAACAACGGGCCGCAGTGGTTCTCTGCGCAGCCCATAGTCTATGACAGCGCCATAGTGGGCTACGTGAGGTTCCAGATGTCGCTCATAGTTCCAAGCGGCATCGTCTCGCACCCAGGTAACAACACTGCGGCTGTTTTCATTAACGACAGCCTAGGCCTCCCACTCCGCGTGCCAGTTCACGTTATAGTGGTAGTAGACAATGGCACAGCCAACGCTAGTGCCGAGGTCACCCTGCGCCCGGGCGTTGACATAGCTGTTGTGAATGACATTTACGTGAAACCAGGGTCACAGGTCACGGTTTACCTCTACGCTCCGCTCAACGTCTCGCAGCTGGGCAGCTATGTCGTGCCTGTGAGCAGTTATGGTCTACTGATAGGTTCGTCGACCTTTGAGGCAAACCAGCTGACCTTCAACCCAAGTCTTGTGCACATTGCTAACAGCGCAACGAGCACACTCCAGAACACCTCAAGCAGCCATAGCGCCCCCAGTAGCTACTACGTGTGGGCTATTGTTGCGCTAGTGATAGTCGCAATTATAATCGCCGTTACCATAGGGTACCTCAGAGTCTAATTATTTGTTTTAATGTTTTTATTTTAAATTTTACAAGATGACAGTATTAATGCTCTTCTTCGCGTGAGCTACACAGGTGACCTGGACTGCCTGGGCTTATTGGTCTCATAACTGACTTTGGGGACTCTGTCTACGACGGCATTGTGGAGTCCATCATTAAGTCAATAGACCCCTCCGTGAGCGTCGTGAGGATAGATAACAAGGTGCCTAAGTTCTCAATATTAGCTGGCAGCTACATAACATACTCCTCCTACAGGTGGCTCCCCCAGGGCTCCGTCATAATGGTAGTGGTAGACCCCGGCGTGGGCACCAGGAGGAGGGCTGTCGTTGTGAGGACCAACAACTACTACTTTGTAGCCCCTGACAACGGCGTCATATATGAGGCTGCTGCTGAGGACGGCATAAGGGAAATGTACGCCATAGACTACTCCAGGGTCCGCTCGCTGGCCGGCATTAGGGCCTTCTCCTACGCGCCGCTCTCGTACACGTTTCACGGCAGGGACGTCTTCGCGCCGGCCGCAGCCCTCATAGCTAAAGGCGTTGATCCCGTCAAGTTTGCCTCCCCTGCTGACATAAGGTCACTCACGTCGCTTAGGCTCAGGTATGCCGCTCGCTTGAACGGCCTCACGCGCACTAGGGTCGTTTACATAGACGGCTTCGGCAACGTGGCCCTTGGCCTCACTCAGAGGGACTACAGGCTTCCGAGGGGCAGGGTCACGGTGACCGTCAGGGGGGCCCAGTACGCGTTTAACGTTGGAAGGACCTTTGGCGACGTCAAGCCTGGCGACGCTGTAATCTACATAAACAGCTTTGGGTTTATGGAGCTTGCAATAAACCAGGGCAACGCCTCACAGCAGCTGAAGGTCAGCATCGGCGATGAAGTGACGCTCTCGCCGTAGGCTCTTTATAATTAATAAATTAGAATTTTTAATCCGTGTTAATCGCACAGCCTGTCAAAGGGCTCCTCGGGCCCGCTTAGCCTTCCCTTGAGGAGCCTTGACGGCGACAGCCTCTCGTCCTCCTTGGCTATCCCCTCTGCTATGTCAACAAGCAGCCTTGAGAGTCCTGGGGACAGTGTGAGGCCTGCCCCATTAAGGCCTGTGAGGACGTAGACCTCATCAAGCTTGCCAACTACTGGCAGCCCGTCAGCGCCGGAGACGCAGGGGGCGGCCCACGACGAGACTGGGTAGAAGCTCTCAGCTCTTGGAAGCCTCGTCGCAACAAGCTCTAACACCTCGTAGGCCTCGGGGCTGCTCAACCTAAAGCCGTCCTCCGGCCTCGTGAGCTCGGAGTCCCACCCCCCTATTATCGCCTGGTCTCTCGACTCAGGGACAATGTAGAAGCCATTTATGTCATCCTCAACTATGATGTCAGGGACGTCCCCCTTCACGCTGTGGGCGGCGCACCTGTAGATCTTAAGGTTGCCATTGACGTTCACCAGCAGCGGGGTCCAGGGGCCGGCGGCCACGAACGTCAGGTCAGCCTCTATCGGGAGGCCCTCGTGGAGGAGCCTATTGCCCTTCCTCAAGACAGGGCCATACTTTACGCTAAAGTCCATCATTGAGAGAGCCCTTATAAGGAAATTTATGGCGTCGCCTGGGCTTGCCATGCCCTGATCCATCATTACTACCGGCTCGTCACCATCGCCGGCCAGGCCGCTGAGCTTCTCGCTTACCTCCTCCAACTTCATGAGCTCGGCATATATACCCTCGGAGCTGAGGAACGAGGTGATGCACTTTATGCAGTGCAGCTCGTCCTGTCTAGGGATCCAGAGGCTCCTCACCACTCGCTCCAGGCCGGCTTCAAGGTAGGCCCTGAAGCCGTCCGCGGCGTACTTCAGCAGAAAGGCCGGTAGCTGCAGCGAGATTATCCCGGCGGCCCTTGACGAGGCCCCGTAGCCTATGGAGTTAGCTTCGTAGAGGGTTACACTGTAGCCCCTTCGGGCGAGCTCATAAGAGAGCCAGAGACCTGAGAGGCCGCCGCCGATAACTGCGGCCTTGCCTCGTCTATGCAACGTCGCACCTATGAGATCTAAGGCCCTCATGGGGTTATTAACGTTTCTTAAGAAGGGCTTCGATCTTAACAGCCACTTGTAAGACCTCAGAGGGTCCGTTGTAGGTGAACTGCCCCGCCCTCACGGGCGGGGCACCCCCACCTCGCGGTGATGACTTCCTGCCTCCCAGGGCGGCCTCGATCCCCTCACCCACAGCGGAGGCTCCATCGGGCGGAGCCGCCCTGTGGCGCCCGCGCGGAAGAGGGGTTACGGAGGGCCGCCCTCCGCAGGCGTAAGTTCCCCAGTCCCGAGGGCGCGGCCTCAGCCCTTACAGCCAGAGGCCTGCACATGTCTATTTCTTTTGATATAAGAACTTTTCTATGGGGGCTATCCACCCCCACCTCACGGAGGGGACTTTCGCCCCCTTAGCCCCCATAAAGCTAAATAATAAGAATTTCTGGCTTTTAGTCAATAGAGAAACAGCCCCTTAATATAGCTGGGGTGATCCTACCTCCTCATGACTTTATCTGCAAACTCCGCTATCCTCTTCACGCCCTCAACTATGTTATCAAGCGACGTGGCGAAGCTGAATCTAACGAAGTTCCTGCCCATGCTCTCGGAGAAGGTGTTTCCAGGTAGCACGAGAACTCCCTTCTCGTAGAGGAGCTTGTTGACGAGCTCCTCTGTGGTGTTAAATCCAGCGGCCTTGAGAAGGCCTGAGACCCTGGGGAACATGTAGAAGGCTCCCTGGGGCTTATAGGCCTCGAAGCCGGGGACGTCCTTAAGGAGGCTGTAGATTGCATCCCTCCTCCTCTTAAACTCGTCTATCATTGACCTCACGGGCGACCAGTCGCCCCTCAGGGCGGCTACGCCGGCCTTCTGGGCTATGCTGGTGGCGCAGCTGTACACTGACACGGCGAGGTCCAGCATTCTGTTGACGACCTCACGTCTGGCCACTATGTAGCCAAGCCTCCAGCCGGTCATTGAGAAGGTCTTGGAGAAGCCATTTATGTAGATCAGGTTGTCCCTCCAGCCCGCGTGACTTATAGTGCTCCCGAAGTCACCATCATATACGAAGTTATCGTAAATCTCGTCAGCTACGACCACAACTCCCTTCCTGGCAGCGACGTCCATCAGCTCCTCGACCTGCTTACGACCCAGGACAAGGCCTGTCGGGTTGTTAGGGTTGTTGAGGAAGAGGAGCCTTGTCCTATCAGTTACGGCGTCCTCAACCTTGCCGAGGTCCAGGCTGAAGCCCTTCCCAGGCTCAAAGTCCATGGTGACGACCTTAGGCTTTGCTCCAAAGAACTTGGTTATCTGGGAGTAGGCGTAGTAGGCCGGCTCTATAACTATGGCCTCGTCGCCTGGCCTCAGGTAGGCCGCGCCAGCCATGAATATGGCAGTCTTGGTCCCAGTGGTCACTATGATCTCATCAGGCTTGACGTCAGAGCCGTACCTGCTGTTCAGGTAGTCAGCTATGGCCTCCCTGAGCTCAGGTATGCCCGCTGTCTCCGTGTAGCCGGTGAAGCCCTGGTCAAGGGCGTCCTTGGCGGCCTCCCTTATGTGGGCAGGCGTTGGAAAGTCAGGCTGGCCTATGCCAAAGCTTATGACTTTAACGCCCCTGGTCTCGAGCTCCCTGATTATGGGGAGGTAGGTGAAGGCGCTCTCGCCCTTTATTATGTACATCTCCTGCTTAAGCCCAAGCGCTGGGGGCTCGTTCGACATAGCCCTGGACACCATTTATAAATTAGTACTGTTAGAAATTATAAGGGATGAAGATACAGAAAGGAATAACTGATGTATTTAACAGTTGTAAAAGCACGCTGATACCTATTAAATACTTTGAAGCCACTAATTAGCGAGGGAGACCAATGACAAAGCTCCAGGTGAGGTGGTTCAAGAGGAGGACGCTGACCATAGGACCTGTAGAGCTTGAGGTCATGAATCCAGTGGCTGATGATGTAATGGACGTCAAGGGGCCCGTGCTAGATGCAATGCTCAGCGAGGCTGAAAGGCTTATGAGGGAGAGGAAGGGGGACTTCGCCATAATAACTGGCGAGTCGCCTGAGACCAAGTATGTAATAGGGGAGGGCGTCAGGGACAGGACCGCCACCAGGCAACTTAGTCACACGCCCAAGAAGCTCCTTAGGCTTGCGGTCATAAGGACAGGCACTCTGTCCTCTGTTCAGTCCGAGGGCATGGCCAGGCTTAACCTGAGCTCGCTTGAGTGGTACGACGCGCCCCCAGACACGTACGTCTTCGACGGCCCGCTGAAGGCTGAAGATGACGTAGAGTACGTGGTCCTTCAGCTGGAGGACGGCGTGAGGGTCATAAGGGGCCCGAGGCTCTCGAGGCTCCTGCTATCCTTGAGGCCTCCCGTCTCACAAGATCAAGAATCTCAGGGTAGTGAGAGCGAACAAGATGAAAGTAATACCCCCGAGGAGTGAACGTGCCCCTGCGCTCGTCGCAGAGGGCACACACGAGGACTCCATCCTTAACCTTCCTGAGCCTGAGCCCCACGAGCCTCACGGCCTCCGTGTAGTGGCCAGACAGCATGCTAAGGTCAACGCTGTCAGGGCTCTCGAGGCCGCTCGCTATCCTTGCAACGTGGTCGACTATTGTAGCTTCCACCAGCTGCAGGCCTCTCCTTGACATGCGGTCACCGTTGCCCCCGTGCCGGCCTAGTCGTTTATGGTTTGGCGCTTTGATAGCTATAAGGTCACAGGAGACTTAGCTCAAGCCTTGGATTCCTGGGACCTCGGCGAAACTGAGCCTTCAACCCAGGAAATGTATTCTGCCAGGCCCCTCTCAACCCTCAGCGCAAGCACCTCAGGGACCTTGTAAGGGTGCACCCTTCTTATGACTTCCTCAAGCCTTGGGTAGACGGCCTCGGCGGTCTTTATGAGAAGCAGGTCCTCGTCGGCCTCCTCTATCCTGTTCTCCCACCAATAAGAGCTACGAACGCCGCTTACAACGTTAACGCAGGCTGCGACCCTCTCCTTTAGCAGCTCGGAAGCTATCCTATTTCCATCACCCTTCGGGGCTGTCACCAGGACTAATAGCGTGGCCAGTACGACCACCGCCAGTGCAGCCTCCTTCGCCTTAATAAGTTATAAGTGTTGTTGATACCCGAACAGATCAATTTCAACGTAATCACATGCAAGAGTTTTGATGGCGCTCAGCGAGGGCCTGACTTGAAGGAAAGGGTTACTTGAACGTCGGAAAAGGACAGCAGACCGCTGGCTCAGCCCTCCTCTTCCTCGTCGCGTGGTTCCTCATCGTTGAAGTTCTGGATGTCGGAAATGTCAAGTGTTATGACCTCGCCCTCCTCCTTCTCGGCTGGCTGCTCCACCTCACCCTGGGCTTCCTCGCCGCTCTTGAACTTCTTTATGACAGCCTTCCAGGTGTGACCGTTGGGGCACCTAAAGGCCCCCATGATAGTTATCGTTACTCTTCCCTCCCTATCGGGTATCGGGGAGACCAGGGTCCACGTCCTCTCTGGAGCCGACACCCTGACACCGCACACGGGGCACGTGAAGGGATCGTTCGACTTATCCTTTGACTTCCTTGGCAAGTCTCGTCCCAGCCTCTCCTGTGGACAGCATGCTAAAATACCTGATGCTCTCGGGAGGCCTCCCTGCAAGTCTTCAACCAATTAATAGTCCTTGGCGCCCTGGAAGACCAAACTGTGAAAGTCTTCACGTTTACGATGTCACATTAACTTAGCCTAGGTATAAGGCCTCGTTATTTTTAATGTCACCGGTTTCCCCTTACTGCGGTGAGAGGCGTGGCAGGGGATGAGGACTTTATAATATCATATGTTCACGGCGTCCTGGCGCTTGACTCCAGGGGCAACCCAACTGTTAAGGTGATAGTGAAGACAAAGGGTGGCGTCGGGGTTGGGATAGCGCCCAGCGGGGCCAGCAAGAGCACCAAGGAGGCCATTGAGAAGAGGGACGGGGGCAGGGGCTGGGGCGGCATGGGGGTTGGACAGGCGCTCTCAAATGTCAACACGCTGCTCTCCCCAAGGCTCATAGGGCTTGACTCAAGGAGGCAGGCCCTTATAGACGGCGTTATGATAGAGATTGACGGCACCCCCAACAAGTCGAGGCTCGGGGGCAACGTGACCACTGCCACAAGCATAGCAGTGGCGAAGGCTGCGGCCGCTTCCTCTGGCGTTGAGCTCTACGAGTACCTGGGTGGCCCTGGGGCCAAGGTGCTTCCGACGCCGCTCATGAACGTGATAAACGGCGGCGTCCACGCTGGCAATGACCTGGCGTTCCAGGAGTTTATAATGATACCCGCTGGCGCCGCCTCGTTTGCAGAGGCCATGAGGATGGCAGTTGAGGTCTACAAGTCGCTCAAGTCCTACCTGACGGACAAGTATGGCAAGACTTCAACCAACGTGGGTGACGAGGGCGGCTACGCCCCGCCTATGAAGGAGGTCAGGGAGGCCCTTGAGGCCCTCAGGGCAGCTATAAAGTCAGCCGGCTACGAGCTGGGCTCTGACTTCCTCCTAGGCCTTGACGCCGCCTCCTCTGAGTTCTACGATCCTGAGAAGAAGGCTTACAGGGTCGACGGCAAGCTATACGAGCCCGGGGAGCTGCTGGAGCTCTACTCCCAGCTAGTTGACGAGTTCAGCATAGCTTACCTCGAGGACCCGTTCCATGAGGACGACCTTCAGCACTTCACAGAGATAACGGCTAAGCTTGGCTCGAGGGTCCTCATAGTTGGCGATGACCTCTACGCCACTAACGTCAAGTACCTGAAGAGGGGCATAGAGGCTAAGGCAACCAACGGGGCCCTGGTCAAGGTGAACCAGGTGGGCACGCTGACCGAGACCCTGGACTATGTGAGGATGGCCAGGAACGCCGGCGTAAGGCCAGTGATAAGCCACAGGAGCGGCGACACGGAGGACCCATTCATAGCTGACCTGGCCGTGGCAGTCGGGGCGGGACTCATAAAGACAGGGGCCCCAGCGAGGAGCGAGAGGCTGGCCAAGTACAACAGGCTCCTGGAGATAGAAGACTCCCTCGGCCCGCTGGCAGTCTACGCTGGTAAGGAGCCGTTCACCCGCTGAGCGGTTGCGGCCCCCGCGCATATTTTAACGTGAGGCAGCTTTTCCTGCGGGGGAAGCTCAGTGGAGGCTAAGGTCAAGGACCTCTCGCTTTCAAAGGAGGGGAGGCTTAAGATAGAGTGGGCCGAGGCCCACATGCCTGTCCTCATGGAGCTGAGGAAGAAGTACCAGGACTCCAGGCCATTAAAGGGCTACAGGATCTCCGCGGCGCTTCATGTGACCAAGGAGACCGCCGTCCTGATAGAGACCTTAAGGGCATGGGGGGCGGAGATATTCCTTGCCCCGAGCAACCCCCTGTCCACCCAGGACGACGTGGCGGCGGCGATTGCAGAGGGGGGAGTAACGGTTAAGGCCTGGAGGGGCATGAACGAGCAGGAGTACTTTGGCGCAATACGCGACGCCGCCAGGGCCTCGCCAGACATAGTGGTAGACGACGGGGCTGACTTGCACGTGACCATACACGAGGAGATGCCGAGCGTCGGCAAAAATGTGATAGGTGGCAACGAGGAGACTACCACCGGGGTCATAAGGCTGAAGGCCCTTGAGGCCAGCGGCAGGCTCCTCTACCCTGTTGTAGCGGTCAACAACGCCCTCACCAAGTACCTCTTCGACAACAGGTACGGGACGGGGCAGAGCACCATAGACGGCATACTGAGGGCCACCAACGTGCTCCTGGCAGGCAAGAGGGTCGTGGTGGCGGGCTACGGCTGGGTGGGGAGGGGCATAGCAATGAGGGCCAGAGGCATGGGAGCCAGGGTCATAGTCACTGAGGTTGACCCCATCAGGGCCCTCGAGGCGCTGATGGACGGCTTCGACGTTATGAGTATGGCCGAGGCCGCGCCCATAGGTGACGTATTCATAACTGCCACGGGCGACATAAACGTGGTGAGGAGGGAGCACATACTTGTCATGAAGGACGGCGCCATTCTTGCAAACGCCGGCCACTTCAACGTCGAGGTGAGCGTGCAGGACCTTGAGTCCATAGCTAAGTCAAAGAGGGAGATAAGGCCCAACACGGTGGAGTACACGCTCACAAACGGCAGGAGGGTCTATTTGCTTGCGGAGGGCCGCCTTGTCAACCTGGTCGCCGCCGAGGGTCACCCGAGCGAGGTCATGGATATGAGCTTTGCCAACCAGGCGCTGGCGGTGCTCTACCACGTTAACAACAGGGGCAGACTGCAGCCGAAGGTCTATGACGTGCCGCTTGAGCAGGACCAGGAGGTCGCCAGGCTCAAGCTGAGGACTATGGACATAAATATAGATGAACTCACGCCGGAGCAGGTGAAGTACCTGAGGAGCTGGAGATGAGCTACTTAGGCCTCACGGCTGCAGCCACGGCCTTCATAGCTGCTTGGCTTCTCGTCTACATTTTACTGAGGCGCAGGAGCGTCAAGGGGCTGACGCTCTACCCGTTCCTACTGATCTACAGGCTGGGCTACGCCAGAGGCCCCCTGCCGCCTGGGGCTAAGGCAAAGCTTGCAAAGGTCTACGGCGTCGCCTCTTTGGCGGCAGCGGCCTTCGCAATGGCATACTTCTACTTTGTCAGCGGCACCCTCTTTCTTCAGAGGTACGTGGTTGGCTCCAGCCAGGCGGCACAGGAGGGCTTCGTCCCAATTATACCTGGCGTCACCGTCAGCTTAGGCGAGTTCATGTTCATACTCATAGCTATAGGGGTCGCGGTAGTAGTTCACGAGCTCTCTCACGCTGTAGTCTCGAGGGCCCTTGGGGTCCCGGTCAAGGACGCAGGCTTCCTGTTGATGGCCTTCGTGCCAGCGGCCTTCGTGGAGCCAGAGGAGGGGCTTCTGAAGTCGGCCCCGCTGAGGTCAAGGGTTATGATATACGCGGCCGGCATAGCATCTAATGTGGCTCTTGGCTTCCTCTTCGGTTATGTGCTTGCAGCAGTGACACCATTGCTGGCCTCTGGCATGACCATAGTGTCCGTGAGCCCTAACAGCCCGGCCTACGCGGCCGGCCTGGTCCCTGGCATGAAGATAGCAGCTATAGACGGAATCCCCGTGAGGACCCTGACGCAGGGCCTTCAGGTGCTTAAGTCCGTTGGGGCTGAGAACAACGCCACTGCCGTCAACGTGACGCTAACGGTCCTGTACAGGGGCGTCGAGAGGTCTATTGCCGTCTTCAAGCCTGTTGGCGTCAGCCACCTGGGCATTGAGGTGACGCCTGTCTATAAAATGGGGTGGCTGGTCGAGCTCACAACGGCCCTATACGTAGTTAACATGGGCCTGGCCCTGATAAACGCCGCCCCCTTCGCCTTCCCGCTGCCAGGCTTTGGCATAGAGAGCGACGGGGGACAGATGCTCAGGGACGCGCTTACCGGCCTCGCGGGCAAGGCAGGCCGTGACGCATCAGCGGCCGTGGAGCTGGCGACGCTGCTACTCATACTGAGCCTCATAACGTTAGCCCCGGTGAGGCTGCCGTGAGCGAAATAAGGGCCAGCAGCGTCCTCCGGTAGGGGCAGCGCCTTGTTAGTCGCCGTTGTTAGTGACTCACACGATGACGTCAACTCTGTCAGGCTGGCAGCCTTCAGGGCTAAGTCCCTTGGTGTGAAGATGATAATACACCTCGGCGACATAATATCGCCGTTCACCCTTAAGGAGCTTGGCCAGGCCGGCGCGAGGGTTGAGGCCGTCTTTGGCAACAATGACGGGGAGTTCGAGATGCTGGGTGAGGTGGCCAGGTCGATGGACGGTAACATAGGCAGGTGGCCGAGAGTCATAAGCGCTGGGGGGAGGAGGCTGCTCCTGATGCACGGCCACGGGCCGGCTGAGGGGACCGTTGAGATAGCTCATGCTCTCGCCGAGTCAGGCAGGTACGACGCTGTCCTCTACGGCCACACCCACCAGGCCGAGCTCACGTACGTGAAGGGGGTGCTGATCCTAAACCCGGGCCCGCTGGCTTCCTTCCTGGGCGGCCCAACGATGGCCCTCGTGGACACAGATACTATGGCTGCCAAGCTGGTGAGGTTGAGCTGAGCCCTCAGGAGCTTATAATAGGCAGGGGGCTCCTTGAGCACCTACTAAGGCTAGCTAGGGGTCTCCAGGAGGAGAGCGGCCTGTGCCTAGGCATCGGCAACAGGATAATAGCGCTCATGCCTGCTGAGAACCTGCTCAGGTCGCCGGTTGAGTTCCTGGCCAACCCTCTCGACATAGTGGCGGCCTACAAAGCCGCCGAGAACCTTCACATAGACGTTGTAGCACTTTACCACACTCATCCAGACGGGGACGCGGCGCCGAGTCAGATGGACCTAGAGGGCATGAGACTATGGCCGCTACCGTGGATAATAGCTTCAAGGAGCAGTGTAAGGGCATGGGTTTTATCCAGCGGCCTGCCTGAGGAGGTGACGCTTGAAGTAGTTTAGCTAGAGTATAAGCGAAAGCTCTTTTGCTAAAAGGTCACAGGACACCTATGACCAACCATGGAGGCCGTGGAACTCACGCTGCCTCCTTATGACTCTCTCTCCGACATACATGGCTATACTGACGGCGTCTCCATGTCTTTCGCTGGCAACCAGTGGTTCCTAGTCAACAAGATCATTGACATCCTACTGAGGAACGGCATAAGGGCTTACGTAGAGACGATACCGCCTGGAATAGTGAGGCAGAGGGCGCTCGGAGCCCCGCTGAGGGTGGGGACGCTTACCTTCTCTGCCAGGCCTCAGGTAGTGTCGTTGCCCCCAGCCCTCCTGGACGGCCTGCAGGTTGAGGAGAGGTACGATTACGTTGAGGACACTATAGTGTTGGCCTACAGGGAAGCTAGGCCAAGCGTCAGCTCATGGTGTGACATCAAGGAGATTCCAAGGCTTGCCATACCTAACCCCATAACGGAGGGCATAGGGGCCCAGGTCAGGGACGTCATACAGGGCTCCTGCGGATCTTACGAATACTTGGCATCGCGCTCCTTTATAACAAGGGTTCATCACAGGGAGATACCGCCGATGCTTTACGGCAACGCTGTTGACGCCGGCGTTATGTGGATATCCGAGGCCAAGTACTGGGGCTTCAACTACGTGGTGCCACAGCCGGAGCTCAGGGGAAGGCTGGCCTTCGCGCTTCTCGCCGGTGCCAGTGAGGGGGCCAGGGAAGCGTACAGGGTCCTCGTGAGCTCAGGGGATGAGCTCAAGGCAGCCTATGAGGCCTACGGCTTTAAGTGGATAGGAAGTTGATAAAGGGGCCCAGATGGGTTCTATATTAAAAAGTCTTTTTAACTAATAAACCTCCCTACAAGCTGTGAGCGAAAATGGCAAGGATAGTGCTTCATGAGAGGAATCACCCCTACATTGTAAAGCTTGATAATGGAAAGGAGCTCCACTTGTGTGCCTGCGGCCTCTCCCAGAACAAGCCATACTGTGACGGCCATCATAAGCTGACCCTTAACGAGGAGCCAGGCAAGATATACGTGTATAAGCCTGACGGCACAAGAGTCGAGCTCATAAGCTACTACCCAGAGGAGCCAGGCAAATGAAATAACAACATTTTACATTCAGATAGAACGCAAATGATAGTTTTTTGTATTACTTGCCGTAATTGGGTATAAGCCTCCTTGAGCGATATTGCTGTGGTGTCCGTGTTGGAGGTAATAGACGCGCACGTGGAGAGGCTCCTCAGGGACGAGGTGGCGCACATACTGGACGAGGTGGGCACCGTCGACGCCAGGCTCCAGGAGCTGAGGGGCAAAGACGATGAGGACTCCAGGGTCGAGTACTTGGTGCTGAGCGCATACAAGTCGCAGCTTATGGAGGACCTGGACGAGCTGCTGGGATTCGCCAAGAGCCACAACATGGAAGCTGTCGGGTGGCATGCCCCTGCGCAACAGCCTCAGCAGGTGGGTTATGTGTAATTGGCAGCGCCATACCTCAAGGGCAACGCGAGGCCAGCCGAGCCCTCAGTGCTGCAGTGGGTCCTCACCTATCGGCGTCCTAATAACATCATCGGGCCTTGCGCTTAATTATCTGGCTGACCCCTCTCCTTGCCGGTGGTCTGGCGTGAGAGCCTTAATAACTGCCTCGAGCAGGGGCATAGGCTTCGGCGTCGCTAAGGTTATGCTCTCCAGGGGGCACGAGGTGACAATTAACGGCAGCAGCGAGGAGCACGTGAGGAGGGCCATTGACCAGCTCTCAGCGCTGGGGAAAGTCCACGGCGTCACTGCTGACATAACGACCCGTGAGGGCGTTACAAGGCTGGTCTCAGAGGCCGTGAATGCCATGGGTGGCCTTGACGGCCTGGTATTCATAGCGCCTCCGCCCAGGCCTGGCAGGTTTGAGGAGCTGAGCCAGGCAGACTGGGAGCTTGGCGTGAGGCAGCTCCTGCTGAGCGCCGTGTGGCTTGTGCAGGAGTCCCTGCCGCACCTAAAGGCCAGCGGGGGCGGCATAGTGATAGTCTCTAGCTTTGCCATAAGGGAGCCGGTTGAGGTGCTGGCCCTCAGCAACGTGATAAGGATATCCCTGGCAGGCCTCACCAGGACCCTGGCCAGGGAGCTCGGCAAGTACGGCATAAGAGTCAACATGGTTCTGCCAGGCAATATAGAGACCGACAGGTCAAGGCAGGTCATAGAGAGCAGGGCCAGGGCAAAGGGCATAAACTACGAGGAGGAGCTCAAGATAGAGATGGCTGACGTTCCCCTGGGCAGGATAGGCAAGCCGGAGGAGGTGGGCGAGGTAGTCGAGTTCCTCCTGAGCGAGAGGGCAAGCTACGTGAACGGCGCTGCCGTGCCAGTTGACGGCGGCCTCCTGCACGGGGTCTTCTAAAGCTGCAGAGGCCTTAAGCAACTTTTTAATTCAAGGGCTGGCCTGGCTGAGGTCAGTAGGTGGGCGTGGGGCTCAGCACGTTGCCTGACCTGAGCTCCTCGAGCTCCTTGTCAGTAAGGTAGATGGTTGCCCTGACCCCGTTGGCCAGCGACACCCTGACTTGCTTCACGTTGCCTGTGGAGTCGCTGAGGAGGAGCTCGGCCGACGTTATGGTTACGAACTCGACACCCTCAGCCATGCACAGCTCATCCCTGCTCGTAAAGATCGAAGTCATTGCAGTAGTGCGTCGCCTCCTGGGCGATGTCTTGACCCTGAATATAGCGAGGCCAGCGGTCAGAGCCGCTATGGCCGCCGCCAGGTATGGCGCCTCAGCCGAGTTCTTAATTTGAAAGAGGAGTAAGGCCAACACTGCGTCCAAGAGAGCTGCTGCCGTGGCATATATCCACCTTGACCTTGAGCCCTGCACACTCGAAACGGACTGGCCGGCTGAGGTCAGCGGCTTGACGCCGCCCTCTGCCGGCCTTAGGTAAACTATGCAGTGCGCATCAACTTTGACGCCCTTAACGCCGCTGCAGGCGCCGATACTGACGTAGAGGCCGTTCCTGCACTTTATCAGCAAGCAGCCTTACCCATGAGCTTCTCACACAGCTCCTAAATAAGGCTAGCCTCCGCCCGAGAGGAGAGAGTAGGCCTCCCTTATGGCGGCCTGGACCTTGTTAAGCACGTCAATGGCCGTTATGTTGTCCCCCTTCTCCTCAACAGCTATCTCCCCCGCCCTGCCTGAGGTCCAGGCAGCGGCCGCCGCTATGTTCATGGGCTCAGGGTCCTTGGAGAGGGCCGCCCTCCTGGCCAGGAAGCCGGCAGTTATGCCTGTCAGGACGTCGCCCGTGCCCCCAACTGCCATCGCTGGGTGGCCGGTCAGGTTAAACCTGCACCTGCCCTCAGGGTTGCATATGACATCGCCAGGGGGCTTGGGGGCCTTGACTATCACTGTCGCCCCATAGGTCTTGGCTATCTCGGTTGCCAGGTCCTGCGGCTCGCCGTCGTGGCCCGTCAGCATCTTGGCCTCGCCCCTGTGCGGCGTCAGAACGGCCTCAGGCCAAAGCTTAATCCTCCTCTCTGCAACAACCTTCAGGGCATCGGCGTCTATAACTACAGGCTTGCCCCTCAGGGCCTCAAGCAGCTGAGCTACGGCCTCCTTTGTCTCCTCTGCCGTGCCAAGCCCTGGGCCTATGGCCACGGCGTCCACGTGCTTTGCCTCCTCCACAAGCGCCTTGACGTGTTCAGTCGCTATTACCTCGCCCTTGAGCGGCACCGGTATTATACCGGGGTTTGAGGACGCCGCTGACTTAGCGACATCCTCCGGGGCCGCCAGGAAGGAGAGGTCCGCCCCGGCGTAGAGGGCCGCTGAGGCCATGTAGAAGGGGGCCCCGAAGTAGTGGTAGGAGCCGCCCACGCTGAGCACCTTGCCGTTGCCCCCTTTGTAGGCGTCCCTCGGCCTCCTCGGGACCCTGGCCGCGACGTCGCCAGGCCCTGCGAAGACGTATGCGTCCCTGGGTGTGCCTATGTCAGCCACAAGCACCTGCCCGACATACGGTTTCGCCTCCTCGGCCAGTAGCCCAGGCTTAAGGCCACCCATGGTTACAGTTATGTCTACCCTGGCCGTTCCCTCTACAGCCTTACCTGTATCAGGGTCAAGGCCTGTGGGTATGTCAACTGCGACCCTGAGACCCTTTGAGGCGTTGAAGGCCGCCAGTGCGCTGGCTATGGGCTCCCTCAGCTTACCCTTGACGCCAACCCCAAGTATCCCGTCTATCAGGACATCAACGTCCTGTGGTCTGTAGTCCCTTTGGTCGTCGAGGTGTACTATCTTCACTGACCTGAGCCTCTGCAGGTTCTGGAGGTTCAGAAGCGCGTCCCTGTGCTCCACCAGCTTAGGGTCATAGAGCAGGTAAACCGTGACGTCAGCCCCCCTCAGGGCCAGGTGCCTGGCGGCAACTATGGCATCACCCCCGTTCCCTCCTCTGCCAGCGTAGACTACAACCTCCTTGCCTCTGACGTCGCCCAGTGCGCACTCAACGGCGTCTGCCACAGACCTGCCCGCGTTCTCCATTAGCAGGAGCAGAGGAAGGCCGAGCCACGCGGTGTTGATATCATAGGCCCTCACGTCCTCAACGCTCCAGACCTCAGGTTGACTTATGAAGCCTGGACACTCCATCTCCAACGCGGCCCGCACGTGGAGGGACCTGAGGAAAATTTACGCCTTAGGGAACGTTCGTCCTCCTTATCCTGCCCTCGGGCTCAACTACATAACCCATTATGCCGAGCTCCTCATCGCCGTCACCCAGCGAGAGGCCCACCACCCTGATCTCCTCGCCTGGCCTAAAGACCTCAAACTCAGCTAGGATGCCTATTGGATCATAGCCCTTGGTGTATAGATCCTGTAACACGACTATGAGCCTCCTCTCGTCCCCCTTCATGACCTCAAGCTGAAACACCTTTGGGCTCTGGGACTGGTTATAGAAGCCAAAAATAACTAGGGCCTGATCCCGCCTCAGCCTGTAGCTGAGCAACTCGACCCTGCCAGCCCTAACCTTGAACCTCCAGTCCGGCCCGGGGAGGCCAAGGTCCTGCGGCCTCAGCTGCCTGACGATCAGCTTCCCCGTAGGCACCCAGCCCAGGAAGGCTATGCCGGCTTGCATGGCCCTCTTCTGGGCCTCCAGGTAGACGCTGTAGACAGACTCCCTTGGCATCACTGTTAAGGGGAAAATAACTGCGTACTGCTCCCGTCTAACGTTATAGTTTGAGACGTCTATGTCCTCAAGCCTCCTGAGGTCCCTGTCCATTCACTTCACCCACGTCGCTTTCAGAGAACAAATTTAAAGGCCGAACATTTCTAACGGAAATATATGTAAAAGCTACACTTGGGGGCTACCAGATGAGGGAGCCTGTCAGGTCACTGACATACCTGAGCGCGCTGAGGTCCGTGAGGAGCGTCGCAGCTGGGATACTCTTCATAGTGTTCCCTTATATGGTGCGCGAGCTCCTTCACGGGAGCCTCTTTGAACTTGGCATCATGTACGCTGTGGCGGGGCTTGTAACTGCGGCGCTCTCAGTAGTCGTCGGCTACATGGCTGACATACTTGGAAGAAAGGCCTCGCTCTACATCTCCTCAGCCCTTCTGGTGCTAACCCCCATAGTTATGCTTATTAAATTCGACTTGGCCACAGCCTTCGCCGCTGCAATACTTGGAGGCATATCAGCGACTGGATCCATGGGGGCGGGAGGCGTTGGAGGGGTCGTGGGGCCCGTTCAGAACGCCATAATGGCTGACCTGACGCACAGGGACAATAGAACAAAGTTTATATCACTGCTGTTCTTTATAGGCAGCATCACTGCCGCGGCGGGGACGCTGATCGGCGGCATGTTTAACTATAGGGAGGAGCTCCTCCTGGCCACAGTCATAAGCGCCGCCTCAATGCTGCTCATATCACCGCTTAGGCTTCCAGACGTGAGGGCCAGGAGCTTAAGCATGAAGTCCAAGGTCAACGCCTTTAAGTTTTCAGTGACCGGGATGCTTAACGGCCTCACCAATGGCCTCACAGTGCCGTTTATAGTGCCCATATTCATCTATGTCTATGATGCCCCAAGGTACTTGGTCGGCGAGGTAACCACTGCGGCCTCACTGATGGCCACGTTCTCTATGCTATTAGCGCCGAAGCTCGAGAAGACCCTGGGCTTCCTAAGGAGCATATACATAACCAGGGGGCTCAGCATACCATTAATGCTTGCGTTTCCCTTTGCCGGCAGCTTCTGGGCCGCCGTGGGCCTTTACCTGGCGTACCCTACGCTGAGGGTGATAGCGATACCGGTGCAGCAGTCCTTCCTCCTAGAGCTCACCCCACCTGAGGAGAGGGGGAGGGTCTCAGGCTACAACCAGGGCTCAAGGCTTCTCTTATCATCAATAGGCACCTTTATTGGTTCCCCATTCTTTTACCTCCAGGACGCGTCGCTGCTCGGCATCATGCCCCTCTACGCCGTGCCCTTCATGGCCTACGCCGTAACTATGGCGACTAACATATACCTTTACAGGAGGTTCTTCGGAGCTGATGAGATTAAACTGAGGAGGTCAAGCGCAGGGGTTGAGGCCTGAGGACAGGCTGGCTATTATAGGCGCCCTAAGGGTGCTGGGCTTCTCTATAACGATGCCCTTCGCCGGGCTGGCCCTTAACCTTGACTTCAGGGAGCCCCTGGCCATGGTCTCTGAGTTTTACGCGATGCTTGCAGCCGTCAGCGCCCTGGGCCAGGTGGTTGGCGGCTACGTGAGCGACAGGGCAGGAAGATTGAGAACTATGACTGTTAGTGGGCTCCTAGCGTCCTTGGGCCTCGCGTCGGCGGCCCTCCTATGGAGGGCAGCCGCTGTGGAGGCCCTGCTTCTAGCTCAGTCCTTCTTCTCTAGCGCCTACTCAGTGGCCAGCATGGCAATCCTAGGGGACTACTTCAGTGAGCACTCAAGCCTTGTGAAGGCCTACGGGAGGTTCAGGGTCGGCTCTAACCTTGGATGGGCCATCGGTATAGGTGTAGGCGGGGAGCTCTACGCGCTCATAGGCTTTAGGTGGCTTCTTGCCGTAACGTCCGCGGCGCTGGCCACCTCCCTTGCAGCCCTCTGGGGCCTCAGGGAGCCGCCGAGAGGCGAGCCCACAGTTGCCTTCGAAAGGCCCACAGCAGTCATGATTAAGTTCCTGGCGCTCACCTTCATGAGCTTTATAATAGCAGGCCTCATGGGCTACCCGCTGGTGCAGTACCTCTCGGGGTTCCTGAGGATAAGCACGAGCTACTCTGGAGCGTTGCTTGCTATAAACGGCCTCATGGTCGTCCTGCTACAGGATGCAATAGCCAAGCGGGTCAGCGCGCACAGTCCAGCTAAATCCCTTGCAGTAGGGATGGCCATCTACGGCCTAGGCTATGGTCTCATGCCGATGATTAACGATGTCGCGGCTGCTGCGATTGACATAGCTTTAATTACCTTAGGCGAAATGATAGTGATGCCGGTCTCGTCGGCCGTCGCAGCCGAGCTCAGCTCCCCCAGATCCAGGGGATCTCACATGGGCCTTTATGGTATAGCTAACAGTGTAGGAAGAAACCTGGCCTCTGCGCTCTTTGCCGCCGCAGCCTACTCCCTTGGGATCTCCTATGGGTGGGCCCTCATGGCTTCCATAGCTATGGCATCATCTGTTGGCTACCTAGCAGTGCTCGACTGAGAAGCCTTGAGGTAGCTTTCTACTTCATCGCTGTCGAGCACCGCCGCGCCGTACACCTTCTTATAGTAGGTCTCCCAGTCCTTGTCAATCCTTGCGGCAACGGCGTCCCTGACTACTACAACCTTGTAGCCCCTGAAGAAGGCGTCGGCCGCCGTGTGCCTGACGCATATGTCTGCGTCAAGGCCTACCAGGACCACCGTGTCTACGCCGAGGGATCTGAGTACGTGGTCAAGCGCGGTGCCGTAGAAGCCGCTGTAGGTGTGCTTCTCTATGACGTACTCGCCCTGCCTCGGGGCGAGCCCGCTGTAGACCTCGGCGCCCCTTGTGCCCTTCATCGCGTGGGGGCCCCAGAGCGGCATCTCTATGTCAGTCGGGTAGTGGGCGTCGTTGACGTATACCACTGGCCACCCGTTCGACCTGAAGACCTCGAGGACCCTCCTGGCGGGGCTCACTGTAGATTTGGCCTCAGGGGTGGCGAGCGCGCCGTCTATGAAGTCGTTTAACATATCAACAATTATAAGGGCGGGCCTCAAGCTCTCACCAATTGAAAACAACTGTTTTCCAGGTATTTATCCCTTAGCTAGGCGTGTCCTAACCCAGCTCAAACGAGAGGCTCTCATAGCCCTTGACCCTGGTCCCAGCCCTCACCTTGATCGTAAGCAGCCTGCCGTCCTCTGAGAGGCTCGCGTCACCGCTTATGTCGTAGCTCTTAATCCTGCCCCCGGAGGTGCCAGCCAGTAGACTGTGTAGTCATATTCTGCGACCTCACTTTCATAGATGTTCTCATAGGTGTTGACGCCGCTCATGGGCCTGTACCTCATTTCGATGAAAAAGGCGGCCGAGGACAGCCTCCTCAGCCCCCTGACCTCAGCCTTGGCTGAGATTACTGAGGCCTTAACGTAGGAGCCGTTTATGACGACCTTTTCATTGTCGAGAATTCTCTGCATCTCGGCCTTAAGCCTATCCTCCTCGCGCTCTATGTCGCCCCTGACGGTCATGTTGTAGTACTCTTCATCCTCATCGGTGTACTCGAAAACTATGGTGTAGAATATGGTGCCTGGGGCTATGTGAAAGAAGCCGTTGCCGTAAATTGGCTTGGCCACCAGCGCCTCCCGGCTGTACTGGTGCCTGGAGCCAATAATTAGTCGCGGGCTAAGGCCTCAGGCCAAGCGTTGCGTGGTACAGGAGGAGCTGTGCCAGGGTTATGGGCGCAAAGGCCCAGGCCGCTAAGACCTGAGCCGTGGTGTGAGCCTTGAGCTCCAGCCTGGCCCAGCTCAGCGTAAGCGGTATTAAGAAGAAGGCGGCCAGCCTGGCCCCATAGAGGTAAGTTAGGGCTGTCGCTATTGCTGACGCCGTTGAGACGTGGAGGCTTATCTTAAATCGCAGGAGCAGGGTTATGAGTATTATGATAAGGGAGTTTGCGAGGTACGCCGCCTCAATGAAGGCGATGAGCATAGGAAGTCCTAGGGCCAGCGTCAGGAGGAGCCCAGCTACATATGATAGCTCAGCCGTTAGCAGAAGGGGTGCCCTCTCCCTGATGCTGGGCTGGTCGGCTGACCTGACTACTTCAAGGCCTCTGGCCATGAGGAGGGCCGCTATGGGTATAACTGAGTAAGTCACGATGGGAACAATCACGTCTGCTAAAGGGTCATTATTAGAGAACCCTATGACAAGGAATAGCAGCGCCGTGATGACGGCCGGGTGAAGGCACCATGAAACGACCTTAGCCGCTATCCTCACGTCAAGTCTGCCTCTGCGCCACTTGGGCGAAGCTGTAACTTAAAGGCTTAGCCGTGGGGCTGGGCGTTGTTTAGTTTCCCTTTTAATTAGAAAATATATATAGGAGATCTTCGAACGTGGGCTTTAATCTAAAACAAGGGGCAACGAAGTCATGAGACTACTTCATTGCAAGGAGACCATGGGATGTGGCGTTCCTGCGCTTATTTGCAACTAAAAAGCCTCACCCTTCAGGGCGGGGAGGAGGTCAGCCTTACGCCCTTGGGGTCCTCCCGCTGCTGGACGACGCAGTCAGCCGTTGTATTGAGAGCGGAGCTCAGCGCCGCGGCTCTCCTTAGGACGGTCCTCTGGTGAAGCACGAGCGCCCTGGCCACCGCATAAAGTATCAGCTGTATTATATCAACCAGGGAGAGCAGCCGTTTGTCACTACCCTCTCACCCCAATCATTTTATGTATTCACGATCGAGCGCAGGGACTCCCACCTCGCCCGTGCCTCACGGGTTATCGACGTGGGCTTATGGGCGGCTGTCGGGCCCAATGGCGGGGGCATCTATGGCAGCCACGGCCCCCCTCGCCCCTGGGGCATCGCCCCCATCAGGCGAGGGGTCATCCACTCAGCCCGTTATGGACATAATAAGGATTTTCTATTGACGTGAAAAGGGTTCAGCCCCAACGACCCATAGCATAGAACCGGGCCGGCGGCTAAGAGCATCGCAGCTGTCATGACCATTGGATGGAAAATTCATGAGAGCGCTGCGGCTAAGTCCTCAGACCTCAAGGCAACCTCCTTGACCATTTGGGTTTCCCTTATATTAAAAAGACTCTAACCAAGGGTCCCACATATATTCTACCTTAATTAGCAGTTTCGGCGCTTGCAACTAGGGCTAAGACCGTGGCGAGCCTGTTAGAGTACATAAAGTCTACCAGGCCTTGGACTGTGGCGTTCTCGGCATTAATTTACATGCTCGGCGTGGTCGCCGCGGCCAGGCTGGGCCTGGAAGTTAACTATCTCCTTGTAGGCCTGGGCCTTGCCGGGGAGGCCCTGGTGCACACAATGGTTAACATGTTCAATGACTACTTCGACTTCAAGCTTGGCTTTGACTCAGCGCCTAGCCCTGTTAGGGTTCACCCCATACTTAACGGCATAGTTAGGCCCTGCGACCTTAAGAGGGACGCCATCGCTGTGGGCCTCGCAGGACTCTCGCTTGGGGTCGCGGTGGCAGCACTGGGCAGGCCCTTGGCCATAGCGTTTGGTGCAATAGGCATATTCTTTGGCTACGGCTACAGCGACCCCCGCATAGGCTTTAAGTACAAGGCCCTTGGCGACCTGGCCTACCCCTTGTCTATGGTTATCCTCTCAGGGGCCGGCTTCTACGTCGCCAGCGGGAGGCTCCTTCCAGAAGGCTTCCTGGTGGGCCTGCCAGTGGTTGTTGCCACCGAAGGCGTCCTCTTCGCGAACTACTGGAGGGACATTGACAGGGACCGCTCGCTCGGCGCAAGGACCCTGGCGCAGATCCTGGGTCCAAGGCTGTCCGCCGCCTACTATGCCGCCGTACTCTTAACTTCGCTGGCAATAGCGGCGCTGCTGGCTTTCGTAGGCATATTCCCACCGCTCTCGCTCATCTCCTTGGCCTCAGCGGCCTATGCAGTTAAGCTGTTCAAGGAGTCCCTGGACAGAAGGCTAGAGAAGCTGGACTTTGAGACGGCGGTTTACTCCTACCTGCTTGGCGCCTTGATACTCGTCGGAACGGCGTTAGAGTTTGCATGAAATCAAGCGGTGCTGTTTGTGCTGCCTGGCGGCTGAGCGGCGGCCAGCGCCTCAGCCCTCCTTATGAGCGTGCGCTCATGCAGAACCATAGCGCCTGCGGCAACATAAAGCACCAGCTGAATGATATCTATTATAGCCATGACCCCAATTATTATCAGTACAACTCCGATCGCTAACGACGCGGAGGAGGCACCGCCGAAGTTCGTGTTCAATGTCATGCTCCTGGGCGCCAGCGTTGCAAGGCCCAGGGCCAGCCCTATGACGCTGACCCCAAGCAGGTAATAGCCGAGGCCCCTCGCTATAGAGACGACCTCTGCCAGAGTCTCGTTTAGCTGAGACTGGCTCATGTTTGGGACCCTTTGCGTAAGGGCCTCTCTCAGGTAGTTCATGGCAGTCGGGGACCTTATGTAAAAGATTATAACGTAGGACATTGCGAAGCCCACTAAGCTCGCCACAACTGCCAGCGCCATCCCTATGGTGAAGAACTTAGTGTCGGGCCTTACTGACTGCAAACGTGGCACCCAGTGACTTGGCGTGGGAGAACTTTATAAAGGCTCCACAGGATGACGCGCTCGGCGTAACGCTATCCTATGACCAGTGTAACGCCTTTTGAACAGATATTTACCTGGGGGCCCTTGCGATAGTGGAGAAGCGAAATGCCCACCCAGAGGAGGTTAACGGGCCCTGACGAGTTCTTCGCTGCGTCTATGACATTACACGAGGTGGGCCCCAGGCTTAGCCTCTCGAGGCTTATGTCATTTGACGGTATGATTAAAGCTAGGGAGGAGCTCAGCAGAAGGATGCCGCTTCAGAGGTTCACGCCAACAGTTATTCTGCTTAAAATCATGGGCAACCTGCTCTCAAGGCCTCAATATAATGAGCTTAACTCCAGGGTTGACCAGGACATAGTTATAACGTATGAGAACGTCAACGCGGCTCTTCCAATATACAGGGAGAAGGGAAGGACCACTGTTATAGTTGTCGATGATGTAAACAGGAAGCCCGTTGAGCAGCTGTCCTTAGAGGTGAGGTCGGCCAAGGAGGGCACCGACTACTCAAAGGCCACGTTCCTCCTTGTAAACCTCGGCGTGATGGGGATAGACGCCATATCCGGCATCAGCCTGCCAGGTATAGCGTCATCGGTTGCAATAGGCAGGATCAGGAAGGGGCTCATCTATGACGAGGCCAGGGATAGGACTGTCACAGCTAACATAGCGTGGGTCACGCTTACTGTAGACCCAAGAGTGGTGGGGCCCGACGTCGTGGGCTCCTTCATGGCGGACCTGGCTAGTATTCTCTCAAAAGATAAATTGGTGCTTCAGATACTGGAGGCCTAGGCGTTTCTCCGCCAACGGCACCTGACGGTATCAGTAAACACTTGAACCCGTTAAGGCCGCGCCTCCACGCGTAATCGCCGGCATCACCAGCACGTCGAGGAACTAATACAATAGTTACGTAAACCTCGAAACCACCATTAAGAAAGGCCCTTTTGCGAACAAAAAAGAAAGAAAAGGAGCAAAATATATATTATTTCTCATCTCTCATTTTTGACTTGGTAAGGATATTTTATATAGCATTGCGGGGGTGCCCGTATGCCTCGCCTCAGCACGGGGTTTACAATAGTTGGCGCCTACGCCCTGAAGGTTCGAAGGGCCCTCTTCGCGCTCCTAAGGGACAGGGTGAAGCAGGACAAGGAGTGGTCAAGGAAGGTTGCCTACTCCTCAGCCATGCTCAACAGGGTGCTCTACGAGCTCCTGGTCAGAAGGCTGAGGCTCGACAAGGGCGACGTGGTGAGGGTCAGGATAGACTTTGACGTGGACGACTCGTCTAAGGAGGTCGTCTGGAGATGGGATACCATGACAGTGGAGGTCTTCAGGAGGCTCAGGGATGAGGAGCTGGGGCCGGCGCTGAAGGAGGTCCTAGCTAACGCTGAGAGCATATCGGCGCTGCCCAGGTACTCCCTCGTCAAGCTTGGCACGTCAATAGATGGGGACGTGCTCTACTCGCTCAACCTCAACGGGGAGGAGGTGGGCGTGATAATAGTGACGCCGCTGCAGGGCGGGGTCCTCATAAAGGGCGGGGGAGCTCTGAAGCCCACGGTGGCATCCATAAAGAGGTCTCAGGTCAAGCTCAAGGGTGGCTCCCTAGAGGAGGCAGTAGCTTATGTGCTGCCTGAGCTACTTCAGGAGGAGGACAGCGAGGACAAGGTGAGGCGCATAATAGAGGACTTGAAGTCAAGGCTCAAGTAATGCGACCTACGCGGAACGCTGAAGGTTTTCGTAGAGGGGCTTTGAGATAGCGAGTGTTATTATTGAAGAAGTTTATTTATAGGAGCTCCGCTTCTCACACATAATGATATGACGCACGCCAAGGTGTAGCTTATGGAGAGCACAAGCGCTGACTGGATAACAATACCTATAGCCGCATGGTCAAGGGTTGCTGGTAACATAAGGAGGGGCTCAATAATCCTCGTGGCTGGCTACCCTGGGGCAGGGAAGACCACGCTGGCCTCCCAGTTCGCCTACGCAGGCGCAGCGTCGGGGGAGCCCTCTCTATACGTCAGCTTCGTGGAGCCGAGGGACGACTTCATCGACAACGCCGCCTCCTTCGGCATGGACTTCAGGCCGCTTGAGGGGAGGGGCGCCTTCAAGTACTACGAGGCCCTCAGCGTCAGCGACCCAGAGGCCCTAGGCGACGTTATTGAGGACGTGCTCTCCCAGGTGGACTCCATGGGGGCGAAGAGGGTAGTGCTTGACAGCGTCACAGCTGTTGAGCAGCTCGCCAGGGACCCCCCGAGGGCCAGGGAGATCATGCACTCAGCCCTCTACCTTGGCCTCAAGAGGAGGGGGGCGACCTCCTTGCTTATAGCTGAGCTGCCGTTTGGGGCTGAGGCGTCTCCAATAGGCCCTGAGGAGTTCATAGCTGACGGCGTGATAGTTCTCAAGTACAGGGTCGTCAAGAACAAGCTCGAGAGGTACGCCGAGATAAGGAAGATGAGGGGGACTAACATAAAGCGCTCGGAGTTCCCCATAGCAGTAACGTCAAGGGGGCTAGAAATTGCCGTGCCGCCTGACATCTCATCTATGCCGAGCGGCGCTAGCCCTGCCAGGAGCTTCTCCCTATTAGGCTTCAGGCTGCCAGAGGGTGCCAACGTGCTCATAGACGTCGAGCCCTCCGTGGACCCCCTGAAGTTGACCGCGTGGCTGCTTGCCAGCCCAGCCCTAAACTCGGGCCTGAAAGTCATGGTAAAGTCTTTTATTCACGGCCCATCGACCCTGAGGGACATGATAGAGGCCTGTCACGTGGAGGACTACGGCAACAGGCTGGCGCTGCCCGCCTATGAGCCTTCCTCATACAGCGTGGGAGAGCTCCTGAGCGTGGCGTTTAGAGGCATTGAGGAGTTCAGGCCCGACGTCGTTATTGAGGAGGGCAACAGCGTCCTCATGGAGCTCTTCGGCAGGGAGGACTACACAAAGCTCGCTTATGACTGCCTCTCATTTATGGGCGCTAACAGGGTCCTCACGTTCCACATATACCTGTGGCCGACGGACAACGTCTTCGACCTACCCCTGGCGAGGTTCTACGACTTTGTGTTCACAGTCAAGCCCGTTGGGGAGGCCATTGAGATCAGGCCGCTCAAGCTGTGGGGCAAGGTGAGCCCTGGACAGCCCGTGACAGTGAGCCTCAGGCAGCTCAGCTCATGTGATTATACGAGGCAGAACGGCCTAAGGCCCGCCGGCAGCCCTCAACAAGTGTAGGTCAGCCTTAGCTCACTATCTTGCGCAGCTTAATCTGACCTCCTCCCCGCCCTAAAGGGCGAGGCTTTCAGTTGTAAGCCTAGCCGTGGGCGCCCGCGCTTAGCATGGCAATGTAAAGAGCCAGGCCGCCGAGGCCCACAAGTGCCGTCCTCCAGCTGAGCCCCTTCCTTGAGAGCTCCAGAGCGGCCGTCAGGGCAGCCGCTTCCGCACCTATGACTGCCTCAACCGCTGGTAGGTCAAGCCTCCAGGGGGCCGCAATAATTCCTAGCGCTGGGTACACGGTGGCATAGAGCACTATCTCCCCTACCATGGCCCTCACGGCAAGCTCGTCGTGGCCCCTGAGCTCCCACGCGAATGCTACGCCAGACTCGGGCAGCGCCGTCGCCATTGGGACTAGGAGTATGGAGACCTCAAGCGGCTGAATGCCAACAGCCCTTGAGACCTCCAGGACCCCCTGCACCAGGAGCTCAGAGCCGAAGTAGATGCCGAGGACTGAGAGGGTCAGCTGCATCGCTATACCAGCGCGGCCGAGCCGCCTGCTGAGCAGGGGCTCAGAGACCCTTTCAAGCTCACCCCCTGAGTTGGCCTGCCTCATCATGAAGAGAGCGTATATGACGGCCAGGAAGATCGCCACGGCATACTTAACTCTTAAATCGTAGATTATTGAGGGGAGGACGACGCTGGGGAAGAATGCGGCAAAGACAGCGAAGGGCTGTACAAGGGACTGGTGGCCCCTGAGGGGCGCCCTCCTCATCAATGTCGCCAGGATTATGAGGGCTGGAAGCATCAGTGATGAAATTATGAAGGGCTCCCCTATGACCGTGCCCTCGGCGACGCCGTAGCCTTTGGCGCCATATATGATGAGGGAGTATAGCACCACGACGAGCTCAGGAAGCGACGTCATGAGAGGCGTTACGACCGAGCCCAGGGCCCCAGAGCTGAGCCTAAGCTCAGAGCCCAGGCCCTCAAGGGCGTCGCCTAAGGCTGCGGAAGATAGCAGCGTCAGCAGGAAACCCGCAGCGACGTTTAGCTGCCAGCTCAGCCTTGGCACCTCTCTGATCAAGGACCCTGTAGTCTAAAAAGGCATCCATCGAAGCTTTCAGGCTTAAAATGGTAATAGTAGTTGCGTGTTCTTCCTGTACGCTTTTTAAGTTTTAATAATAAAATATTGTGGGCATATGCGATTTAACTCCATGCTGGCATAAAGCATACCAGCGGTAACTCGAGGTGCCATGTGGACTCAATAGGGGTTGTGGGCGGGCTGAGGCACCTCACGTGCGGCTGCGGCCAGTTCTCGCCCACGCTCCTCAGCCGCGAGCCCTACAACGTGGGTGACACCGTGCCCTTCGAGGTCACTAGGTATAACCTTTACAAGGACGGGAAACCTGCTGAGAAGTAGGTTATTGGCCCACCCTGAAGAGCTCCCCCGCACCTGCTTTGGGACTGCCACCCCGAACCTGGCCCTCTCCCAGAGCTCCCTTATGTTTGAGGCCCCGGCGTACCCAAGACCTGCCCTTATGCCCTCGATGAGGTCAGCACAGGAGAAGTGTGTAGATAACGAGCCCGCTCAGGCCGACCGCCGCGGTCCTCCAGCTGAGGCCGCCCCTGGACAGCTTCAGTGACGCTGCCAGGACGGCGGCCTCGGTGCCCGCTACAGCCTCTAGGGCTGGGAGGTCAAGCCTCCATGGCGCAGCAATAATGCCTATCGCAGGGGGTATACGGTGGCGTACAACAGAGTCTCGCCCATGAGGGCCCTTACTGCAAGCTCGCGCGCCCCTGAGCTCCCAGAGAAGCGCCACTATGGACTCTGGCAGAGCCGTGGCGGCTGGGACTATCAGTATGGAGACCTCAAGGGGCGACGCGCTGACGAGCTCGGAGAGGCCCAGGACCTCGCCCACGAGCAGCCCTGAGCCCACGTAGATGCCTGCGGCCGAGAGGGCCAGCTGCGCGGCCGTGACTTTAAGCGACCTGCTCCCACGGCCTCCCTCCTCGAGCCCTCCGCCCGAGCCGACTTGTAATATCGCGAAGATTACATAGAGCGCGGCCAGCAGGCAGCGCCACAGCGTACTTGACCCTGAGGTCGTAGAGCAGGGAGGGCAGCGCGACGCTTGGGAATATTGCCGCGAACGCCATGAAGGACCTCACGAGGGACCCGTCGCCCCTGAGCGGCGTCCTCTGACAGCGCCGGTCACGAGTATGAGAGCCGACAGCGCGAGCGCTGACACTACAAAAGGGCTCCCTATCACCGTGCCCTCGGTCACGTCGTAGCCGCCAGCCCTCCCGTACGCTGCAATTGAGCAGAGGACCACCATAAGCTTGGGCATGGAGGTCAGCACGGGCGTTATCACGGAGCCTAGGGCGCCAGCGCTGAGCCTTAACTTGAAGCCAAGGGCCTCTAGTGAGTCCCTGAGGGCGGCGAAGCTGGCGAGGGTCAGAAGGAGGCCGGATGAGAGGTCTACGGGCCAGCCCAGACCTAGCACCGCATGTCTGGGCCCTTGGCCTATTTAACGCTAACCTGACGCTCAAGCTTTACTGTTTTGAGTAGAAATTAGTGGGGCAAATGCGAATTTAAACCCTTTGTGCAGAGAAAAGGAACCAGTGGGCGGCGAGGTGTTTCTGTATGCATGCAACTAGGGATAAAGGTAGTCGGAGGTCTGTCTCAACCACGGTCTTGGCCGTAATAATTGTGGTGGTCATAGTTGCCGTAGTCGCTGGCGTCTTCGTGGCCACTTACCACCCCACAAAGGTGATCACGATTACTTATTATGACGACCTATCACCGACAGAGGCCCAGGTCTTTGAGACCAAGATTCTGCCCGAGTTCGAGAAGACGCACCCTAACGTAAAGATTGACTACATAGACGCCAGCGCCAGCGAGATAGCTAGTGACGTGGAGGCGCTGGTCCAGGCCAACAAGAGGGAGCCCGTGATAATAGGCGAGGACAACATGGTGATAGGGGAGCTGATATACGGCGGCTACCTGCTGAACCTGACGCCCTACGTGAACGAGCTGCTGTCAAACGTTTCGCTTATACCTTCTATGAAGTCGATAGTTGAGTACGAGACCCACGTGTTCCACGCCATATACTTCGTGCCGCTGAGGGCCAACGTGCCCCTGGTCTTCTACAACGCCACGCTCTTCAAGAAGCTCGGCATACCCTCCCCCCAGAACTGGAGCGAGCTGCTCTACGACGCCGAGCTGATATACAACAAGACTGGCATTAAGCCAGTGATGTTCCAGGGCCACGGCGGCGCCAGCACGGCAACAGAGCTCTACCAGTGGATGGTCCAGGCGGGCGGCAACCCGCTGCTCTTCAACGACTCTGGCGACGTCTACGCTTTCGAGTTCCTCTACAACCTCTCGCAGTACTTCGCGCCTGAGTACATACACGGCTACTGGGGCAGCTACAAGGGGCTGCTGGAAGGCGCCTACTTCATACTGGACTACCAGTGGCCCTACATATGGTCGACCTACATAGTGCCAGCCGGCGCCCAGAACAACATAAGCTTCTACCCAGGCCCCTCAGGGCCAGTCAACAACGACCACCTGGTGGGGGGTGATGTGCTGGCCATACCTAAGACAGCAACGCACATACAAACGCTCCTGGAGTTCGCCCAGTTCCTGCTGTCGCCACAGGTCCAGAGGCAGTTCATAGAGCTACTCAGCTGGCCGGCCGTGAACGAGCTGGCGTACCAGAACCTGCCCTCAAACATAAGCGGCATCTACACCGCCCTGGAGCAGGCGCTCAAGTACCCGTTCTTCAGGCTGCCAGTAGCGTGGCAGACCGAGTGGAACACCCTGGCCGATGAGGCCTTCACTAAGATAATAGTCGACCACGCGCCCTACAGCCAGATACCGAGCATACTGAGCTATTACAACCAGCAGATGTACAACTACCTTAAGACCACCTACAATGTCACCGTGGCGCAGGAGTACGAGGAGGGCTACTTCGCGCCGCTCTACGTGCCTTAGGCCAGATGAGGGGTCCTGAATGAGGCGCGACGAGCTTAGATTTTTTCTTCTAGTAGTCCCAGCTCTAGCGTACATAGCCTTTTTCGTGGTGTACCCAGCCTTTAGGGCTGTTTACTCCAGCTTTGTGCTTCCTAACGGCAGGTTCTCTCTCTACTATTACAGGTTCCTCGAGTCCGTGGGCTTAGGCGAAGCCGTAGTTGACACCATAATAGTCACCGTGGGCGCCCTGGTCGTGCAGCTGGCCCTAGCACTCGCGGTGGCCAGCCTCCTCACGAAGGAGTTCAAGGGCAAGAGGGCCGTCTCCACGATAATGATAACACCCATGGGTGTGGCCACTGTCGTCGCAGCTGTGACCTTCAGCTTCATATTCGAGGTGACAGGCGGCTACGCGAACTCAATACTCCACCTGTTCGGGCTTAGGGGAATAAACTGGTACGCTAACGACGCCATGTCCCTCCTGGTCGTCATACTCTCCGACGCCTGGAAGAACACGCCCATAGTTGCCCTCATACTGTTGGCAGGCATGACAGCGATACCCCAGGACCTCTACTATGCGGCTGCCGTGGACGGCGCTGGGCCCATAAGGAGGTTCTTCTACGTTACTCTGCCAAACCTGAGGGAGTTCATAGCGATAGCCCTAATAATTAGGGGCGTACAGGAGTTCAACATATTCGCCCTGCCGCTGATACTCATAGGCTACCACCCGCCGCTCCTGACGACCCTAACCTATGAGCTCTATACGACGAGCTTCCCAGCCGTTGGACCCTCACTGGCCGCCGCCACGATACTCCTGGTGTTCATACTTGCCTTCCTGGTGCTCATACTTAGGGTGAGGGGAAGGTGAGGGCGTCAAGGGCCCTAATATACGTGGCTGCTGGGCTGCTCTCCGCCCTCTTCCTGTTCCCGCTCTACATACTGATACTCATAGCTTTCCAGCCGCCCAAGTATACGCTAATATCTACCTACCCGCCCCTAGTGCCTAAGGAGCTGACCCTGGCCAACCTGGTTGCCGCGCTCAGCGGCACCGCCTTCATAGACCCATTCCTGAAGAGCGTTGAGACGGCGACGCTGGTGGGCCTCATAACTCTGGCCCTCGCGATACCAGCGGGCTACGGGCTCAGCAGGTTGCCCTCCAGGCTCTCCTACCCTGTGCTCGTGCTGATACTGCTGACAAACATAATGCCAGGGGTGATTATAGGCATACCGATAGCCGTGCAGTTCATCAGGGCGGGGCTCTACGAGACGGTGGTGGGCCTGGCCCTAGCCCAGACCCTGGTGACCCTGCCGCTGGCCACCCTGATACTTCAGGGCACCTTCTCAGCCGTACCGAGGGACCTGGAGCACCAGGCCATGATAGATGGGGCGAACTTGTTCAACAGGCTCCGCTACGTGCTCCTTCCAAACTCGGCGCCCGGGATAGCGGCAGCCTACTTAATATCATGGATGTTCTCATGGGACGAGTTCACCTACGCCATACTCCTGATGCCCTATCACTCTACGCTCCCCGTGACAATCTACACGGACATCACCAGGGGAAACCTGTTGGCCGGCGCCGCCTTCTCTGTCGTCTTCACCGTGCCGGTAATAATATTAACTTATGGCCTCCAGAGGTACCTCAAGGGACAGTACATCTCTGGTGGCCTCAAGGGGGCGGCCTGATGACGATTGAGCTTGTCAACATAACTAAGAGGTACGGGAGCACAGTTGTGCTTAACGGCATAACGCAGAAGATAGAGGACGGCGAGTTCTTCGTTGTGCTGGGCCCCAGCGGCGCTGGTAAGTCGACGCTGCTTAAGGTGATAGCAGGCATAGAGAGGCCTGACAGCGGCAAGATCATAGTCGACGGCAAGGACATTACGAACCTGCCGCCGGAGAAGAGGAACATAGCGATGGTTTTCCAGAGCTACGCCCTCTACCCGAACATGAACGTGCATGATAACATAGCGTTCCCACTCAAGATGAGACACTACCCTAAGGACGAGATTGAGAGGAGGGTCCAGCAGGTGGCCAAGCTTCTTAACATAACGGACATACTATATAAGAACGTGACGCAGATAAGCGGGGGCCAGCAGCAGAGGGTGGCCCTGGCTAGGGCCATAGTTAGAGATCCGGCTTTCTTCCTGCTGGACGAGCCCCTGAGCAACCTTGACGCCAGGATGAGGGCTATAGCCAGGGGGGAGCTGAAGAGGATACACATGGAGCTGAAGAAGACCTTCGTCTACGTCACCCACGACCAGAAGGAGGCCATGAGCATGGCGACCAGGATAGCTGTGCTTCACAACGGTGTCTTCGAGCAGGTTGGAACCCCACTTGAGCTCTACGAGAGGCCCACGACCAAGTGGGTCGCCCAGTTCATAGGCGACCACCCAATGAACTTCCTGCCGGGCGAAATTGTCGGCAAGGAGGGGTTTGAAGTGGGCTTCAGGCCGGAGTGGATAGAGGTTGGCAGGGGCAACCTCAAGTGCCAGGTCTACTCGCTTGAGGTGGTCGGGGAGCTCAGGTACCTCATGTGCGACTACGGCGAGTCCTCAATAATCCTGCTCAGCCGTGAGCCCTACAACGTCGGGGACACGGTCGCCTTTGAGGTGACCAGGTACAACCTCTACAGGGATGGGAGGCTCGTGGAGAGGTAGCTCACTGGCCAGTCCTGAAGAGCTCCCCCGGCACCTGCTTTGGGACTGCCACCCCGAACCTGGCCCTCTCCCAGAGCTCCCTTATGTTTGAGGCCCCGGCGTACCCAAGACCTGCCTTGACCCCCTCCACGAGGTCGGCGAGCACCGACATCACTGAGCCTCTGTAGGGCACGACGCCCTCTACCCCCTCAGCTACCCTCTTTGAGGCCCTCGTGTACCTGTCCACTGCAAACCTCCTCTCCATGGCCCCCTTGCTGGCCATCCCCCTGTAGGGCTTGTAGGCCGCCTCCCCGATCCTTATCAGCGGCGCTGACGCCTCGTCTGTCCCGGCGAGCATGTAGCCGAGCATCACGCTCGAGGCCCCAGCGGCCAGGGCCTTGACTATGTCGCCTGACGACCTTATGCCGCCGTCTGCTATCACAGGTATGTCGCTGGCCCCGTGCTCGTCCAGGGCGTCCCTGACGGCGGCAACCGCCCACAGGGCCGGGGCGTAGGCGCCGCCGACGCTTGAGGTGGTACATATTGAGCCCCCAGCTATGCCAACCCTGAGCCCGTCCACCCTCTCAACTATGGTCAGGGCGTCAACTGCCGCCTCCCTGGTGCCAACGTTGCCAACGACGAGGTCAGCTGAGACCTCCCTGCCCATAGCCTTAGCGGCAGCCATGGCTTCGTCGTTGTGGAAGTGGGCCACGTCCGTCACCAGCGCGTCCACGTACTTGTCGAGGAGCCTGGCCCTCTCAAGGTCAAAGGGGGAGACTGCGGCCGCCACGAGCAGCCTGCCCTCGCTGTCCAGCGACGGCGTAACCCTGTCCAGGGAGGAGTCGAAGGTGAGTGTACCCACGTAGGAGCCCGCGGCCACCAGGGGCAGAGTGTCAGAGCCGCCTGACTCAAGGAAGCTCAGGGCCTCCTCAAGGCGCCTGACCTCAAACGGCCTCGGGGCCTCCATCACCTGTGCCACGCGCCCTCCCCCGCAGCCCCTCAGGGAGCTGACCCTGACGTGGCCGACCAGCTTGCCGTCCTGGGACACCACGGGGGCGTCCCTGAGGCCTAGGGACCTGAGGTAGTCGTACGCCTTATCGCAGTCATCCTCAGGGGCAACATATATGCGCGACGTAGGCACAGGCGGGGCGCTCTTCACCCTGCTGGCTATCTCAGCCTGCTGCTCCCTGGGCATGTTCCTGTGAATGACCCCTATGCCGCCCATGAGCGACATGGCTACAGCCATCTCGTACTCCGTCACGGTGTCCATGGGTGAAGAGGATATCGGTATCAGCAGCCTCACGCGCCTGCTGAACCTGGTGCTGACGTCAACCTTGCTTGGGTCCAGCGGCGCCCTGCCGGGCACTATGTAAACGTCGTCAAACGTGAAGAGCCTCTCGGCGCCCTGCAGCTTCCCGAGGAAGCCCATGCCGCTCACCTGAGCTTGCCGGGCCATGATGTGCTTAAAACTCTTAGACAGGCTCTATGGTTGACGGCGGCTTGGTGGTTATGGCGTAGGTGACCATGGTCACCTGGGGCAGCTCTGAGGTAATCCTCGACGCTATGCGCTGTAGCACCTCATAGGGAAGCCTGACCCAGTCCGCAGTCATGCCGTCCTCACTCTCAACGACCCTTACAGTCACTATGTAGCCGAACGCCCTCCTGTCCCCCTTGACTCCGACCCACCTGTCGTCGCCCACCACAGCGAAGGCCTGCCACACCTTGTCATAGAGCCCTGTCCTCCTCAGCTCCTCCTCAACTATTCTAGAGGCCCTCCTGACTGTAGCAAGCTTCTCCTCAGTGACCTCCCCAATTATCCTGACCGCCAGCCCAGGCCCAGGGAACGGGTGCCTGAGCACTATGCCCTCTGGAACGCCGAGGGACAGCCCGAGCCTCCTGACCTCGTCCTTGTAGAGGTACCTGAGGGGCTCTATTACCTTCAGGCCCAGCTTCTCCGGCAGCCCGCCGACGTTGTGGTGGCTCTTTATCCTGTCGGCTCCAACCTCGGCCCCGCTCTCTATCACGTCAGGGTACGTCGTCCCCTGCACGAGCCACCTTATTGACGGGTCGGACCTGGCGACCTCCTCAAATACCTCAGCGAACACCCTGCCCACTACGAGCCTCTTCTGCTCAGGGTCCGAGACGCCTCTGAGGGCGCCCAGGAAGCGCTGGGAGGCGTCTATGTAAATTGGGTCAAGGCCCAGGGATCTCAGGGAGCTGAGGACTTCATCAGCCTCCCCCTCCCTCAGCAGGCCATGGTTGATGAACACTGTCACCGCCCTGTCGCCGAGCGCCCTCCTGGCTATGACTGCGGCAGTAGTTGAGTCGACGCCGCCGCTGACGGCTATTATGGCCTTCTCGCCCGGCGGCACCCTGGACCTGACGTCGTCTATAAGCCTCTCGGCGAGGTCCTCGACCCTCCACGTGGGCCTGGCGCCGGCGACCCTGAAGAGGAAATTGGCTATGAGCTTCAGCCCCTTCTCCGTGTGCCTCACCTCGGGGTGGAACTGGGCCCCGTAGACCCTGTCGCCGACCTTCATGGCCGCTACGTAGCCCGTCTCCTTGGACCTGGCCAGCACCCTGCCCCTGGGGCCCACGGAGGCGACGTAGTCGGAGTGGCTCATCCAGACGTCCTCCTCGTCGCCCCAGCCGTCAAATATGGGGTCCCTCTCGGCCAGGGCTACCCTCGTTCTGCCGTACTCCCCGACACCCCTCTCAACGGAGCCCCCGCTCAGCTTAGCTATCAGCTGGTGGCCGTAGCAGATGCCGAGCACGGGGACGTCAAGTCTCAGCACCCAGTCCCCCACGGTCGGGGCGTCGAGCTCGTAGACGCTACTGGGCCCCCCTGAGAGTATCACAGCCTTGGGCTTCCTTGACTTAACAGCCTCCTCGCTTGCCAGCGTGTAGGGCAGCACCTCGCTGTAGACGCCAAGGTCCCTGACCCTCCTAGATATCATGTGGGCGTACTGGCCGCCGAAGCTTATCACCAGCACCGTGTCGTGCTCAAGTGAGGGGCTCCACGACACCTCAGCGCACCTCCAGCAGGGGCACGTAGGACCTCCTGGTGACGCTGTAGAGCCCCCTGTCAGTGACCCTGAGCTCAGGTATCACAGGGAGCGTCAGGAGCTGCAGCTGGTTCAGCAGGAGGTCACCGTCGCAGCTGCACGCCCTGCTCAGCTCAGAGGTGACGCCCTCAAGCCTCGAGGCGACCTCCTCAGAGCTCAGGTCGCTCATGAGTCCAGCTATTGGGAGCGGCAGGAGTGCCTTGACCTCGCCGCGAAGCGCGAAGGCTATGCCGCCGCCTCCCCTCTTCACGGCCTCCAGGGCGGCCTCCATAGAGCTTCTCTCGGTCCCAACTATCACAATATTATGCGTGTCGTGGGCAACCGATGAGGCTATGGCGCCCTCGACACGAAGGCCTAGGAGGCCGGAGCCCTCCCAGGGCTTCCCGTACCTGTTAATGACGTGGACCTCAGACAGGTTTCCCTTAGGCCTGATCCTCCAGCCCTCCACGGTTACGGCCTCCAGGGACTCCTTAGTTAGGCTTGAGCCGTTGACGAGCTCAATAACCTTAGCCTCGACGACGCCGCGCTCCATGGGCACCTTAAGATCAAGTGACGGCATAAAGTTGATGTCAACGCTGCTGGCCTTGAGCTCCTCAGGTATTATCTGAGCTCTGCAGGCCACCGCTGAGCCATTTATGAAGGTCTGCACAACCCTAAGCCTGGCATCCATGGAGCTCAGCAGGACCAGGTCGGCAAACCTGCCAGGGGCGACGGACCCAAGCCATGGCTCAAGGCCATAGGCCAGGGCCGGGGCCAGGGTGACCGCCCTTACGGCGTCCAGCGGGTCGACGCCGAGCTCTATTGCCCTTCTGACAGCCCTGTCCAGGTGCCCCTCCCTGACCAGGTGCAGGGCATGTATATCATCAGCAACGAGGGGGATGAGCGGCGAGTAGCGGGAGACGAGGTCGCTCACCCTGTCAAGGTCCCTCCAGCTTGAGCCAAACCTGACGAATGGGTAGACGCCCTTAGACAGCCTCTCAAGCAGCTCCTCCCTAGTGGTGACCTCGTGGTCGTTCCTTATGCCAAGGCTCACATACGCGTTCAGCTCGGCGCTGCTGAGGCCGGCCATATGGCCCTGCACTATGGTTGAGGTGGAAATCCTCGTCACGAACTCCATAAGCTCATCGTCGCCCTCTACTATTGACTGTAAGTCCATGACCTCGCCTACGCCTGAGAGCCTGAGGGCGGCCTCCGTGACCTCGTCGTAGCTTATCCTGGCACCCCCAATGTCGTCAACCCTCCTGGAGGGGGGCACGTTGGGGGGAGCCAGAAGGAACACCTTAAGCGCCGTGCCTCTGAAGGCCTCAGCCACGGCGTAAACTCCCTTGATGCCGAGAACGTTGCCGACCTCATGTATGTCCACGAAGGCAGCGGTGGTGCCGTGCCTCACGAGCTCCTTAGAGAACTCGTAGGGGCCCAGGAAGGTGCTTTCAAGGTGCATGTGGGCATCCATGAAACCTGGGGCTAGGTAGAGGCCATCAGCGTTAACCTCTTTCCTAGCGCGCGACCTGCACTCGCCGACACACGCTATTATTCTTCCCTTTATGCCCACGTCAGCCCTCATGGTCCTTCTGCCCCAGACGTCAACCACCTCCGCCCTCCTTATCACGATGTCAAGGTCTTCAAGGCCAAGAGCTGCCCTGGAGGCTTGAACTAGCTCCTGGGGCTCAGGCTTAGGGTTTCTCTCGATAGTCAACTATAACACCTGACTCTTTATTTGTGCTAAGCGATTAGCGAAAGTGGTTAATAGTCTTGCTGTAGGCTTATAATATAAGTTTAGCTTTTAACTGCTAGAGAATACATAGAAATTTTTGGCTGTGTAAGGGTTATGCGGCCGTCTTAGTGGGTCCGGCGGACTTCAAGGACCTTATGTCCCTGTAGGACTTTATAATGCTCGCTATTCCTATGCCTCCGACCACTATGAGCACGAGCAGGAACCCTATGTCAATAGCGTTAAGGTTAGGTATGGGGTTGCCCGTGCTTATCGCAAAGCTGTCAATAGCTGGTATAGCGACCACGAGGGCGCCTATCAGCACGAACGCTATGCCGCCGTAGTACAGGGTCCTGCCTGCAGTGGCAGCCCCCAGCTTCTTTATGTCACCCTCGCCGAGGCCCTTGAGTCTAGCTATGTTGGCGAACAGGGCCCCGAATATTATCTGCATGGTCATAGTTCCAAGGCCAAACATGACGCCTGGCAGGGGGGCGTAAAGTATTGAGCCAACCCTGGGCGCTAGTATGAAGGTTATGATCGTGGCGTAGGCCCCGAACCCGAAGCCAGCGATGAGGCCGTGCACTATTGTCATCCTGAGGGGCACGTCCTTCAGCTGGTCATAGATGCTCCTCCTCTCCGCCTCCTTCGAGTGCGTCCTGCTGCCCAGCAGCCTGTCGAACTCAAGGTGAACGTACTTTCCCTTGAGCACGTAGGAGCCAGCTATGGCCATCACTATGCCGACAACTATGTAAACTGGACCATCCAGGTTGTACTTCTGATAGAAGTAGGCCAATCCAAGGAACCCCAGAGTGGTTAGCAGGGCCCTCTGAAGCGTGAAGCCTAGTGAGAACAGGAAGCCGGCCTTCATGCCCCTCCTTGTGCTGTAGCTGCCCACTGCATAGCTGAAGGTTATTGGCCACGTGTGCTCGTCCGGGGTGGCCCCGTGCAGGAGGCCGAGCACGTAGGAGATCAGTATTATCATGCCTAGCGACAGCCCGGCTGGTGGGTTGAGCAGCCAGTTGACCCAGCTAATAGCACTCATGTGCACACTCGCCTAGAGTTCTTAATGTTAGGTGTGCATTTATAAGGCTTTGTACCGGTCCCTACGACGCGTGCACAAGAGTCAGCGGCGCTGCTACCTCGTCAACCGGGCATAAGGGTTAAAACTAGCTTTAGCAAGGGAAAGTCTGGGCCCCCTGAACGGGCCCGCGCCGCCGTAGCTCAGCCGGTAGAGCGCTGCCCTGGTAAGGCAGAGGTCCCGGGTTCAAGTCCCGGCGGCGGCTCCTAGCTGAGCAGCTGAGGGCCCTTGCAAAGTCCTCCACTAGGTCCTCAGGGTCCTCAAGGCCTACGGAGATGCGTATCAGGGAGTCGTCTATTCCAAGCGTCCTCCTCTCCTCGGGCTGCATGTGGCTTGACGCCGTCAGGGCCGGCAGCGTGACGAGCGTCTCTGTGCCGCCGAGGCTTGGGGCCACCCTGGCCAGCCTTAGGCCCCTGACAAACCTGATAGTGTCATACCTTCCTCCCCTCACCTTAAATGAGAGCACGCCGCCGTAGAGCGGCCTCTCGAACAGCCTTGACGCTAGGAGGTGGTAGGGGTCGTCGCTTAGTCCAGGGTAGTGGACCTGCACAACATTGCTGTTGTCGTGCAGGAACTCAGCTAGGGCCGTGGCAGTTCTGCTCTCCTTCTCAAGCCTGAGGGGCAGTGTCTTGAGGCCGCGGTAGGCTAGGTATGCCTCTAGGGGCTGCTGGACCGTGCCCAGCTTGCTCCTCCACTCCAACAGCCTCCCGCTCAGGCTCTTACTGGTCGCCACGACCCCGCCAGTTACGTCATTGTGACCGGCTAGATACTTCGTGCTGCTGTGCACGACGGCGGAGGCCCCAGCCTTAATGGGCTTCACGAGCAGCGGCGTAGTGAAGGTGTTATCAACTATAAGCTGCGTGCCGGCCTCCGCGGCGGCGCGGGTGACCTCACGGACGTCTATCACCTTCAGGGTTGGGTTTGACATGACTTCCATGAAGGCCAGGTCGTACTTAGAGCTCGTGAGGGCCTCCACGAGGCTCTCCGTGGACGGGTAGACCCTCCTGACCTCCTCCCAGCCCTAAAGAGCAAGGGCTCCCTTAGGGCGGCTTACTGGTTTGCGGCTTATCGCTTTCACCTTCATCACCTCATGGCTAGTGGGCGCGGTACGCGCCCACCCCGCTCCGCTCATCCAGCGGCAGGCCGCGGGCCGGGCCTTCGGCCCTTTACCCCTACCCCTCGCTGGGAGTTGCCCCCATCCTCTGGGTCCCAGGGACTCGGGGATATGTGGGCCCCTATTGGGGCATCCCCTTGCGGGGACACTATGTTTCACGCAACTTTAAGTGCTCAGGAATTTTATGCCTTACCCCACCCCTTCCAGGGGCGAGGCTTGCCTCTCGCTTTTGTCAAACTGTAGAGCTCCATGGTTATCAGTACCTTCAGGCCACCCTTGGCAAGGGCCAGGACAGCCGTTGATATGGCGCTCATGCCGGAGTTGAAGGCTAAGGCGTCATCGGCGCCCTCGAGCGAGGCCACAGCCCTCTCCAGGGGCCTGAGGGTTGGGTTAACCTCCCTTGAGTACCTGACAACGCGCCCCCTGTCGTCCTTAACTGCCAGCTCGTCGCTTACGTAGCCGAAGGCAGCGCTCAGGTACACGGGTGGAACAACAGCCTGGAATGGGTCATTGTAATACTGAGCCCTTATTATGTCCGTGCCCTCTGGCAAGCGCGCACCAGATACCTGGTACCTGGGCTAAAAGTTTTGTGTGTCGCAGTACAGTGGGAAAGGATTTTAGAGGGGGGCTTTAACGCGAGCTGCTGCGCAGCCCCTGGAGGTAAGTGAGGTAGTACCTTAGACTCTCATAGGCCTCGGCTGTCCTTGGCGAGGCGTAGGCCAGCAGCTCCCTCATGTCACTGCTCTCCAGCCTTGAGATCACGGCGCTTATGCTGCCGCTCGTCAGGTACTTAGCTATAACCATGGCGTTTTCAGAGAGCGCCTGAAGGGCCCTGGCTGCGTCGCTCAGCCCCTCCCTTGAGGCCAGCCTTGAGTCTATCATTGCCAGACGAGCTAGCTCTAGCGAAGCTCTTGTGGCCTCGTCAAGTGACGCTGAGGGCAAGCTCTCACTAACATTATACGTGCCCTCCTAGGCTAAAAATGTTTCTAAATGGAGGAAGGCCTATAGGTTATACAGCGCTGGTGCCCTCTTGGCCCTGGGTACCGTCTAGGGCTTAGCGCCCTGCCCCGCGGGTAGATGCACCTGAACTCGAGGCCGCATGTTGGGTAGCCCAGGGTCCCAGGCAGTCACGGCCTCGTCAAGCAGGCTCACGGCGCCCTTAACGCCCTCCAGCAGGGAGGCCGGGCTGTCCCTGCCTATGCAGCTGAGTCATGCCCTCATGTGGCCCTGCTCCACGTGGCACTGGAGGGCCTTTGGATCCCTCGGCCGAGAGCCTCTTCATCTCCATTAGGAGCTCCTCATTCTTGGCGACGCCTATGATTCTGTCGAAGCTCTGAAGTAAAAGGACTCCTTTAACGTCATCCATGCCTACCGTGAAAAACGGTGCCCTTTTACTTCTCAATCTTTTACTCCCATTCATGTGCAGCCTCTGCGAGAGGCGGGCTTAATATGGTGGGCTTCTAACGTCAGTTCGTCATGAGAGACCCTGAGAACCCGAGGGCCCACATAAGGTTGGGGTAGACTATCATCCTCTCCATGCCGCCCCAGCCGAGGCTCATGTAGTCTTTGGCTATGTATAGGGCCAGCGCCACTAGGCCTATAGTGCCCAGGGCCCCCCACAGCGGGCTCCTGTGGCCCCTGTAGAGGGACGCCGGGTAAGAGGCCAGGGAGGCGAAGAGGAACACTATGAGGGATGAAATGACGTGCAGGTCATAGGGGGAGCCCTCAGGGAAGAAGCCGACGCCGGCGGCCCCCAAGCCTGAGATGGCCACCAGGACGCCTAGAAGCCTACCGGTAACTCCCCTCTCCTTGTACGCAAGGATGGAGCCGCCGATTATTAGGAGGAGCCCAAGCAGTATTATAGATGTGTTGAATATGGTCGCGTGAGGCGTTGAGGGCGCCAGCCTTGGGTTGCCCAGGTCGCTTATGTAGTTCTGGGAGACACTGTAGCCGGGGTATATTGCCTCAGCCACTATCATGAGTATGAGGAACTGGGCCGCTCCAACGAAGACCGAGTAGCCAGCAAGCCTCGTGTATTTCATAAGGCCTGCGCCATAGTATTTTCTCAAGTTTGCAGATAAAAACACTTAGCGTCAATACTAGTATTATGTGAAAGCAATGCTATTATTTTAAAAGTTGATATTCAGACCTCTTGAACCTGCGAGCGGGCAGGCCTTGAGGCAGGAGGCAACGCTCCTGGTGACGAGGGTCATCTACTCGATGCAGTGGTACGTGCTGGCGCCAGCCATGTTGCAGATACTTACGGAGTACAGGGCCCCCGCGTGGGTCTCTGGCATTTTGCCCCTGGCCTTCATAGCTGGGGCAGCATCAACCCAGCTGGTCAGCGTGGCACTCTCGGCCAGGATAGGGGCCAGGAACACGTTTATTCTGGGTCTCCTGGTGCTCTCGCTCTCCGACATGCTCATGTACTTCGCTAACGGCGTCTGGGAAGCGGTGGGCCTCAGGCTCTTAGCTGGCCTGGGCACGGGCCTCTTCTTCGCCCCAGCCGGCTTCGTCCTGGTGAGCGTCAGCGGGGCCTCCTCAGCGGCGCTCATGGGCCTCTTCAACTCGGCCTTTAACATAGGCGGCCTCATGGCGCTCGCCTGGGGGCTTGTAGATGGGGTCCTCGGCTGGAGGCTCGGAACCCTCCTGGCGGGCCTCCTGGGAATAGTGATGGTGGCGCTTTCTGCTGCCTTCATAAAGTTCAACGGCCGCCCCGCGCCTGTAGCAGATGGGACCATATCGTGGAGGGGGCTCCTGCTGATAGGCGTGGCGGGCGCCGGCAGCTTCGGGGCGTCCTACGCCTTCGGCTTCTTCCTCCCGTCCATAGCGAAGCTCTACTTTGGGGCCTCGCCGTACTCCTCTGGCTCCCTCACGCTCCTGATGTTTGCGGGCGCTGCCGTAGGAGGCTTCTCGCTCGCATGGCTTCCCAGGTCGTGGTCCTTCAGCAGGCGCGCCGTGGCCCTCCTGCTCCTCATATCATCGCTGAGCTACCTTCTGATATACACCAGGTCCTACGAGCTCTTCCTAGCAGCCTCGTTTATAAACGGCCTCCTGGTCGACGTCGCCTTCAGCGCTTACTACGCCTACACGGTCGACACTTACGGGAGGGGCCGCAGCGCCACGTCGCTGGCAGTAATAAACATGGTCAACATGGCTGCCAGCCTCTGGACGTTCCCCTTGGCAGGCCTGGCCCTCCCTGACGGCCTGCTGCTGGAGGCGGCGTCGCTGGCCATCGCGAACGCTGTGACCATCCCCTTCCTTTACGTTGCAACTTAACGGTCTCAGAAGCCTTCGTAACGAGCTGTTTACTGCAAGGTCATTATCGTAAGTAATATAGAACGAAAATATATAAAGCTGTTAGATATATCAGCCCCTGTAGGTGATGCCCACGCCAGACATAAGCATAGACGTCAGGAACCTGACGAAGAGGTATGGTAGCCTGCTCGCCGTGGACCACATAAACTTCAAGGTGATGAGGGGCGAGATCTACTCCCTGCTCGGCCCCAACGGGGCCGGCAAGACAACGACTATATCAATGCTTGCGACACTCAGGATGCCCACAGAGGGGGACGCCCTAGTCGAGGGCTACAGCGTAGTGAGGGAGAGGACCAAGGTGAGGAAGGTCATAGGTGTCGTGCCGCAGGACCTCACAGCAGACGACGAGCTCACAGGCCTTGACAACGTGCTCCTGATGGCAAGGCTCCATGGTTACAGTGGCAAGGAGGCGGAGGAGAGGGCCTGGGAGGCCATAAAGTTCATGGAGCTTGAGGACGCCGCCAAGAGGAGGGTGATGTACTACAGCGGCGGCATGAGGAGGAGGCTTGAGATAGCCATGAGCATAGTGCACAACCCAAAGGTTGTCTTCCTGGACGAGCCCACAGTAGGGCTCGACGTGCAGAGCAGGAGGCACATATGGGACCTTGTAAGGGAGCTCAAGAAGGAGGGGGTCACGGTTATACTGACGACGCACTACATGGAGGAGGCTGAGGAGCTCTCTGACAGGGTGGCCATAATAGATCACGGCCACATAGTGGCTGAGGGGACGCCGGAGGACCTGAAGGCTAAGGTTAAGGGCGACAGGATCTACGTTAAGCTCAAGAGTGATGCCGAGACAACAAAGGCCATCGAGGCGCTCTCGAAGGACTTCAACGACGTGAAGGAGATGAATGGGTATGTTGTCATTAAGGTGGAGTCCTCCGCGGATGCCATGCCCCAGCTCATAAAGCTGCTCTCCAACTTTGACGTCACTGAACTGAGGGTCGTGAGGCCTAACCTGGAGGAGGTGTTCCTGGAGTTGACGGGCCACGGGCTCAGGGAGGAGGAGTCGTTCGACGCCTTCAAGTTCAGGAGGCTCATGAGGGCGGTGAGATCATGATAAGGGAGACGGGCGTGCTCGTCGAGAGGGAGCTCAAGAAGTGGGTGGGCAGGAGGGGGACGTTCTTTATATCCCTTATAACCCCCGTGGCATGGCTCGCCCTGTTTGGAAAAAGCCTGAACTTTGTCAACATGTTCTCGGCTGCCGGCCTGCAGGCAGCCAATCCGATTATAGTTAAGCAGTACATCGACCAGACGCTACTCAAGCTGTTCGGGACCACCGACTACTTCTCCTACCTGGCCACAGGCATGTTCGTGGTCTTCGCCTTCTTCCAGTCAGTCTTCGGGGGCGTGAACATAGTGTTTGAGAAGAGGCTGGGCAGCATGAACAGGCTCAGGATGACCCCAGCCCCTAGGTCAAGCATATTCTTCGCTAAGATGATAGCCACGCTCATAAGGTCTTTCTTCTACGAGACAGTGCTCCTAGTGATAGCAATAGCCCTCGGCTTCAGCCTCGACTTCAACGTCCTTAACTTTGTAGAGGCCGGAGTAGCGATAGCCCTGCTCAGCATGTCCTTCATAAGCGTGTTTGAGGCCATAGGCTTCTCAGTTGACAACCAAGAAGTCATGTTCTCCATAGTCAACCTGGTAAACCTGCCCCTGATGTTCGCCTCGCCAGCCCTCTTCCCGCTAAGGCAGATGCCGTGGTGGCTACAGGACATAGCCAGGTTTAACCCAATAACGTACACTGTCGACATAGTCAGGTACAACCTGCTGGGTCTACATAGCTTTAACATAGTTGAGGACTGGGTAATACTGTTGGGCATAACGGTGGTGTTCGTCAGCGCAGGTATGTTCGTCAGCCTGAAGATACTAGAAAACTATTAATAAAAAATTTAATAAAAACATTTTAGGAGAAAGAAAATTACTTCCTCTCACCAATGGGTGCGTACTTGAGGTCCGTGGGCCCAACGTACTTCTCGTCAGGCCTTATTAGTTTGTTGTTCATGAACTGCTCTATGTAGTGCGCGGTCCAGCCAACTATCCTGCCCATGGCGAATATTGGCGTGTACATCGGTATTGGTATGCCAAGCTGGTAGTAGAGGACTCCTGTGTAGAGGTCTATGTTGGCCGGCAGGTTCTTCTCCCTCTTCATGACCTCCTCTGACTTGGCGAGGACCTTGACCCACATGTCACCGTTAGGCAGCTGGGCCACGAACTTCTTAGCTACATCGGTCCTCGGGTCGTGAATCTTGTAGACCCTGTGGCCAAAGCCCATTATCAGCTCCTTCCTTGCTAGCCTGTCCTTGATGTACTGCTCTATGTAGTCCTCAAGCGGTATGCCCTTGGCCTGCGCCTGTGCCTGGGCCTCGAGGAGCATCTTCATGGCCTGCTCATTGGCACCGCCGTGCAGGGGTCCCTTGAGCGACGCCACGCCAGCGGCCACTGCGCTGTAAATATCGGTGAGCGTGCTCGCGGCAACCCTTACTGTGAAGGTGCTTGCGTTGAAGCCGTGGTCCATGTAGAGGACCAGCGTGGCCTCAAAGGCCCTGGCCTCAAGGTCGCTTGGCATCCTTCCAAGTATCATCCTCAGGGCGTCCTTGGCGTGTGGCAGGCTTGGATCGGGCCTGTAGAGCTCCCCATCCCTTGGCAGGTGCCAGGCGGCAGCGAATATGAACGGCGTCAGGGCTATGAGCCTCATGGCGTGTTCCTCAAGGAACTCGAAGGAGGCCTTCTGGGGCCACTCGGGAGCGTAGAACTGGCCCAGGAGGTTGTAGGCGTACTGGGCGTAGTACATTGGGTGGGTGCTCGGAACCACCTTGAGTGCATCTATAAGCTTCTCAGGTATCTCGGCCCTGTAGCTGTCGAGCTTCTTCCTATACTCGTCGTACTCTTTCTTGTTAGGCAGGTGGCCATAGTGTATCAGGAAGGCCGCCTCGTAGAAGTCCGCGTTGGCGCCTATGTCATCGATTGTGTAGCCGCGGTATATGGTAGCCTTGCCAGTGGGGTCAACGCCGCTTATATTTGTGGTGTCAACTATGACGTTGTCCAGGCCCTTAGGAACTACGATCCTCCTTCCCAGGGGTCCTTCATCATACTGACACTCAACCTGCTTAGACAAAACCGCTTACCTCCGCCAGCTCTTACGGTGACAGGAACCCAGTTAAGAGAGTTAGAGGTCAGTTGTATCTAACAGGTCAAGCCTTGTCGAATTAAGGTTCTTTTTTAAAATACGAAGTTATGTCCCTGTGCCTCCTCTCCAGGAGCTCCTCAACGTCCCTGAGCTTCATGCCTGAGGCGGGGTCGTCGAGCCTGAAGCTGGCCCCTGTGGGAACGAGCTCGTCTATGCTGTGGAACCTCCACTCGCCGCCCCTTAGCCTGAAGGCCAGCAGCGCTATGCCGCCAGATCTCTTGGCGAACTCCGATAGACCCATGACCTGCTCAGCGCTTATGTAAAGGGGGCCCTCGTCGGACCTTGACTTGACCTCAATCACGACAACCCTGCCGTCCTTTATTGCCACGAGGTCTGGCTGGAAGCGCCTCCTTGAGCCTCCCCCGCTAGAGGGTCCCCTGACTACGGCGAACCCCCTCTCCCACAGCGTGTCCGCCAGCTCGTTTTCAGCCCTAGAGCCCTTGACCTTCGGGTTCCTCAACAAGCCTCTCGCCTTACGAAGGTGTTCAGCGCTCTAAATAGCTTTTCATATTTCCTTAAAAGTTAATGCTTGGCTGCGCTAGCAGTTCGTGCGATTTTATGGCATTATCTAAAAGCCCTAGGGTGGAAGATCCTTTTTATATAAAGAAAAGCCGCCAAGGCCTCCTCAGACGAGCCTCCGTGAAGCTGGGCTCAGCAGCCGCTCACGAGGCCACTGGCGGCAGGCCCAGCGGATGAGATTAGAGGGCTCTTTATGCCTGGTAACAAATGACGTAAAACAATTAAGATGAACGTGTGAAGATGAGCTGTCACGTTGGAACCAGCCTGTCCTTGAAGGCGTCAAACGGGTTTGTAAGGGCCCTCTTGTTAACCTCGACTGGCCTCTTGGCTGGTGGCATCTGCAGGTAGCCTGGCATTATCTTCTCTATCCTAACATCGAATGGTTCGATCATGGTGTTTCTGTAGAATATGCCCAGAGGTATCCTGGAGTCCCACTCAAGCATCTTCTCAATTATCTTTGGCAGCTTCTTCATGTCCTCTGGCTTCTCAACGTTCGGGTCCCAGCTTGGGTCTTCCTTGTCTAGGTAGTAGATCCTCTTCTCATACCACTCCTTTGTCATTATGTCGTTGTAGGTCGGGCACGGCTGAAGTATGTCTATCAGGGAGGTGCCCTTGTGCCTTATGGCAGCCTTTATCATATCCTTCAGCTGGTCTATGTGATAAGCATAGGCCCTGGCTATGAAGGTGTAACCGCTCGCGAATGCCAGCATGAGCGGGTTGACAGCGCCCTGCACGTTTGGCTGGCCAAGGCTCTTGGTCTTAGCATAAAGCGGCAGCGTCGGCGAGGCCTGGCCCTTGGTGAGGCCGTAGACTGCGTTGTCGTGCAGCAGCACCTTTATGTCTATGTTCCTTCTGCCCACCGCGACGAAGTGGCCGGCCCCTATGCCCAGCAGGTCGCCGTCGCCAGAGGCGACTATGACCACCTGGTCTGGGTTAGCCAGCTTTATCCCCTGGGCCACTGGTATTGGCCTGCCGTGAAGTGTGTGCACGTTGGCGGTCTTTACGTAGTATGGCATCCTACTGGAGCAGCCTATGCCTGAGACTATGGTGACCTTCTCGTTCGGCAGGTCAAGCTCCGCCAGCGCCCTCTGCATTGCTGTAAGTATGCCGAAGTTGCCGCAGGCGGGGCACCACTGGACCCAGGCGTCAGTCTTGTAGTCCATCCAGTTACGAGCCATCGCTCACCACCACCAGGCCCTCCTTCATTCCAAGCGCCTTCTTAACTCCATTGTAAACCTCCTGCTCCATGAGGCTCCTGCTGTTGAGCTTGGCCACTCTCTTCTTTATGTCAAGGCCCGTGAACATTCTTATGGCCATCACCATCTGGCCGAAGGCGTTGTTCTCAACTGCTATCACGTCGTCTGAGGAGCTTATGATGCCCTTTACCACGTCCTTGGGGAACGGCAGGAACGTCTTTATCTGCAGGAACCTGACGCGCAGCCCGTCAGTCTTGAGCCTCTCCATGGCGTCGAGAATGGGCCCCTTGGTGGAGCCCCAGGAGACTATAGTTATCTTCGCGTCCGGGTCACCGTGAAGCACCGCCTTCTCAGAGTCCGGGATGCCCTTCTCTATGGTTTCCATCTTCTTTATTCTCTTCAGCATCATCCTCTCCCTAGTGACTGGGTCCTCGGTCACAACGCCGTACTCATTGTGCTCGAGGCTACTCACAAGGAACCTTGTGGTGCCGAGCGGCGCCCTCGGGCTTACACCAGTGTCGGTTATCTCATACCTCTTGTAGTTCTGCCCAGGCGAGGTCACGTAGAGCCCCCTGGTAAGGGGCACCTTGTATGGGTCCACGTCCTCCCTGTCAAAACTCATCATGCTGGCAGCCATGTACTTGTCAAGCAGGTGTATGACTGGCACCTGGAACTCCTCCGCCCAGTTGAGGGCTTTGATAGTGTCATAGTAGGCTTCAATATGATCGCCGCTTGCTATGACTATCTTCGGCAGCGCCTCGCCGTGGCCTGCAAATATCGCGTGGAGCAGGTCCTGCTGGCCCTGCCTAGTCGCTATCCCGGTTGATGGTCCGGTCCTCATCCAGTCGCTTATAACCACAGGGGTCTCGGTGATGACGGCAAAGCTTATGGCCTCATTCATAAGCGAGAGGCCTGGGCCGCTAGTCGTGGTCGCAACCCTGGCGCCCGCTATGGCGCCGCCTATTGCCATGTTGAGGGCGGCTAGCTCGTCCTCTGCCTGCAACGTCAGCGCGCTCATCTTGTTGTTTCCAAGGGCCTTGCTGGCCTCCTCGTCTAGGTCGAAGACCCTGTGAGACTCCATATAGAAGGCCTCGTCCTGGCTTGGCGTTATGGGGTAGTACGTCTCAAGGCTGACGCCGCCCACGATCTTAGCCATAGCAACTATGTCGTTACCTGTAGCTATCATTCTGACCTTGCCCCTGTGAGGGCCGTCCGGTATCTCCTTGCCAAGGCCAAAGTTGTTCTTAACGTAATCAAAGGTGACCCTAGCGGCCTCAACGTTAGAATCTACAATGCTCTTCCTGCCAGCGAAGTACAGCTCTATGGACCTCTCGACGGCCTTGATGTCTATACCGAGCACCGTCGCCAGGGCAGTTATGGTCATTGTATTAACGCTTTTTGAAACGCTCACGACCGTCGTCTTAAGCCTGTCTGCCGTGGCCTTAAGGAGGTCCTTCAGGGGAAGCCCTATAGTTTTCACGCCGCTCTTAGAGAGGTACTTTACGAGCTCGGATGCCACGGGCTCTACGCCCTTTGACTTGAGGTCCTCTATGACCCTCTCCTTGACCTCGGGCTCCATCGGCGCTATCTTTTCTATCCTTGTCTGAGTGGAATCCACGTCGTATATCAGGAAGCTGCCCTCCTTGAGTTCATTGTAGTGCGTGAAAATTGCCTCAGCGTCGAGAGCCAGCAGAGCGTCAACCGGGAGCCTGACGCTCCTGGGCTTTATCGCCTTCACCCTTACGTTGTAGTAACTGTGCGCTCCCATTATGTCGCTGTGGTACTCCCTTATGCCAAAGACGTCATAGCCCTTAATCATAAAGACCCTGAGCATCATCTGGCCCGACGACTCAATGCCGCCGCCCTGTGGGCCGCCTATAATGACATCTAAGTCTACGGTATTGCTACTCTCCATGTCACCTGACGCCCAGGCTGGTGTGGCGGCACCAGAACTTATTAAGCAAACATAGGTTAAGCATAAAAACGGCTTAACCGTTAGAAGGCGCCGTATATCTCCTCCCTCACGTCAGGGTCTACGTAGGCAGCGACGTAGACCTTTACGCCATTTTTAACAAGGAGCTGGGCCTCTTCGCCAGTGACCCTCGTGCGGAGCTCAGGGACCCAGTAGAATGACTTGGGGTCAAGCTTTAACTCTGCGTGCTTCTCACAGCTATCGTCATCCATTGTTATTTTTCCCCAGGCGGTGCAGAGGCCAACAAATGGGTAAACCACGTGAGGTCTCCAGTAGGCGCAGGTTGAGCACGCGTTGTCCAAGGCCCTTCCTAGCTGGGCCAGGTAATCAATAAAGTTAAACGCTTTATGAGGCCCAGGGCGCCCAGAGCTTTAAAGTCTCATGGACCAGGCCTAGCCTGGTGTTAGAAAGTGGGAGGGGCGTACAGGGCTGTGATGCACGTTGACGAGGACTCAAGGGACAAGCTCATGGTAGCCCTGAGGAACGCCTACAACCTGCTTGACAGCGTGGGCGAGAGGAACGCCGAGGTGGCGTTTGTCTTTAACGTCAGGGGGCCCTTGGCAATTATGAAGGGCTCTCTGGACGACTTCACCAGGGAGCAGATAAACGAGCTTATGAGCATGGGCGTGAAGTTTTACGTCTGCTCCATATCCCTGAGGACCCTGGGCATAAGGAGGGAGGACCTGGTAGACGGAGTAGAGGTCGTGGACTCTGGTGTTAAGAAGATAGTGGAGCTTGAGCGGGAGGGCTACGCCTATGTAAAGCCCTAGCGACGCGGCCGCTCGCGCCCCCAGCTATAAGGGCTAACAGCGTCGGTGCCAGGCCCACGGCGGCCGCCTGCGCCCCAAGCGAGAGGACCTCAAAGTAGAGGCCCATCATCATAACCACTACGCCCCCAGCGGCCAGCGCCACCCTTCCAGGGCCGACGCTGCCCAGCTGCCTCCTTGAGAACGACACGTAGAGAGAGGATATTATAGAGTGTGAGATGAAGAGTGCCGCCAGTGAGACGAGCACTGAGTAGAAGTAAACGTTGAGAGGGCCCATCACGATGCCCAGCGAGTTCACAGCAAGCACCGCTGCAAGGCTGATCAAAGCTGACCCTCTGAGCCTCACACCAGTCAGTGCGTGGGTGAGCCTCTGCACCGCCATGGAGGCCGCGGTCAGCGTGCCCACGAGGCTGCTAAGCGTGAGCGCCAGGTAAAGATACGTAGCCCACTTGCCCGCGAACCTCTCAGCAACCCAGAGGCCGGGGAACCGGGTGATCTCAAGTAGTGATGAGACCCCGCTATTAGTAAGGCCCACAGCCGCAACCTCATAGTATGACGCAAAGGCTATGACTGATGCGCCGACCAGGAACGCTGCAAGGAACGACTTGCTCACGTCCCTGGCGCCGTTCCTCGCCTCATACCCCATGAAGAAGGAGGCGCCTCCGCCTGCCATAGTAAAGGCCGCTGCAACAGAGCCTGCCAGGAGCTCAGAGGTGCTGACGCTGAGCGTCAGGGGCCTAAGGCCAACCCTCGAGAGAACATCAACGCCCACGTAGGTTATCATGGCCACCTCAGCGACTGATGTGAACATGGTCACAGTAAGAGGAGCGGTGGTCCCGGTTATTACAAGACCTGTCACGACCGCGGGCACCCCAAGGGCTATCAGGGCGATGGCCCAGCGCGGGGCTGGGATCAGCATTGGAAGTACGGCGCCAGCCAGGTATGATGATATGGCCGAGAGGTAGATCATGTAGCTTAGCCAGTAGCTCCACCCAACGGCCCTGGCCACCCCCTCCCCCGCTGACCTCCTCGCAAACTCATAGGTGCCGCCGTAGGAGGCGACGGCCTTTGAGTAGCTGTACCCTATGGCGACCCAGAGGCCGTATATGACTACCCCTATTATGGTCGCCAGGGGGGCGGAGGCCAGGGACTGTGACATGACAATCGTCAGGAGGGCGGCGGTCGAGCTCAGGGGAGCTATGGAGCTGAGTGACTGGGCAAATACCATGTAGGCTGGGACTGAGGCTTTCTTAAGATCATTGTCCAAGCCTGGATACCCTATCCAGCTAAACAGGGCTTAATTTTAACCATTGCTGCTCACGGCCTATAAGCATACTTAGCTATAGCGCGGGGAGGATTTATGGCCGTGGCCGCGGCCCCATATAGCACCTGGTCGTCACCAAAGGTGCACCTCTCTATCCTCGGCACGCCAAAGACCCCTACGTACTCCTTCATGTACTCTACGAGCTCAGGCTTTATTAGGTCCTCATTGTAGAGGAAAATGCTGCCGCCCACGAATATGACCTCCGGGTCGTACGCTGTCACGAGCGTTGACATGCCAGCCGCGTGGACCCTGTTGATGTAGCTGACCACGTACTTTGCGAATTCGTCGCCCTGCCTGGCCATGGAGTAGAGGAGCTCAGGGCTCAGCGATCCCTGGGCTGCTAGCTCATAGGCCCTGGTGCGGTCTCCCTTCCAGAGGGACGCCACGTGCTGGGCAGTCCTCGGTATGTTCCTGCCCCCTACGTAGGCCTCCCAGTGCCCGAGGCCCCCGCAGCCGCACCTTAGGCTAGACTCGAAGTTTACAACGGCATGACCAAGCTCGTGGGCGTTCCCCCTTCTGCCAACAACGAGATTGCCGTCAACGACCGCTCCCACGCCGAGGCCTGTGCTCATGGTGACGTAGGCCAGGTCGTCAACGTCTTTCCCTGAGCCGAGCACTTTTTCAGCCCAGGCCCCAGCGAGGGCGTCGTTTGTGAGGTAGACGGGCCTCCTGAACTCCCTGCCCAGGGAGTCCCTGAGGCTTACGTTGCCATAGCCGAGGTTGGGAGCCCAGAGCACCACGCCGCTCTTAAGGTCAAGGGGACCTATCGAGGCAACCCCTATTGAGTCAAAGTCCTCGCCGCCCGCCAGCCCCCTTATGAGGTGAGCTATGGCATTTATGAGGTCCTGGGGACCTGCCCTTGGGGTCTGGGTCCTGCTGTGTGATATCAGCTTGTCGTTCTCAAAGACGGCGACCCTCAGGTTAGTGGCGCCTATGTCTACAGCTACTACCCTTCCCATAGAGTTTCCCTAGGCGATCGCGCTTTTCCCGCGATATATTTTTAAATGTTGAGACTTGGGGGCAGTGGGGATAACTGTGCCCAAAGTAGTCACGAAGCTCGTCTCCTGGGACGACGTGGTCGAGTGGAGCATGGAGCTCGCAAGGAAGATTGAGGAGTCTGGGTGGATGCCTGACGTAATAGTTGCGGTCGCCAGGGGAGGCTATGTGCCTGCCAGGCTGCTCTGTGACTACCTGGGGGTGAGCGACCTGGTCAGCCTTCAGAGCCAGCACTGGACGGAGGCTGCTAGGGCCTCCCAGAAGGCGATAATAAGAAACGCCTATGCGCTCGATGCCAAGGGCCTCAAGGTGCTCGTGGTTGACGATATAGTTGACACCGGGGACACCCTGGCCCTGGCGAAGGACTTCATAACGAGGGAGTGGAGGCCTGAGGAGGCCAGGACTGCGGCCCTGCAGTGGATAAGTCCTGTGGCCAAGTTCAAGCCTGACTACTACCACCTTGAGGTTAAGGACTGGGCCTGGTTCCAGTACCCCTGGACGAGGCTCGAGGACCTGACGCAGTTCATAGAGAGGGTGTTCAGGGAGGACGAGAGGGCGAGGGGCGGGCTCACGGAGGGGAGGCTAAAGGAGCTCTTCGTGGAGTGGTATGGCGTTCGCCCGGAGGACTTCGGCAGCTACTGGAGGCTTGCCCTTGAGAGGCTCACCTCCAAGGGCGTCCTCACGGTAAAGGACGGCGTCTTCATGCTCACGAAGAAGGCCTGAAGGCCTGCGATTTAGAGCAGCTGCTTTACCTTAACTACGGCTGTTGACCTGTCTGGCGTCCAGGACAGCTCCACTAGAAGGCTTCCCGGACCCACGACGCCGCTGGACTTTAGCTCCTTCTCCGTCAGCTCCAGCCCCTGATCCTCGCTCTCAACAGCGCCTACTATGACGGGGCTGACCCCCCAGATCAGGGAGAGCTGCCTCGCCAGCTGCGGCGTCGGGACACCCACGTAGATCTGCGTGCTAGGCCTGAAGGCGGATATCAGCCTAGCCACGTCAAAGTCATGCGCATAGACTACAACTGAGGCGCCCACGTTCTGGGCCATCTCAACAACCCCCTTTGACACCTTGGTCTCAAGACTTAAGAGGGGCTGGTCAACCCTCCTGGGCCTGACGTTCTTGTTAGCCTCCTCGATAACTCTGCTCAGCCACGAGACGACATCGACTGGGTATCTGCCTATAGAGGTCTCAGAGGTCACGAGGAAGCCATCAACGCCCTCCTCTATGCCGGCGTAGACGTCAGATATCTCGCCCCTGGTGGGCAGGGGCCTCTCTATCATGCTCATGAAGATCTCAGTGGCGAGTATTACGGGCTTCAGCTTTCTCCTGGCGGCCTCTATTATTCTCCTCTGTATCACAGGTATGTCCTCGAGGGGGAAGTGCATGCCCAGGTCGCCCCTGGCAACTATGATGCCATCAACAACGTCAAGTATGGAGTCTATGTTGTTGACGCCGCTCGGCGTCTCTATCTTAGCCAGCAGCCTGACGTTCTTGGCCCCCGCGTCCTCGAGGGCCCTCCTTATGACCTCAACGTGCCTTGCGCTCCTGACAAAGCTAGCCATTACGTAGTCAAAGCTGTTGGCCGCTATGAACTTTATGTCATTAAGGTCCTTCTCAGTGACAGGCGGCAGGTCATACTCCTTGCCTGATATAACGACGCCCTTCCTTGGTTCAAGCCTCTGGCCGCTAATTACTCTTAGGGTCGCTGCGTCCCTCTCGACGTCCTCCACGGATAGCACGACCTTGCCATCATCTACAAGGACCCTGTCGCCCCTCTCCACTGACGTGAAGAACGCCCTGTTGTCCACAGGTATGCCGTCGCCCTGGGAGCCCGCGAACTTGAACCTAAGCTGTTGCCCTGGAGTCACGTCAATGCCCTGGAACTCCCCAAGCCTCACCCTTGGGCCCTCAAGGTCGGCTACCTTTGTTGCTGAGACCCCCAGCTCCTGTGAGGCCTTGTCGACCAGCTCTATGAAGGACGACCACTGCTTCTCATCGCCGTGGCTCATGTTTATCCTGAAGCCGTCAGCTCCAGCTGCCATCATCTTCTTCACTACCGCGTAGTCAGATGTTGAGGGACCCATGGTGATCATTATCTTGGCTAGCCTTCTCATTCGGTCTCGCCGCGTGCAGAGGCGCTGGGTGCATATTAACTCTAAGCTTTTCCAGGAGTCACAGCTGTGACCCTGATGAGACGAAGGGGGAGCCGTGGGTCTGGGTTGCCCTGAGGGGGCGGAGCCCCGTGAAATGGGCCCCATGAAAGGGGCCCTGAGGGCCGTGAGGCCAAGGCGGAGGGCCCAATAAATGATATCGAGCCCTATGAAACCTAAACACCATCTCAGGGTCTATATTATTTTGTACTCCCGCAGCCTTCTCACTATAACTTGGCCCTCGTCAAACTCGCTGGCCAGCTGGAGGACCTTGGAGGCTTCAACCTTAAGTCTGCCCCTCTTCACGCTCTCCCCTATGTTCTTCAGGGCCTCCTCGTCCTCCTTCCTGCCGGCCCTGGCCTTCAGGACGAGGTACTGCTCGACCCCTATCGCCTTCACTCTCACCCCCTCCACCTCGACCTTCCTGGCGCTCGATATGAAGTCCTCTGGCACATAGAAGTCGTAGAGGTTATCATAGAACTCTACAGGGACCTCCTCATCGCCAACTATAACTGTTATCCTCGGCGTCCCAAGCCATGTCTGGCCGTAGTCCCACGAGTTTGAATCAGCTATCGACCTGTAGGCGTCCTCCTCGTTGATCACGTTTGGGGACTCGGCGAAGAGGTCTACGTCCTCGCCCATGTCGTCAGCCCCCGTGGCTAGAGCAATCACAGCACCTCCTATGACTGTGAACTTCAGGTCGTTTGCTAGCAGTAACTTCATAGCTTCAGCGAAGGCTCTCCTGCTGACCAAATTCAAGCTCCTACAGCTTGTTGTGCCGGAGGGCTTATTAGCCTGACTAGCCTGCCTTAGGCAAGGCTTAACCTTAAGTCATTGTCCTGAGCGGCTAGCTTTTTAACCTAACCCCATGTACAGAGGTCGGTGTAGAGGTGCTAAGGAGTGGGGCATCGTAAAAAGTCAGCGCCAAGACGCGGCAGCCTAGGGTTCATGCCGAGGAAGCGCTCCTCAGAGTTCGTGCCTAGCGTGAGCACTTGGCCTGAGGTCAGCGTGCAGAAGCCGACGCTGCTGGGCTTCATAGGCTACAAGGTTGGGATGACGCACGCATTCATCATTGACAACAGGCAGGGCTCTCCAACGCTCGGCAAGGAGGTCTTCAGGCCAATAACTGTCGTCGAGGCACCCCCAGTTTACGTGCTTGCTGTGAGGGGCTACAGCTATGACGAGAACGTTGGCCTTTACACCGTTGGCGAGGCCTGGATCAGGCCCCCTCTAGAGCTTGGGCTTGAGAGGAGGATAAGCACCCTTGGCGCCTTCGACACCCAGGCAATGTTTAAGAAGCTCGAGTCCTCGCTCGACGACCTTAAGGAGGTAAGGGTCCTAGTGGCGACGCAGCCCACGCTTACTGGCGGCCTGAGCAAGAAGGCCCCCGACCTGCTTGAGGTGAAGGTCGCCTCCCCAGGCGGCAACGTTAAGGCGGCCTTCGACTATGCCTCCTCTATACTTGGGAAGACCGTGAGCGTTGGCGAGGTCTTCCAGCCCGGCCTTATGGTTGACGTCATAACTGTCACCAAGGGCAAGGGCTTCCAGGGTGACGTGAAGAGGTTCGGCGTCAAGGTTCTGCCCAGGTGGCACAAACACAGGAAGGGGGCAAGGGGCGTTGGAGCCAGGAGCCACGGCAAGGGGACATGGTGGGAGATACCCAACCCAGGACAGCTAGGGTTCCACAGGAGGACTGAGTACAACAAGAGAATACTTGACATAACTGACAACTGGGCTGCGTACACGCCGGCTGGCGGCTTCCTCCGCTACGGCATACCAAGGAGCACCATAGTAGTCCTTGAGGGCACAATACCCGGCGTCGCGAAGAGGCCCATAGTGATGAGGTACCCTGTCAGGCCGCCCAGGTGGTATATGAAGCTTGGAGTCGTCAAGCCCACGATAACGTTTGTGAGCCTCCAGAGCAAGCAGGGGGTGTGAAGACATGAAGGAGGTAGGCCTAGGCTTCCTGCTCTACATGAGCCCGCCAATAACGGTGCCCAGATACGACGTAGAGGGCAAGGAGGCAGGTGAGGTCCAGCTGCCTGACGTCTTCAGGGTGCCAATCAGGCGCGACCTAATACACAGGGTCTTCATGAGTGAGTTCACCGCGTCCCTCCAGCCGAAGAGCAGGGACCCCATGGCTGGTAAGAGGACCACCGCGGTCAGCCTCGGCATACACCACGGCCTGGCCAGGGTGCCGAGGGTCAAGGGGTCAACGAGGGCCAGGCTCGCCCCCTTCGTTAGGGGAGGAAGGAGGGCCTTCCCCCTGACGGTGAAGGAGAACATAAGGGAGGACGTTAACAGAAAAGAGAGGCTCATGGGCACCATGAGCGCGCTTGCTGCAACTGCCGTGCCTGAGATGGTCAGGGACAGGGGGCACGTGTTTGAAGCCAAGGCGACGCCTGTGGTTATAGACTCAGCCGTGCTGGAGGCCGTGAAGAGGGCCTCAGACGCCAGGGGGCTCCTGAAGAAGGTGGGGGTTTACAGCGACGTAGAGAGGGCCGCCGAGGGCACCAGGGTAAGGGCTGGAAAGGGCAAAATGCGCGGCAGGAGGTACGTGACGCCCGTTAGCGTGCTCTTCATAGTTGACGACGTAGACTCACCGTTCGCCAGGGCTGTGAGGTCGTTCCCAGGCGTTGACGTGGTGGAGCCGCAGCTAGTGAGCGTCCTGGAACTTGCGCCTGGCGGCGAGCCTGGCAGGCTCACTGTTATAACAAGCAACTCGCTGGAGGCGCTTGCACAGAGGTTCAAGGTCAGAGGTGAGCAGGCTTGAGCTCCAGGGAGATCATAATAAGGCCAGTGATGAGCGAGAAGGCTATGAAGCTAATAGAGGAGAACAACACGCTGGTCCTAATAGTCGCCAGGAGCGCTAACAAGCACGAAATAAAGAGGGCCGTCGAGGTCTCGTTTGGGGTAAAGGTAGAATCAGTTAACACCCTGATAACGCCCACAGGTGAGAAGAAGGCCTACGTGACGCTCTCTAAGGAGTACAAGGCCTCCGACGTGGCGGCGAAGCTAGGCCTCATATGAGCTTCTTTCTGCCCGCTTTTCTCCTATGGTGCTCCCACATATTTTAAATCAACGCAAATTAACCCTTCACGGCTATACACGCTAGGGTCAAGCGTGAGCGAGGAGAACTTAGGCCAAAGGCTTGCCAAGCTGGCCTCAGACATGATAAAGATAGACACCTCAAACCCCCCAGGCAACACGAGGGAGTTCGTTAACTTCCTGGTGGACTACCTTCAGCTCCAGGGCTTCACACCTGATACGGTGGAGCTAGAGGAGGGGAAGCCTAACCTATTAGTTAAGGTTGGCAGCAGCTCGCCTACGCTCATACTTAACGGACACATGGACGTGGTGCCAGCTGGGGACGAGGACAAGTGGACAGAGGCCAAGCCGTTCTCAGGAGAGATAAAGGAGGGCAGGGTGTACGGCAGGGGGGCCACGGACATGAAGGGAGGGCTTGCGGTCATAACTGCCCTGTTCTCTGACGTCGCTAAGCTCATAGAGGACAGGGGGGCCGGGAGCCTGATGCTGGTGGCCAGCGCCGACGAGGAGGTTGGAGGCGAGAAAGGGCTGGGCGGCCTGGTCAGGAGCGGGCTCGTTAAGGGCAACGCCGCTATAATAGCTGAGCCCTCGGGCGTCGACACAATTTCGATGGGCGAAAAGGGCCTCTGCCAGCTGAGGCTCGTGGTGAAGGGCAGGTCGGCCCACGGCAGCATGCCAATACTTGGCGACAACGCTATACTTAAGGCAGGGGACGCCCTGGAGATAGTCTCACAGGTTATAGGCATCTACAACTCCAAGCTGGAGCTGCCCAAGGAGCTTGAGGAGTTGCTTAACAGCTCCGTCGACGTTCTAGTTGACGAGGCTAACAAGAGGCAACTTAAGATATCGCGCGAGGAGGCCGAGTACGTGCTCAAGAGGGTTACATTCAACCCTGGAGTCATGAGGTGCGGCACGAAGGTTAACGTGGTACCGGACAGGTGCGACATAGAGGTGGACCTCAGGCTGCCGCCGGGCGTTAAGCATAACGGGAGCCACAGCGCCTGCGACGCCCTAGCTGAGATGGTTTTGGACTCTCTCGAGGTTAACCTGCACAGCCAGGACTTTGAAATTAAGGTAATAGGAAGCAGCGAGCCTAACTTCACCGACCCTAACAGCGATATAGTGAAGGTGGTGGCACAGGCCGTTGAGAAGGTCGTAGGCGCCAGGCCCAGGTACCGCATAGAGACAGGAGCCACAGATGGCCGCTACTTGAGGTACGCTGGAGTTCCGACGGTAGTTTACGGCCCAGGGGAGCCGTTCCTGGCACACTCGTACAACGAGTACGTGAAGGTGAAGGACCTGGAGATTGCTTACAGGGCCCTCTATGACGCAGTCCTTGCGTACTTTAAGGTCAGCTAGAGGCCCTCGGACTTAAGGGCTAAAGCTGATATCTAAGTTCGTAGCTATTATGCTTAACAGCATTCAGTTATTAAAAGCATAGATTATAGTTATTTACTATTACGTGGCTCTATATAAGGCTTCTGATAGTTATTCTTAGTAGAAACATTTTTAAATAGGAAGAACCACCTGGTTAAGTGCGTGAGAACATGATAGAGGTTGGATCTCCAGCGCCGGACTTCACTGCAAGGGCTTACTTCCCTGCAGAGAACAAGGTAGGCACCATAAGCCTTCATGACCTTAAGGGCAAGTGGGTCATACTAACCTTCCACCCTGGCGACTTCACGTTCGTGTGCGCCACAGACCTGGAGGCCTTCCAGGCCTACTACGACAAGTTCAAGGCCAACAACGCCGAGATCCTGGCCATTAGCACCGACAGCGTCTACTCGCACAAGGTGTGGGTTGAGACTAGCCCAAGGGTCAAGGGCGTCAAGTTCCCGCTGGTGGACGACATAAGCAAGCAGATATCGGCGACCTACGGCTTCCTTAACCCGGCCACTGGAATGACTAGGAGAGGTACAGTGATAATAAACCCCGACGGCATTGTTGAGTACATATCAGTCCACGACGATAGGCTGGGCAAGGACGTGGTGCACATCTACAACGCCTTTATGAACCTCAAGTACCTCTACGAGCACCCAGCAGGGCCGACGGAGTTTGACATAATAGCTGCTAACAAGGGAGAGGGCAGCCAGGTGCTGCACATAAGGATACCTGACAGCATAGGAAAGCTGTGAATGCACTTGCTGTAGCTTTTTTCTCGTCCATCATCTTTTTATCGGAAGATTTTTGTTACTAACCTTTAATTACCGCCTCAGCCTGTAGATCACGGGGAACTTAGTTGAGCGAGCCCAGCGACGAGGAGAAGAAGGGCCTTAGGATGTCGTTACCGCAGAAGTCCTCGCAGTCCTCGGCCCCAGCCGGGGGGCAGAGCTACAAGGAGGTAGCTGAGAGGATGAGGCAGATGCAGGAGGAGCAGAAGCTTGTAGTGCAGAGAACGAAGGAGATACCGTACAAGGTCGCCATACTGAGCAGCAAAGGAGGAGTCGGCAAGTCCTTTGTGACTGCAAACCTGGCTATGGCGCTGGCAACGATGGGGAAGGTTGTGGGGGTCCTTGACGCTGACTTCCACGGCCCCAGCATGCCTATGATGCTCGGGCTCAAGAACGTGAAGGGACTTTTGGCTAGGGAAGATGGCAGCATAATTCCAGCCGCAAACGTTTATGGTGTCAGGCTTGTTTCAGTGGGCCTCATGCTGCCAAGCGAGGACTCCCCAGTGATCTGGAGAGGTGCCCTAAAGACCAGCGCAATAAGGCAGCTGTTGGCATACACCGACTGGGAGGGGGCCCAGTACCTACTCATAGATCTGCCACCTGGAACGGGCGACGAGCAGCTTACCATAGCCCAGACCATCCCAGGGCTCACGGGCTTCCTGCTGGTGACAATACCGAGCGAGGTCTCAAAGATGATTGTTAAGAAGGCCGCGGCCTTCGCTGAGAAGCTCAACGTGCCCCTGCTTGGAATAGTTGAGAACATGAGCTACTTCAAGTGCCCTGACGGCAGCGTTCAATACATATTCGGCAAGGGGGCCGCGGAGGAGATAGCCAAGCAGTTCAACATACCGTTCCTCGGCCAGATACCCCTCGACCCGCACATAAGGGAGGCAAACGATGAGGGGGTGCCGTTCTTCCTTGAGTACCCTGACTCCGAGGCCACTAAGGCGTTCCTCGACATAGCCAGGAAGTTCGTTGAAATAGTTGAGGGCAAGGGGTCCTCAGCTCAGCGGGTCGCTGGGCCCTCCGCCTGAAGCTCCGTCTCCTTCAGCCCCTTAACAACGCCCTGGACCTCCGAGAGCAGCTCTATGAGTCTCTTTATGTGCTCCTCATGCTCTATGAGGAACCTGACGCCGCTCTCGGTCAGCCTGTACTCCTTCTTCCTGCCGGCCGACCTCTCGCTCTCCACAAGCCCCTTTCTCTCAAGGGTCCCAAGCATCACGTACACGTAGCCCGGCGGCAGCTTGCCGCCCACCTTCTTAGAGATCTCCTTGCCTATCTCGTAGCCGCACTTCGGCCTGTCGGCGAGCTCCGCCAGTATCAGGAACGTCGCAAGGCCCTTGAGGAGGCCTCCCTTCACGGCTCCACCAGCTGCGGCTTATTAGCGGAAAGTAAAAACACTTTCTACAGCTCAGCCCTTGGTCACGCCTATGGGTCTCAGCCTGGCGACGAGCTTACCTATGCCCACCTCGTGTGCCACCTGCGCCACCCTGTCAACGTCCTTGTAGGCCTCAGGCATCTCCTCAATGACGGTGGCCACGTTGCTGGCCTTCAGGTATATGCCCTTGCTCTCCATCTCCTGTACAACGTCCTTGTAGGTCTTCTCCCTCTTGGCCCCGGACCTGCTCATCCACCTCCCTGCCCCGTGCGGTGCCGTGAACCACGTCTTAACGCCAGTGTCGACGCCTGCGAGCACGTAGCTGGCGGTGCCCATGCTGCCAGGTATGAGCACAGGCTGCCCGTACTCCCTGTACGCTGCAGGTATCTCAGGGCTCCCTGGCGGGAAGGCCCTCGTGGCGCCCTTCCTGTGAACGACAACCTTCCTCCTCTTCCCGTCAATGTCGTACTCCTCTATCTTAGCTATGTTATGGGCCACGTCGTAGACAAGGTGCATTCCAAGCTTCTCGGGGTCCACCTTGAAGACCTGCTGGAAGCTCTGCCTCACCCAGTGAGTTATTATCTGCCTGTTTGTCCAGGCGTAGTTCGCCCCCGCCGCCATGGCCCTGACGTAGTCCTGGGCCTCAGGCGTGTTGTAAGGTATGCTGGCCAGCTCCCTGTCTGGCGGCACCGTGTTGTACTTTCTCATGGCCCTCTCCATTATCTGAAGGTAGTCGCTCGCCACCTGGTGCCCGAGCCCCCTGCTGCCCGTGTGTATCATCACCGTTACCTGGCCCTCAAAGAGCCCGAAGGCCTTGGCGAGCCTCTCGTCGTAGACCTTGTCAACTACCTGGACCTCAAGGAAGTGGTTGCCGCTGCCCAGGGTGCCGAGCTCGGCTGCCCCCCTCCTCCTGGCAGTGTCGCTTACCTTGCTTGAGTCCGCCAACTTCCAGCTGCCGCGCTCCTCTATTCTCTCTACGTCCTCCTCCCAGCCGTAGCCCTTCTCCACGGCCCACCTGACGCCCTCGTCGAGGACCCTGTTGAGCTCCTGAAAGCTCAGCCTAAGCTTTCCTGTGCTGCCGAGGCCGCTGGGCACGTTGTCGTATATTGCGTTCACGAGGTCCTTTATCCTCGGCCTCACGTCGTTCGCCGTGAGGTCAGTCCTTATCAGGCGGACCCCGCAGTTTATGTCGTACCCGACGCCCCCAGGGCTTATGACGCCGTTCTCCTCTATGTCCATGGCGGCCACGCCACCTATTGGGAACCCGTAGCCCTGGTGGCCGTCAGGCATGACTATGCTGTACCTCTGGACACCCTGCAGGCAGGCTACGTTGGCCGCCTGTAGGAGCGTCATGTCCTGCTGCATCTTCTGGACCAGCAGGTCGTCGGCATATATTATTGCGGGGACCCTCATGCAGCCCTTGAAGCCCCTGTCTATCAGCCACGTGTTCTTGTCAACCCTCTTAAGGGGGACCTCTGGCACCTACCACACCTACCTAGCAGGGTGAGGCAAGGCCTTTTATCTTAGCTTTAGGTTGCAATTCGCCGCGGTAACGCTAAATAAAGCCTGGCAACACAGGAAGCTGCGGAGGGGCCCGGCCTGAGGCGAACGCCGATGACTAAGGGCCCTGGTGGCCCGGGTAGCTCAGCTGGCTAGAGCGCCGGGCTGTGGACCCGGAGGTCCCGGGTTCAAATCCCGGCCCGGGCCCCTTCGGCTTAATTCTAAAGGGCGGCGTCAGGTCGGGGGTTCGAAATCTTCACTAAGGTCAAGATATGCCAGGGTCCTCATCCGCCGCCGCTAACGTAGGGGACCAGCCAGGCTTAAAACGCCTCGGGGCTTAGCTTTATCATATAATAAAGGGGCTCCTTTGACGCTCCTCTCATTTTGCTTCAGGCAGGCCTAGCTTTATGAGGCCGTCATTTCAGATTGGCGAGCTTGGTAGGTTATTAAACTCTTGATCACCGCGTTAATGGGGGAAGGCCTTGAAGGGCAACTTCACGCAAAAGGATTACCTTCTGAGCCTGCTCAGGGCTCTCTCTCCGAATCCTTTGGGCCCTCAGGCTTCGAGGACGCCTCTGCCATAGCCCTCACTAAGGAGGGCATACCGGCTGCCGTGGTCTCAGTCCCGACAAGGTACGTTCACTCGCCCTCCGAGGTTCTGAAGCTCTCAGACCTTGAGGGCGTGGCCAGGCTTCTGGTCCTGTTCACGGAGGAGTCGAGCCCAGACTGGCTGACGGGCCTCTCCGCGTCGAAGATTAAGTAAACGCAGTCCTTAGCCTACCGGTTGGGCATCAACATCAAAAACTGTTCAGTCTCAGAGGGTTAGAGCTCAAAGCCTGGCCACAGCCTCCTTGCTACCTCCTCGTCGAGCTCAACTCCGAGGCCCGGTTCGTCGCCGAGGACTATGGCGCCCCTGCCTACGTCTATGACCCTCTTCTTACTCTTGACTAGGTCGTTCCAGAAGGGCAGGTCGTGGCCGTGGAACTCAAGGGCCCCGAAGGTGTTGCCCACGGAGGCCGCGTGGGCGGCAGCCACGGTTGCTATTGGGGAGCCTATGTTATGGGGTGAGACCTCTATGTCGTAGAGGGATGCCAGCTCCTCTATCCTCCTCAGCTCCGTTATGCCCCCAGCCTTGGCTGGGTCGGGGGCCCAGACCATGATGCCAGTCCCTATGAGGTCCTTGAACTGGTACGAGGTGTAAAGGTTCTCTCCGACCTCTATTGGAACAGGGCACTGGGAGGTAATCAGCCTCAGCTCGTCAAAGTTAGTGAGCGTGGTGACAGCAGGCGTCGGGTCCTCGACCCACCTGGGCCTCACTGGCTCAAGGGCCCTGCAGAGCGCTACGCCTGTGCTCACGTCGTAGCGCCAGTGCAGGTCAAACATTATGTCAACGTCATAGCCCACCGCCTCCCTAACAGCTGATGCCAGGGAGGCCAGGTACTGTACCTCCGCCTGACTGAGCCTGCCGCTCCTGAGCCTGAGGGGGTCAGAGTAGGGCGTTGGGACGTCGAGGTCGAACTTTATGGCCCTCCAGCCCTCGGCCTTGAGCTCCTTAGCCCTCGAGGCGTAGCCCTCGGGGCTGTAGTCGGGGTTCCACTGCTCAGCCGTCAGCCTGCCGTGGACCGGCGTCGGCTCCTTTATCCTCTCCCTCTCCACGTTGGCCTGGGCTGCCCAGGAGGGCTCGACTGGCATGAGGGTGGAGTCCATGGCCTCCAGCCCCTTGCCCCCGTGGGCGTCAACGTAGACCGGCACCTCCGTCCTGTCACCGCCCAGGAGGGCGTAGACGGGCACGTTGAGGTACTTGCCTATGAGGTCGTAAAGGGCCATGTCTATGGCTGATATTATGTGGTACGCCGAGGTCCCAGCGTACAGCGTGGCCCACCTGAGCTTCTGGAGGACCCTGTTAACCTTGAGCGCGTCCTCCCCGACTATCACCTTGCCCAGCGCCTCAGCTATCGCCGAGGCGCCCGGCGTCGGCCCCGCCTCGCCGGTGCCGTAGAGGTCGCCTGCGTAGACCCTCACAAAGGTCCACTGGAAGTTCGCCTGAACGGTAAACGAGGAAACCTTGGTTATCCTGAGCTCCCTCAAAGGAGGTCCCACCTTTTTGACGCAGATGCTAGTATATACGCCTAGGCGCTTAGACGGGCTATGTCTCCGAAGCTTAAGCTTCTGGTCAACTGGACATATTTTAGTGGGAATAAGAGTGGAAAGGGTATGGGCTAAGCTGTTCGGCGGCCTGCCGGAGCTGGAGCCTGAGACAAGGCCAGTCTTCTCACTCCTTGATGAGGCCTGGGCCAGCAGGGAGGGGGTCTGCGCTGCTATACAGCTTGAGAGCGGCGCCTGCTACACCTGGGGAGGCCTAAGGCTAGCATCAGCCAAGGTGGCCGGCCTCCTGAGGTCACTCGGCGTCAAGCCAGGCAGCCAGGTGCTCTTCGCCTCCCAGAACAGGGTTGAGGCCCTAGCTGCCCTCATAGGCATCTGGAGGGCGGGTGCCATAGCGACCCTTGTGGACCCCCTGACCATATCGGAGGACCTATACTACCAGCTTGAGGGCAGGGGCGTAGAGGTTGGGGTCGTCTCGCAGCAGTTCTACGAGAGGGAGCACTCGACCATGGCTAAGGCGGGCTTAAAGGAAGTCCTAGTGGTCGACGGCCAGCCCAGGGAGGGCGAAGTTAAGGTACACACTATGGGCGAGGCGATGAGGGAGAACGAGGTTTATGGTGACGACGTCGAGGGGACCTCGAGGTCCGTCATAATGTACTACGCAGGTATAGCAGGGCGCACCATGCAGGTCTACCACACTCACGCGGCCCTCTCGACCACAGTCAAGGCCCTTGGAGTCTCAATGAAGCTTGACTTCAGGCCCGTGTCGCTGGTGGTGGCCCCAATGACGCACGTCCTGGGGCTCCAGGTCAGCACGCTGACGCCCCTCTACCTCGGGGGCGCCGTAGTTATGATGCAGAGGTGGGACGAGGTCACGGCGCTCAAGGCAATCAAGGCCTACGGAATCAGCTACATAGCAGGGGCGCCTACCATGCACGACTCCCTTGTGGAGGCGGCTAGGAGGCTCGGCGCCCCTCCCGGCGTCAGGCTCGGCCTGTCAGGGGGAGCCCCTCTCAGGCCTGAGACTCAGGACGGCTTCCACAGCGTCTTTGGGGCCCCGCTAGTTCAGTTCTACGGCATGACTGAGTCCTGGGTGTTGACCTACCAGCCCACCTCGGTCTGGGAAGTCAAGGGCACTGTGGGGGCGCCCATAGCGGGCGTCGACGTTAAGGTGGTCAACCCCGACAATCCCAGTGAGGAGCGGGGGCAGGGCGAGGTGGGCGAGCTCCTCGCTAAGGCGCCGTGGCTCATGGAGGCCTACGAGGACCCCGAGGACACTAAGAGGGCCTTCTTTGACGGCTGGCTCAGGACGGGGGACCTGATGTCATTTGACGAGAGGGGACTGTTCTACTTCAGGGGGGTCAGGAAGAGGATGATTAAGTACAAGGCCTACCCCATATTCCCGAGGGACCTGGAGGAGGTGCTCAGGAGGCACCCCGCCGTTGAGCAGGCTTACGTCTACGGCGAGAAGGACCCCTCGGTAGGAGAGAGGCCTGTGGCAAAGGTGGTACTGAGGCCCGGCTCAAGCGTCACCGAGAAGGAGTTGCTTGACTTCGTTAACAGCAGGGTGGCGTTCTACAAGAAGCTGCACAGAGTCTACATAGTGGATAAAATTGAAGCTTAGAGCCGTTTGTCCCTACGCCCTCACCTCTATCATCTGCTTATTCTTGATCGAGCGCAGGACCTCTGCCTCGCCCACAGGGCCCTTGGGATCCCTGTGGGCTCATGTGCGGCCGCCAGGACCAGCGGCGTGGGGCCCCCATCTACGGCAGCCCGTCCCCTCGCCCCTGGGGCATTGCCCCATCAGGCGAGGGGTCATTCACTTAGCCTGTTGCGGACGTAATACTGTAAAGGGTTTTCTATTAACGTGAAAAAGGGTTCAGCCCCTTGCCCTCCTCCCCTTCTCAGGCTGTCCGGCCTGGCCCAGGCCGCCGCCGAAGTACTTGTCTAGCGTGACCTGCCCCTCCCTCTTTGCGGCCTGCTTCTTTTCAGCCTCCTCGGCCTCACGCCTTGGAGCCTCTGCAGCTGCCCTCTCGGCCTCCTTAGCCAGCTGGCGTCTAACGCCCTCAGCAGCCTTTATGATATCGCTGGCCCTCGCCCCAGCCAGGTAACGGACCTCGCCCTCGGTCAGGTTGTAGCCAACCACGAGGCCTCCCGCCATGTTGACGTCGCCCTGCCTGAAGATTATGAATAGGTACGGCAGCACGTCCTCCTTGAAGGTGGAAGTCGACACGTGAAGCCTTGAGGAAACCTTCTCAGCTATCGAGTCTCTCAGGGCCCTGATGTCCCTGAGCTTGGCCATGAGCGTGATCTTTGAGGGATACTGGTACCTGCTCCTCTGGGGCGACTGCTCCACCTGCCTTGCCATGGCGACCCCTGGGCCCATCAGGTCGAACATGTAGGACAGGAAGTCCCAGCTCCCTGACTTGGCCCTTGCCAGGAAGAGGCTGGCCCTTGAGAGGGCGTCCCAGGCCCTGAAGGCGTCCTCAGGCTCGGCGTACTTATTTGGTATGTTGTCGTTGAGCCAGGCCATTAGGGTCTCGTAGTCCTCCTCTGAGTTTGAGACGGCCTTCTTGGCCATCCAGCCTGCCTTGGCGTAGAACACGTCGTTTAGGGTCCTCCACAGGTCGAGGCTCTTGTCCCTGCCCCTTACAAGCGCCCTCGCCAGGTCCATGGTCACCCTGCCGTAGCCCTCGGCAACCGCCTCAAGGTCGTTCACGCACGCCCTCACGTCCCCCATGTTCTTCTCAGCTATGTACCTCAGGGCCTCGCGGTCGCACTCTACGTGCTCAGCGTCGCATATGCGCTGCAGCAGGGAGACGACGTTGCCTGTTGACAAGTTCTTGAACTCTATCATGAGCACGAACTCCCTCAGGGGCCTCAGCTGGTCCTTCCAGGGGTCGTTTGCGGTGAGCACCACGGGGTTCATAGTGTTGGGTATGATCCTCAGCAGCTCCTCGAGCCCGCCAGCGTCGCCCTTAGCGCTTATTCCGTCGACCTCATCCATGAGTATCAGCATGAGCCTGCCCGTCAGGGACCTCCTGTAGGCCGCCACGCCCACGGTCTTCCTTATGTCCTCTGCCCTCCTGTAGTCGCTGGCGTTGAGCTCCAGCACCTCAAGCTTGTAGTCATGTGCCACGGCCTCAACGAGGCTCGTCTTGCCAACCCCAGGGGGGCCGTAGAGGAGGGCCGCCCTCTTCTCAGGGAGCCTCCCCCTGAGCCAGGCCTCTATCCATGTCAGGAACTGGCTCTTAGCCTCCTCCTGGTCAACTACCTCATCAACACTCTTCGGCCTGTACTTTATGATCCAGGGGGTCCGCTGGAGGCTCAAGCCGTGGACGCCCCCAGGCGCTTGCTCATCATCGCCAGCCACGCCAGGAAGGCGCTGAGCTGGATATCATCATCGCTGCCCTCAACTATCCTGTAGTGGACCTCGCCGAGGTAGTCGGCTATCATGACCCTCAGCTCCTCAGGTATGTTTATGTCGTTGCTAAAGAGCTCGCGGTGTATCTGCCTCACCACGTCCTCGCCGCTGAGGCCGTACTCTATCATGACCTTCCTGAGGAGCTCCCTCGCCCCAGTGAAGTTACCCTTAAGGGCGGTCTCCACCATCTCCTTTATATCCTTGGGCCTCGCCATGCCGACGACCTTGTAGACTGAGTCGACGTCCACCTTGCCGAGGGACGCCGCGGTCTGCAGTATGTTTATGGCCTTCCTCATGTCGCCCTCAGAGATGTCATAGATGGCCTCAAGGGCGTCCTCAACATATTTAACCTTCTCGTTGTCAGCTATGTACTTAAGCCTGCTGACCACATCCTCCTTGTTTAGCGGGGTGAACCTGAAGAAGGCGCACCTGCTCTGTATAGGGTCTATTATCTTTGAGGGGTAGTTGGCTGCAAGTATGAACCTCGTGTTGGCGCTGTAGAGCTCCATGAGCCTCCTCAGGGCCTGCTGGGCGTCGGCAGTCATGTTGTCGGCCTCATCCAGCAGCACTATCTTGAACGGTATGTCTGGGGGCGTCCTGCTCCTGGCGAACTCCTTCACCTTCTCCCTTATCGTGTCTATGCCCCTCTCGTCGCTGGCGTTGAGCTCCAGCATGAACTGCGTGTAGCCCTCGCCGTAGAGGTCATGGGCTAATGCGTGGGCGGCAGTGGTCTTTCCAGTCCCTGGAGGGCCAGCGAAGAGCAAGTGAGGCATGTTCTTCTCTGCCACAAACTTCTGAAGGCGCTCCACTATGTCTTTCTGATTGACAATGTCCTTGAGGCTCCTGGGCCTGTACTTCTCAGTCCAGAGGAGCTCCTCAATTACTGAGCTCACGTTAACGCCCTTGTAAGTTCTCTAGGGGCGCAGGGTAAAAAGGTGGCTTGCCGCTTGGAGGGCCTCACCTAGGCTGGCTTTCGCCTGAGGCACCCTCCACTATCAGGGTTAGCCCCTCAACTCTGACAACTCTGACCTGCTCGCCAGCCTTTATGTTCCCGGAGGCTGCCCTGGCCTTCCACACTATGCCCTGGACCTTCACCTCGCCCGCCGGGCTTAGGTCTGTCAAGGCAACCCCCACGTCGCCTATCAGGCTCTCAGGGCCAGCCATGGGCTTCCTCCTCTTCATGGGCGCCGCTATCCACCTTATGTAAAGGCCTAGGACAGCGCCCACAACAGCTATGGAGACGTCAGCCAGCACGTACTTAGGCGCCGTCGGGGCACTCGTCGTAATATAAGGTATGTTAAGCGCTAGGAGGTAAACGCCCAGGGCTGCCACTGCCGCCCCAGCAATCATGGCGAAGCCGTGCCCCATCTTCACCTCGAGCAGCATGATAGCGGCCCCGATAAGTATCAGGGTGATGCCTATGATGGACGCCCCAACTACCTCGGCCCCGACCAGGCCCAGCACTATTGCAACCACGCCGACCGCTGAGAGCGCGAGGGTCGGGTGGTAGAGGTCTATGAGTATGAGGAAGAAGCCCAGCGTCATGAGTATACCGTCAACCGTGGGGTTGGTGAGGACGCTGAGGAACTGCTCGTAGAGGTTCTCTGAGACCCACACCTGGGTGTAGTTGGCTATGCCCCAGTCCTCCATAGCCTGCTGCAGGCTGTTAGCGACGCCATTTATAATGTGATACTGCAGGGCCTGCTGTGCTGTGAAGGCCTTGTCAGACACAACCATTATCTCTACTGCCGTCGCGTTTCTGCCCCACCTGCTGGCAAGTCCCTCCATGAAGGCTATCATGGCGTCCTCCGTGTGGTTCTGTTCGAGCGGCGTGCCCCCGACGACTATGGGCGTCGAGGGCCCTATGAAGGTCCCATTGGCCATGATTATACTGTTGGTGGCCATGGCTATGTAGCTACCCGCCGAGGCCGCCATGCCGTCAGGGGGCACGTAGGTGTATACTGGTATGCCGTCAGCCTGGGCCTGCTCGATGTAGTTCACGATATTCAACATGTCGCTTAGGTAGCCCCCAGGGGTGTTCATAACTATGACTATGGCCTTGGCGTGGGTTAGCTCTGCTGTGGTCACGGCCCTCTGCACCATAGTTGAGGACCCGAGGTCTACAGTCACGTCAAAGTTGACCATGACGACCTGCCCGCTCGACTGGCCGGAGGAGGCGTGGGTCAGGGGCGCGGCTGCTATAAAGGCTGCAAGCGTCACTAACAGCAGGCCTAGCAAGAGTTTTAGCTTCAACAGTGCCACCACCTATTGTGGGAGATCCGAAAGCTAAAAGCGAGGCTGTGACAGGGATTGGCGAGGGTTGGCTTCTTCTCAAGGCTGAGGTGGGGCGTGGGGAGCATCACGCTAGTTATAGCCCTGGCGGCTGTGTCGGCGTACCTGCTCGTCGCCGGCGCCCTAAATAATGACGTCATAGAGCTGTTCTCTGGCGCTGTACTTGCCATAGTGGATGTCATCATTATTGCAGTTAAGGCTCTGGAGAACGTGACCCCCATGAGACCCCCCTCAGAGACGCTGGTTGGCAAGAGGGGCAGGGTAGTAATCGCCATAAGGCCGCCCAGGTCAGGTGTAGTCAGAGTCGGCAACGAGCTGTGGTCAGCGGTGAGCAACGTTGAGATAGGCGAGGGGGCAGAGGTGCTCATAGTGGGCAGGGAGGGCCTCTACGTGAGGGTCGTTCCAGCTGCTGACAGTGCCAACACTGGTGCTTAAATACATGGCAATGCCCGGCTGCCTAGGCGACATATGCATGGCCTTCCCTCCGATAGTTATGCCTGAGGGAAGCTATGAGTTCAACAGGAAATCAGGCGGCCGCTTAAGACGCACGCCGTGAAGGTCAGCCCTGAGGGCCTTCCTGAGGCCAGCACATGACAAGCCCTAAAGGCCTTAGCTGAGTTTTTAATATGAGGCCCCCAGCACCTAAGGGGAAGCAGAATGATAAGCATGAGCCTTGACGTCAAGGACCTGCAGCCCTCTAAGCTGGAGGGCGTCAAAATAGCTAGGGCTGAGGGAGACGGCAAGACGGTGGTGTTCGACGTTATAGAGAATCTCTACACAGTGAACGTCGGCGACAGACTTGAGCTCATCATAGACGAGGCGAAGCCAAGCGACCTGGACTCGTACGACTTCTGCGGCCACGGCTACCTCGTGGTTGACGAGGGGGCCGGCTACAGCCTGCTCTCGCTCTGGGGGATACTCTACAAGTTCACGCCTCCCCTTGGCCTCAAGCCTGAGACCAAGTACTACCTGTGCGTGAGGAAGGCCAAGAGTTAGGATATGAGCTTCCAGAGCCCGTCGCCAGGGTAGTGGACGTTCTCAATGACCTTGCCTTTAGCCTTCTCCTTCGCCATGGAGTCTATGGTGTTGCTGTCCTTAAGCGCCCTCCCCACGCACACGGGGACGTTGCTCTGCTCATCCACTATAGCGACGATCGCGCCCTCCTTGAAGCTCCCCGAGACCCTCCTTATGCCTGGGGCCATGAGGTCAGCCCCCCTTCCCAGGGCCTGCGTGGCACCCCTGTCAACCACTACGTAGGGTAGCCATGAGAAGCCCCTCTTCAGAAGGCACTGGAGCGTTGGTATCAGGGCTCCGTTAACCCTCGCCAGGCATGGCATGCCTGAGTCGAAGTAAACAGTGTACTCCTCTGCCTTGGCCTCCTCGACGTCCTCCCAGTTCATGGGAGGGTTGCCCAGGCTTGACGAGACCTCCTGCATGAGCTCCCTGACGGCCTTCTTGGAGAGCTTATACCTCGTTGAAAACTTGCCTGGCACCTGGTCCCCCGGCTGACCTAACTCAGCTGCCTTTAAAGCTGAGCTCACGTGCTGCTCATAAAGTCCTCGCAGACCCGTTGCTCCTCATCCCTTCCAGGTCAGCCAGTGAGCGCCTGTCATCGGACCAAGGCCTTTTACTCCTAGGCGCGGCTAAAAGTCTGCAAGGTAGCTTGACAGCGGAGCGGCTGTTTTGCTGCGATCGCTTCGTGTGCATGTTTCTATAAAAGAGCTCAGCAGCGAAGGGTGACAAGGGAATAAGCTTGAGCCAAGGCGCTCCTAGGGGTCGCCCAGCGCTCTTCCTAATAGTAATAGCCATTTTCCTCGTGCTTCTGAGCGGCGTAGTGACCATAGCTTACGCCGCCACTCTGCTCTCGGCCTCGTCTAACCCGAACTCCAACCTGACCAGGGCCCTCTATAATATGTCCCACGAGGAGGGGTACAACTATACCATACCGCAGGTGCAGGCAAAGATAAGGCAGGCTTCAGAGGTCATAATAGGCATAGGTGCCTTCATGGCAATCCTCGGTGTGCTCACGTGGCTCTACGTGTACAGGCCTGACGTCAGAGGCCAGTACTACAGGGCCTCCATGAGCTCCCTAATGCTTGGCATACTCTATATACTTGCGGGCTTTAATGGCAACCTCTACACGGTGCTCCTCTGCCTGGTAGGTGGAGCCATACTCATATATGCCTGGTACGTCCTAAGGAGGCACGCGAGGCTCGCCGAGGCCGAGGCGGCGGCCCAGCAGCCACCGGCAGGAACGTAACAGTTTTTAGCAACCCTTATAGGACCTTTAGGCCCCGTTGCTCTAAGGCGAGCCATGTTGCTTGAGGCGCCAGCCGTCAAGGTCTTTGATGAGCCCAGGGCCAAGTGCGTCAAGTGCGGCGCGCCCGCCAGGATAAGGCTTAACTACGCAAACGCCTGGCTCTGCGACGCCCACTTTAAGGAGTACCTGAAGGAGAGGGTCAAGGGGAACCTGCTCAAGTACAACATGGTAAAGGACGGCGACACCCTGCTCCTGGCGGTCTCAGGCGGCAAGGACAGCGTAGCCCTTATGAGCCTCCTTGATGAGATAGCCCCAGAGCTTAAGGTAAACGTCGTAGCTGTTCACATAGTGCTCGGCATGGGCGAGTTCTCCGATAGGTCACTTGAGGCCTTTAAGGCCGCCTGCTCAAGGGCCCGCAACATAAGGTGTGTCACAATAGACCTCAAGGAGGTACTCGGAATGTACATGCCTGAGGTAATAAGGCGCAGCCGCAGGCCTGCGTGCAGTGTCTGCGGCCTAGTGAAGAGGTACCTGCTCAACGCTCTGGCAGCGTCAATGGGGGCCTCGGCCATAGCGACTGGGCATCACATGAACGACCTCATGACCTACGCCGTCAAGAACTTCCTCCAGCAGAGGCTTGACAACATAACTAAGCTGGGGCCCGTGAGCGAGTCCGAGGGCTCAGCAGTCAAGAGGGTCAGGCCGCTCTACGACATATACGAGGACGAGACCAGGGCCTTCGTCAAGGTCTACGGCGTCAACCACGTTGACATTGAGTGCCCGTTTAAGACGAGGTCAACTGTTGAGGAGGCAATAAAGGAGTCCCTCAACAGGATAGAGGCCGAGAGCCCCAGCATGCTCATCTCAAGCGCCAGGGCGCTCGCCAAGGGCTTGTCCTCATACCCGAGGCCCGCGTCGCCACCCAACAGGTGCCGCTACTGCGGCATGCCAGCCAGCGGCGACGAGTGCGGCTTCTGCAGACTGACGGAGAGGCTGACCGGCTCGCCGATGGGGCCGGACGTCGTGCGGAAGGTAGAAAGCATTGCAAAGAGTATAACTGCCTAGCCTATTATCCTTGAGAGCCTCGTGATGAGCCTTGCCCCCTTCGCGGTAACCAGCACCATGTCCTCAACCCTGACGCCGTGGACCCCAGGTATGTAGAAGCCGGCTCGACTGTGACAACCATGTTCTTCTCAAGCACATCTGTTGACGCGGGGCCCAGGTAGGGCGTCTCGTGGACCTCAACGCCGACGCCGTGTCCGAGGCCGTGATTGTAGAACTTGTCAAGACCCTCCTTAGCAAGGACCCTGCGCGAAGCTAGGTCAGGGCTCCTGGCCTCAACGCCAGGGGCTATCTGGTCCACGGCCTCGGCCTGGGCCTCAGCGACAAGCTCTATTAGCCTTTTGAACTCCGCCCCTCCCTCGCCGTGCCACATGGTCCTGGTGGTGTCGCTCGCATATCCGTACATGCTGGCCCCAAAGTCGAGCAGCACTGGCCCAGGCCTCTGAAGCCTCACGGGGGTCGGGTTGTGGTGGGGCAGCGCGGTGTGGTCGTAGAAGGCCACTATTATGGGGAACGACTCGCCCCAGGCGCCCTGCCTCATGAGGGACGAGTAGAAGGCGCCCGCGACCTCCGCCTCGGACGGGTTTGAGTCGAGGAGCTCTATGGCCTCCCTGAAGGCCCTCTCGGCGGCTTCTATAGAGTCAAGTATAGCCTGGACCTCCCAGTCATCCTTTATTGACCTGACCTTAGCTATTGAGCCGCTGACGTCCTTGGCCTGAAGCGACTGGGCCATGGTGAAGGAGCTGTAGTCCGCCCACTGGAGGTCAGCGCCCACTGACTTGGCGTTGCAGCCCCCCAGGACCTGCTTCAGGGCGTCCGCGAGGCCACCGCTCACCAGGTCGCTCTGGGGCACCATGGCCATTCCAACAGCCGCCTCGCCAGACCTCCTGTAGAAGGCCCTGACGGTCACGTCCTTAGGGGCCATCGAGGAGACCCTGTTGTAGTCAAGGACCGAGGTGAGTATAGCGTCGCCGCAGTCCCTGGTCATCAGCATGGCGCCTGTTGGCTCCCTTATGCCTGTGGCGTAGGTTATGTTGGGCGCCCCGAGCAGCAGGAGGGCGTCTATTGACTCCTTTTCAAGCAGGTCCCTCAGCTTTCTCCTGTTTAGGTCCCACCTTGTCTCCAACACGCGCACCGAGTAGCCTGGGCAGGCACAACAAATTAAGCGCTGACGCTTAAGGGACACCAACTCTTAGTCGTCATAAAATGCCGACTGGGGCCCTCGACGCTGACCCTGCTTAGGTTGTAAAGGCAATAGCGTCAAGCCTTGAGCATAGCCACAGCTCAGCTTCGTTAAGGCGGTTTAATAATTAGCGCGCATGCGTGATGCTTATTCTGAGATCACGCGGTTTGAAGGTTATTGCTCAAACTATCCTTACCCTGTTGACCTTCTTGTTCTGCCAGGAGTACCTCCTTATCCTCTTGCTCCTTCCGTAGCCGCAGGCGGCGCAGTAGCCCTTGGCTACGTTGAAGGCCCTCCTCCCGCACCTCCTGCAGACTATGTGAGTTTGACCTCTTCCCATCTTGCCGAAGGACGCTGTGCCCTTCACCATCTCATCTCACCACTCACTTCACCGGGCTTATGGCTACTATGCTGTCGCCCCTGACAAGCACTGTGCCGAGGCTGCGCGATCCCTTCTCTGTGAGCTCCTCGGCGTTCTCCAACACCAGGTTCAGGTGCTGGTCGAAGCTCTTCAATATACCCTTGACGCCCTCTCCTCCCTTAAGCTTGACGTACACGCTGGCGTTCAGGTACTCGTTCATGACCTTAAACGTGTTCGTCCTCTCCGGCTGGCTTGCCATTTACTTTAGCACCCGCATAGGGGACCTGGCTAGAGAGTTAAAAGCGTGCGTGGGCCCCCTCAAGAACCCTTATTTTAACGCTCCCTGGGGCTAAAGGTGGCGGGGGCCCGTAGCCCAGCCAGGATCAGGGCGCCAGCCTGCGGAGCTGGAGGTCCCGGGTTCAAGTCCCGGCGGGCCCGCATCACGCGAACCTGTCAAGGCCTACGCCCTCTTCCCTCCCTCCCTTTAGGGAGGCAGCCTCATCCTTCCTGCCGAAGAACTCAAGTATAGATGCCACGGTGGCCGGCCCAAGGCCCGGGACCCTGAGCAGCTGCTGGGGTGAGGCCGAGGCCAGCGACTCAAGCGTCTTGAAGCCGGCGCTGTAGAGCCTCCTTGCCCTGACCCTGCCTATGCCTGGTATCTCCACGAGCGGCAGCAGCTCCGGCCTGACGCCACTCTCTATGCGCCTCGCCAGCACCCTCAGCTGGCCACCAACGTCCTCGGGCAGCCCGGCCGCTGGGGCTATGTCGGCGAGGGAGTTCGCTATCCACTTGGCTGTGTCTATTACTGAGGCCACGTCGCCCGGGCCGACGTCATAGGTCTCGGCTATCTTGTCGTCGGAGATCTCCTCCACCCAGTCAAGCAGCGCCAGCGTTGTCTTCAGGGCCGCAACGCTGTCAGGGTCGTCCCAGTCAACGATGTCTATAATCATGGGCACGCGCTCTATGGCTATGTCCATTATCTTCTCTGCCTCGGAGCTCCTGAGGGGGAGCGGGTTCATGTCCGGCATTGATGATATTATGTAGAGGAGGGCCTCCGTGGTGAACTTGTTGCGGACCCTCTTAATGAGCTTGCGCAGCTTAGGCACGCTTGCCGGGTCCAGGTACGTCCTCGAGACGGCGTCGCCGAGCTCCGTGGCCCTTAGCTTCCCGTCAGCCTCGGTTACGAGTCCCCAGGCCACCAGGTCGTCGATTGACATCCTGAGCAGCTGCTGGAGCCTCTCCTCGCCCCTCTGAATGTAGTAGAGGGTCCTCCTGTGCAGCTCGAGCAGGGAGCTGAAGTCGTTAGCCACGCCTGACGCTATTGCCCCCAGGGCGGAGTGCCTGAGGCCGCGGACGCCGTAGAGCCTACTCTCAAGCCTCTCCGGCTTGGCCTTTATGTACTCCTCCATCAGTTCCTTCACGCTCCTGGGCCTCGACGCCACTATTATGGCCTCCCCGTAGGGGTCAAGGCCTGGCCTGCCCGCCCTGCCGGCGAACTGCTTGTACTCAAAGACCTTGATATCCCTTGGAACCCCCTGGGTCTCGTCGTACCTGTCGACCTCTGCTATAACAACCCTCCTGGCCGGCAGGTTGACGCCAGCTGCGAGGGTTGGTGTTGCAAATATAGCCGCCAGGGCCCCCTCCCTGAAGGCGTCCTCAATTATAGTCCTCTGCTCGTTTGAGAGCCCTGCGTGGTGGTAGGAGACGCCCAGGGAGATGAGCCCCGCCAGCTCCTCCCTCAGCAGCCTTGGTCCCTCGGTAGACATCATCTTAGCGGCGTACTCCCTTGCCTTTCTCTGGTCGAAGCTGAGGAGCCCCTTGGGCAGCTTTGAGGCCGCCTTGGCGAGCTGCATGGCCCTCCTCCTGGACTGAGCGAAGACCAGCGTCTGGCCTCCCTGCTTGCTCTCGTCAACTACTAGGTTTATGCTAGGGTTTACGCTGACCTCCTCCACCTTCCTCTTGCTTCCATCAGCGAAGTGTATCACGCCGTCCTTGTAGACCCCCTCGCTGAGGGGCACGGGCCTCCAGTCAGAGGCTACAAGCTTGGCGTTAAGCCACCTGGCAATCTCGTCAACGTTCGAGACGGTGGCGCTCAGGGCCACCACCTGGACGCCCTTTGACTTATACATGACCTTTGACAGCAGGGTCTCGATGACAGGCCCTCTCTTGTCATCATCAACGTAGTGTATCTCATCAACGACAAGGGCCCCTATCTCGCCTACGAGTGAGGGGCTGTTCCTGATAATCGAGTCAAGCTTCTCATAGGTGGTTATCACCACGTCGCTCCTCTTTATGACAGCCTCATCGTTTACGTTGAGGTCACCTATGCTTATCCCAACCCTCAGGCTGAGCTTTGGGAGGACCTCCCTGAACTGCCTGTACTTCTCCATGGCTATGCTCCTCAGGGGCGAGGTGTAGAACGCCTTGAGCCCCCTCATGGCTGCAGACGCGAGGGCAGTCATCGCTATGAATGTCTTGCCTGAAGCTGTCGGTGACGACACGAGGAGGCTCTGGCCCTCCTCAACGCCTGCCTCAACTGCAGCCTTCTGCGGAGGGTAGAGCTCCTTGAAGCCCAGCATCTGCATTAGCTTCTGCGCTACCTCTGACTTCAACTTCCCTCACGGCTAGACTTCTTTGAAGCAGTTCGACCTTATCTCCGCTATCTGGCCATTCCTGTTCATTGCCTTTATGGTCTCCTCGACCTTGTCGTTGGGCGCCTTGGCCTGGGCCGCCACCTCCTTAACTATGTCGTCAAGCTTAACGCAGGGCCTCCCGTCCTCCCTCAGCCTCTTTATGGTGTCCACTATGACGCTCATCAGCTTCCTAGTGTGGAAGCTCGCGCCCGTCGCTATCATTGAGTAGTCTATGACTCCTGACTCAACGTCAAAGCCCACGCTGCCCAGGAACGAGAGCATAAGCCTCACGGCCTCCTCGGCGTCCTCTGCCTCAACCCTGTCCTTAAGCGCCATCCTGGCATGGGCCTCCGAGAGCCTGACGAGGGCCTCGAGCTGCCTTGCGGTCACGGGCACGGGCACCTGGCCCTCGCCGCCGTACTTTGAGGCGGAGGACCTCATGGTGACGAAGAACGACTCTATTATTGACTTGGCCTCCTCGGTGAGCTTTGGCCTTGAGTACCTCTTGGCGTAGATTATGTACTTCTTCAGCAGCTGGGGGTCTATCTCGGGCACGTACTTTGCAAGGTCGCTGTGGACGTCAAGTATGTACCTCGCGAGCCTCTTGTCGTGCTCCATAGCTATGAGGTCCTTGACTACAAATATCAGGTCGAACCTGGAGAGCACGGTGGGCGGCAGGTTCACGTTGTCTATGAAGCTCCTCTGCGGGTCGTAGAGGCCGTACCTTGGGTTGCCCGCAGCGAGGACGCTGGCCCTCGCGTTCAGCCTCGCCACTATGCCAGCCTTTGATATGCTGACGGTCTGCTGCTCCATAGCCTCATGTATTGAGACCCTGTCCTCAGGCCTCATCTTGTCGAACTCGTCTATGATTGCAAGGCCGCCGTCAGCTAGCACGAGGGCCCCCGCCTCAAGGAAGTACTCGCTGGTCTTTGGGTCCTTCAGCACCGCGGCCGTCAGCCCTGCCGCCGTTGAGCCCTTGCCGCTAGTGTAAACTGACCTGGGGGCTATCCTGGAGGCCGACTGGAGCAGCTGGCTCTTGGCGACGCCAGGGTCGCCAACGAAGAGCACGTGTATGTCACCCCTTATCCTGGTGCCGTCTGGGGTTACCTTGGGTGTGCCGCCGAAGAGCTGAAGTGCTATGGCCTCCTTGAGGTCCCAGTGGCCGTATATCGTGGGGGCCACGCTGGCTATTACCTTCTCCCTTATCCACGGGTCCTTGGCCATCTCCCTGATCTTCTCCTCGTCCTCCCTTGTTATTGCCACCTCCTCGAGCGCCTTCTCGGACACAGCTATGCTGATGGCCTCGACCTTCAGCTCAAAGTACGGCACCTTGTCGTTCCCGGCTACCGGGCTGGGCTTTACAATGCCGACGACTGTAACCACGTCACCGGGCCTGGCTATGTCGACAAGGTCCTCTGTAAGCTCAACGGTTATGCTCCTCGGCATCTGGCCCCCTGGGACCTCCTCGGGCCTCTCCTGCAGGGTTATCTCCTGCCAGTCCACATAGATTGACTTGTCCCTCAGGAGCACGAACCTGCCGCCGGACTCGCCGCAGACCGGGCACTGGGTGGGCTTCTCTATCCTGTCCTCGAGGACCTCGTCCTCGTCATAGGGCCACTGGAACTCCGCGTTGCAGCCCTCCTTTTCATGCCTGTAGACGGCCTTTATCATTCTGCTCCTCACGGGCTTCATCCTAGTTATTATGCCGTCAACTTGGACCAGCTTGTTCATGTAGATAGTCTTTATGTCCCTTATCTTGGTCGTGTCAAAGAGGCCCTGCACCCTCACGTGGAACTTGCCCTTGCTCTTGGCGAACTCGGGGCTCTCGCTCTCGACCAGCTCAAGGAGGGCCTGGTCGAACTCCTTGAGCACCTTCTTGGGCTCATCAATGAGCATGTTGGCGAGCTCCGTGTTGTACCTGTACAGGTCCCTGAAGTCGACTATGAGGCTGGTCATGTCTAAATTTATCATCCTGTGGAGCCTGTCCACGTACTTCAGTCCTTCCTCTGCCGTCCTGAAGTTCTTCACGAAGTCCTTAAACCGCTCACCTATGCTTAGCTGTTCCTGCTCAGCAGCGCTCACCTGCCCCGCCTCTCTGCACCGTTACATTATGATTTATCATCCAGGCCTTAAGAGTAGGTTGGCTGCCCTAGCGCGCTGCCCTGTGAATAGTTTAATGCGACCGCCTGAGGACGGCACTTAACGTGCAAGGCCTTGTCATAGTTCTGGTGACGCAGCCGCTGAGCCTATGACAAAAGTGAGAGGCAAGCCTCGCCCCTGAAGGGGCGGGTAAGGCATAAAACATCTGAGCACTTAAAGTTGCGTGAACAAATAGTGTCCCCGCAAGGGGATGCCCCAACAGGGCCCCACATATCCCCGAGCCCCTGGGAGCGGGAGGGGAGGAGGCAACTCCCAGCGAGGGGTAGGGGTAAAGGGCCGAAGGCCCGGCCCGCGGCCTGCCGCTGGACGAGCGGAGCGGGGTGGGCGCATATGCGCCCGCCAGCCATGATGTGATGAAGGTGAGGGCGGTAAGCCGCGAACCTATGAGCCGCCCTAAGGGAGCCCTCGCCCTTCAGGGCGGGGAGGAGGTCAGATCAAGGGCAGGCCCCTTAGGTTTTAGGCACTTGGCGGACGCCTCAGGGGGGAGGGGCCTGCGATCCCATCAAGGACTCTATATACTTTTTCCATGCGCTCACAGTTGTCTTCAGCTGTGAGTATACAAGCGCCTCCTCGGGCGTCATCTTGGGCACCTCCTCGTCCCCCATGTCCGTCTGGGCCAGCCTTATTATCTTGGACAGCCTGGTCTCGGACAGCTCAATAACGTTCTTCTCGCTCATGTCCTTGTCGTTTATTAACATGTGGGAGGGCGACCTCTTTATCTCCTCCTCCAGGGACCTGATGAACTCCCCCACGGATACGTAGAAGTCAGGGGGAAGCTGGGCCAGCTGAGAGCCTGTGGTGGACCTCCTCTCCTTGTAGTGGTACATGTTGACGTAGTTCACGTTCACCTCCTCCTTGTACTTTGCGAGCCCCTGGCTTACTAGCACCTCGGCTATCCACCTCGGCACCTCGACCTCGTCCCCCTTCTTCGCCTGCAGGGGGCCCTCGGGCAGCGGCACTCTGCAGTCGCTGAGTATCATGACTTTAACGGGCCTAAGCAGGGCGTCAATGCCAAGGAGCTGCAGCCTCTCATCAAGCTTCACAGGGCGTCCCTAGGGCCTTTAGCAGGCCGTGGCCTTATTTAGTATCAACCCGACCCAGGGCTACACTATGATGTTTTAGGTCTATTGCATCTGAGCCCCCGTGCCCCTGTGGACCACAGTAGGTGCTAGTTTAGCTCTAGATCAGCGCTGAAAGCACACGTTTGCTAGAAGCCCTCTTAGCTAATGCCTATTTAAACCCCCACAAAACCATTAAAAACTCAGGTGGCTTAAGTGGGCTTAGCGCTTGACATAATTATAGCCTTTATAGTCCTTATCATAGCCATCATACTCCTCAGCGGCATAAAGGTCGTGAATGAGTGGGAGAGGCTGCCCGTCCTGGTGCTCGGCAGGTTCGCCGGGCTCAAGGGGCCGGGCATAATATACGTGCCCCCAATAATAGGGAAGGTGCCCATGAGGATATCAACGAGGCTGCAGGCCATATCATTCAGGACGGAGCAGAGCCTGACCAAGGACAACGTGCCGGTCATAGTTGACGCCGTTATGTACTACCAGCCCGTGGACCTGGAGAAGGTGGTCCTGAAGGTTGAGGACTACAACGTCGCCACGAGGCTCGCGGCTGAGACGACCCTGAGGGAGGTCATAGGCCAGACCATGCTTGATGAGCTCCTGGCCGAGAGGGACAAGGTGGCCGCACTCGCGAGGAACATAATTGACAGCAAGACCGAGACCTGGGGCGTCAAGGTGACCTCTGTCGAGATAAGGAACGTTGAGATACCGCCCGACCTGGTCCAGGCCATGTCAAGGCAGGCCCAGGCGGAGAGGGAGAGGAGGGCCAGGGTGACCCTCGCTCAGGCCGAGTACGAGGCGGCCCAGAAGATGGTGGAGGCTGCCAACCTCTACGTCAACAACGACAGGGCCTTCATGCTGAGGTGGATGAACATGATATACGAGCTTGGCATGGAGGGCAAGAACATGCTAGTCTTCATACCAGCCAACCTGCCAATCGCAGGGCCGCCTACCTCAGGGCCCATGTCGCCGGTAGGCCTCATGGGCGTCAAGGACCTGGTGGTCAGCGAGGAGAAGAAGCAGGAGGGACAGCAGGGGCAGGGTAAGTGAGTGCCCTCCTCGCCCTTATGTAGTAGCTGAAGGCGGCGACCCCTATGATGGTTGTAAGTATCAGGGCTACCGTGAGGGAGCCGTAGCACCTCTCGTCTATTATGCCCGCCTGGAGGGCTGTAAGCGCGACCGACAGCCCCACCTCGCCCCTCGACTCCATGCCAAGCGAGACCGCGGTGGCCTCGTCGTGCCTCCTAGTGAAGGCGTAGGAGAACGGGAAGACGCCTATGAACTTGCCGAGAAGCGCCAGTGCCGTGAGAGCCACCGCCGTCAGGAGCCCCAGGAGGCCAACAGCCGTTAGGTTAACCTCGGCCCCAACCACCACAAAGAATATGGAGCCAAAGACGAGCAGGAGGGACCTGGAGTACTCCTGCAGGGCTGAGGAGCCTGAGAACTCCGCTAAGGAGACGCCCGCTATGAAGGCGGCTATTATAGGGGAGAAGCCGAGGGCCTCCATGACTGCTATTATGCCGAAGAGCATTACGAGCGAGAACTCGAACAGGTACCTCCTGCTCACCCTTGACACTATGATAGGGACTAACTTAACCGAGAGGAAGAAGATTATGGCCCAGGACACGCTGTAGAAGACCACCACCCTGACCATGCCGAGGGCCCCCACGAACTTGGTCTGAGAGAGGCCAAGGGCCACGGAGAGCAGTATGAGGGACACTACGTCGTCCATTGCTGACGCCGAGATAAGCATGTCGGTCCACCTGCCGCCCCCGCCCTCCTCCATTATGAGGCCTGAGACGGCCGCGAGGCTCGTGGGTGCAACGGCCGTGCCCACGATAAGGGATGCGTTAAGGTCTAGACCCAGGAGCCCCCTGGCCCCGAGGGTTAAGAGGAAGGGCGCCAGGGCCCCCATGGTAGCCCCCATGACTCCCCAGGCCCCAGCCCTCCTAAGAGGGGCTACGCCATGTTCTAGCCCTGATGCGAAGACTAGGAATATCACGGAGAGCTCTGAGAGGAACATGATGTCGCTTCCTAGGTAGATCAGCTTGACCTTGAAGAGGTCGTTGATCAGGCCCCCGAGGGCGAAGGGCCCCATTATTAGGCCTCCAAGCATGACGCCGGTCAGCCTGCCGTACCCATGCCTCTCCGTGAGGTCCCCCAGCACCTCGCCTACCAGCAGCATCAGCGAGAGGCCTAGCAGCTCCAGCGCCAGCTCCTGCAAGTCGGTTCCAGGACGTCAGAGGCGCGCTATCTAAAAAGGAATTATTGTAACTTCTCAGCTTTTGCTCTGCCCACGCCGTTGTCCATGAGGCTGGAGATCACCTCGTCGAGCCTGTGGTAGAAGTAGCTCAGCCCGCTCACGTTCTGCCTCCCCGTCTGCAGCATCCTGAGCCTGAGGGCCAGGGCCATCTCGCTGAGGAGCCTCACCTCTGTGCTCACGCCCACGTAAGGCCTTCTCACAACCTGCTGGCCCCCCTCCTCCCTATCCCTTAGGGCCTCAGCGAGCTCCCTGAGGGCCTCCTCCATGGAGCCGTCAGCTATGCTCTCTGGAGCCCTGCCCTCGAGCTCCACAACCCTGGAGAGGAGCCTTAAGAGCGCGTCCTCCAAGGCTCCTCAGGCGTACTGATGTGCTCCAGGGCTTATAGGTGTATACCGTCATTTGGCCGGCAGCAGAGCCCAATCAAAGGGCATATGCGCCCCGTAAAGGTGTTAGCTTTAACTTCCCTGGCTCACTGCTGTGAGGGCCTCAGGCTGTGAGGACAAGAGGGTCTGCCGAGCAGTGATGTTAATCGGAACTGCCTAGCCTGAGGCCAACCGTGAGGCCCTAGGCTTGTTGTGCTAAGCCCACATGATGGGTGCAACTTTAAATATGCCGTAGTGACAGCCTCACCAGGTGCTAAGCCTTGGCAAAGGTCGCAGTGATAGGCGCTGGCGGAGTGGGCTCAGTGGCTGCAACTGTAATTAAGAACGAGGGACACGACGTCATACTAGTTGACAGGGCAAGGGAGCAGCTGGCGCGGACCTCGGAGAGGCTTAAGATACGCTACGCGACGGCGGACGCCACGTCGCCTGAGGACGTAAAGAAGGCCGTGGGGGACGTCGACCTCCTTGTGACGGCCCTGCCTGGGAGCATAGCGTATAAGGCGCTCCAGGGCCTCGTGGGCCTCGGCGTTAACATAGTTGACGTCTCCTTCTTCCCCGAGGACCCGGAGGAGCTCGGCAAGGCGGCCTCCAAGGCGGGTACCATGGTAGTCGTCGACGCGGGCGTAGCCCCCGGGCTCTCAAACATGCTTGTCGGCATAGCTGACAGGAAGCTGGGCGGCGTGAGTCAGGCGAGGATATACGTGGGAGGCATAAGTGAGAGGCCCGACCCGCCCCTTGGCCTCGTGCCGAGCTGGAGCATATCAGACTTAATAGATGAGTACAGGAGGCCCGCCAGGGCCGTAGTTGACGGCAAGCTGGTCTCCTTCGACCCGCTCTCAGGGCCCACCGGCACCATCTACGTCCCCGGCGTCGGCGAGCTCGAGTACTTCCCCACCGACGGCCTCAGGACCCTCCTAAGGAGCTACTCTGGCGCCTCCTTCCTGGCTGAGTACACCCTCAGGTGGCCAGGGCACGTGAACTTCGTCAGGGGCCTGAAGAAGCTGGGCCTTTTCGAGCACAGGCCCATTCACGTCGGCGAGTACGAGGTCATGGCTGACGAGGTCCTGGCCTCCCTTATATGGTCAATGAGGGTCAGCCTAAAGGACATAGTGGTGCTGGTCGTCGAGGTCCGCGGCAAGGCCGGCGAGGGCATTAGGTTCACGCAGGTCACGAGGGCGGAGGAGGGCGTGACAGCGATGTCAAAGGTAACCGGCAGCGTCCTGGGCTTCAGCGCCCTGGCGGTGCTGGAGGGCAAGGTTAAGGGCACGGGCGTCATATACCCTGAGGCCATAGGACAGATGGAGGAGGCCTCGGGCGACATAATGACGAGGCTGGCCGTCAACGGGATGCCGGTAGAGGAGGAGCCCATAGCTGGCGAGCTGGAGGTCCACTAAGGGCTCCTTAAAGGCCTGGGGTTAGATGTATCAGAGATGATGGTTGGTCGTGCAGGAGCGTTGCGGCTGGCCTACAGGAAGGGGCTGCTGCTGAGTGACGCCTATGCCCCCGGGCTGAGGTATGAGGAGAGGCTCAGGGCCTACGTTGGCCTCCCCTACAGGTACGCTGACGTGCTGGCCTACTTCAGGGAGTCGGGCATCAGCGTAGAGGACGAGGTCATCAGCCCCCTGCCGCTCCAGCTCGGCAGGGGCGAGGAGCTGAAGCTCAGGGACTACCAGAGGAGGGCGCTGGAGGCCTGGAGGAGGGCCGGTAGAAGGGGGGTCGTGGTGATTCCGACGGGGGCCGGCAAGACAATCATAGCCCTTGAGGCCATAAGGGAGGTCGCGGGGGCCACAATAGTCCTTGTGCCAACCATAGACCTCCTGTGGCAGTGGAGCAGGGCCATAGCAAAGCACCTTGGCGTCACCCCAGGCGTCCTGGGCGGCGGGGAGGACGAGGTCAGGGGCATAACCGTCTCAACCTACGACAGCGCCTACAGCAGGGCTGAGGAGCTTGGCAACAGGTTCGTCCTTGCCGTGTTTGACGAGGTTCACCACCTGCCCTCCCCGGGCTACATGGAGGTCGCACAGGTCCTTGCAGCGCCCTACAGGCTTGGCCTCACGGCGACCCCTGAGAGGGAGGACGGCAGACACTCCCTGCTCCCCGACCTCGTGGGGCCCATAGTCATAAGGGTGTCCCCGGCCGAGCTGAGGGGCAAGTACCTGGCGGACTACGACGTCAAGAGGGTCTACGTGAGCTTAACGGATGACGAGAGAGCAAGGTATGAGGAGCTGAGGCGGAGGCTCAGGGGAGACCTTGGGAGGCTCGGCCTGAGGCTGAGGTCACTTGACGACTTCCACAGGCTCCTCTCGCTCGCTGCCAGGGACCCGGTGGCTAAGGACGCCGTAGAGGCCTGGTACGAGTCCGTGAGGCTTGCGGTAAACTCAAGGGCCAAGCTTGAGGCCCTCAGGGAGCTGCTGAGGGAGTACTCTGACAGGAAGGTGCTAGTATTCACGAGGGACACGGAGATGGCGTATGCCATATCAAGGGAGTTCCTCGTGCCTGCCGTGACCTATAAGACGCCCAAGGAGGAGAGGGCCAAGGTGCTTGAGATGTTCAGGAGGGGCGACTACAGGGTGATAGTAGCCTCGAGCGTCTTCGACGAGGGCGTTGATGTGCCTGACGCTGGCGTCGCAGTAATAGTGGGCGGCTACGGCACGCCGAGGCAGTTCGTCCAGAGGCTAGGCAGGGTGCTGAGGCCCGCGGAGGGCAAGAGGGCCCTGCTCATAGAGCTCGTGACCAGGGGCACTGTGGACGGCAGGATAAGCAGGAGGAGAAGGGAGGGTGCTGAGGTCTGACCTTGTCAGGGTTGTAGTTAGGGGCAACAGGGGGAGGCTGATATTTGCAAGGGACGAGGACCTGCCCGTGTTCTCAGAGGTGATAAAGAGGCTCAGGCCAGGCCTGAGGCTCGGCGAGGTCCTGGAGGAGCTGAAGCCCCTGAGGAAAATCTACGATCACAAGCTCGTGGACGGCGCCCTTGAGGTGGCGCTGAGGCACGTGGAGCTCGAGGAGGCCTCCCCGGTCAGCCCTGGGCTCATAAGGCAGAGGCTCTTCGCCGGCGGCCCAGCCCTTAACGACGAGGAGAGGAGGGCGAGGCTTAAGACCGTCTCGGCAGAGCTCGGGGTCGACGCCGAGAGGTTCATGTACTCAGACCTTGACATAGAGAGGGTTATAGTTAAGGCCCCTGGCGTGGACCCTAGGTCGCTGCTGGCGGAGTACAACAGGGAGGAGCTTGAGGGCCTCCTGCTCAGGTCCTACAGCGTCACACTTGAGGTCAGCGACAACTGGAAGGAGCTGCTTAGGTCCGTCAAGTCGCTCGGCCTCATGTACTTAGCCAGGTCCAGGCCCCTTCAGGTTGACGTCTACGGCCCAGTGTCGCTGGTCAAGATGACAGAGAGGTACGGAAGGCTGGTCGCGAGGCTCGTGCCGGTGCTGCTCAGGAGCAGCGCCTGGGCCCTGAGGGCGCAGGTGGCCGTCGGCAGGGGCAGGAGGCTCATCGTGGTTGAGGTGAGGGACGGCGACGCTGAGATGCCCAGGGAGCAGCGCAGGGAGGCCCAGGCCTTTGACAGCTCCGTAGAGGAGGACCTCTACAGGAAGCTGGCGCTGCTGGCCAAGGACAACGGCTGGGAGGTGCTGAGGGAGCCGGAGCCCCTGGTCACGGCGGACGGGGAGATCATGATACCTGACTTCGGGGTCAGAGTCGGAGGTTCGAGGGCCTACATAGAGGTCGTGGGCTTCTGGACGAGGGAGTACGTGAACAACAAGCTTAGGAAGCTCTCAGGCCTTAAGGAGCGCGTCCTCCTGGTCGTTAACGAGACGCTGGGCGTCGACGCCTTCAGGCTGACAGGCCATGACGTGGTCACCTACAGGGAGAGGGTCAACGTGGCGCCCATCTATGAGTGGCTTAAGAGGACCCTTGGGAGGCCTTCAGCTGGCCTCCCGGGGGAGCTGAGGCTCAGCGGCGACTACGTGAGCTTCGAGGACGTTGCCAAGGCCTACGGCGTCAGCGCGGACGACGTGAGAGGCTTCAGCGGTGCAGCCCCCGGCTACGTTAAGCTAAGGAGCTACTTCGTCAGGGAGGGCCTGCTCAGGGCGCTCTCATCAGAGAGGCTTGAGGGGGCCAGGCTGTCCCAGCTGGCCTCAAAGTACGGCCCGTGGGTCCAGGAGGCCCTTCAGGCCATGGGCTACTCGCTCAGGTGGGTTGGGCTTAGTGACGCAGTTGTCAGGAAGCCCTAGGGCACCACAAGCGTCCCCACGTCGGCCCCGCTGAGGGCGTCGAGGAGCCTGTCCCACCTCACTACCCTCGTGTTAGGCACCCCGGCTGAGGCCGCCTCTGCTATCTTCCTCCTCATGCCGCCCGTCACGTCGACCCCGCCTCCCTCCAGGCTCGCTATGAGGTCCCTGGGGCTAACCCTCCTCATAGTCTTCCCGTCAACGCCTATGACGCCCTCGACGTCGGAGACGTATATCAGGCAGTCCGCCTTAACCTTGGAAGCCATGAGGGCCGCTATAGTGTCGCCGCTCACGACCACGCCTCCCCTGCCAGTGAGCACGGCGTCGCCGTAGGTGAGGGGCACGAGGCCCCCCTCCAGGTCCCTTACCATGGGTGTCAGGTCGCAGACCCTCTCGTCAGTGCACATGCTGTGGGCGGCGTGAAGGCTGGCCGGGACCCCCTTCGACGTCAGGCCGTCAAGGACCGCCATGGCGAGGAGCAACATCTCCCTCTGCACGGCCGAGACCTCGGCGGGGCCGAGCCTACCGCGCCTTGACAGCAGGTCGCTCACTATGTAGTGGCCGAAGCTGCCGCCTCCATGGACCACGGCCAGCCTCCCGCCGCCTGATGCGAAGCGGGCCAGCTGCGAGGAGGCGCTCTCAAGGACGTCCCACCTAACGGTCTCAGGCGTCGACTTGTCCGTTATGGCCGAGCCTCCCAGCTTGACGACGGCAACCCTGCAGGCCATACTCGCCCTCGGCTCAGCGGGGGCCCTGAAAATAAGTGCCTAGCCGGTTATGCAGACCAGCTGAAGCTGCCCTGGGAGCCCCGGGGACCAGACGCAGCTGCCCTCCTGGGGAGGCGCCACTCCGTAAACCAGGTAGGCGGTCGCGTTCTGCACCCTGGCCCTCCTGAGCGCCTCAGGCCTGACGTGGGAGCCCGACCTTATGGCGTCTGAGGCGTCTAGGACCGCCTGGCCCACCATGTGAACCACGGCGTCGAAGAGGCTCTCGCCCAGCTCCTGCCTGCCGGCCCCTCCTCCAACAGCTGACACAGACATCAGCTCAGCCCTAACGCCCTCGTCGGAGAGCTCGACGCTCTCCTCGTCGTTCCTGTAGGCGACCGCCTTCCCTGTGGCGGCGGAGTACCTCATGGCGTCCAGCGCCCCCTGCCACCACAGGGAGCCCTCGCCCCACGGGTCTGACATCCTGCCCATCTCAACTATCTCAAGCTCGTCAAGCGTGTCCGCGTGGGACCTGGCCGTGAGGTAGAGCAGGGCTGAGCTCATGGCAGCGTACACGCCTGAGGCGGGCCACCTGGGCGGCATGCCATCGACCCTGAGGTTAGCGCAGCCCCCCATGCCCAGGCCATCCATGAGCTTCCTCCAGAACTCGCCCAGCCTCTCAGCGACGTCCTGCTGCAGCCCCTCGGCCCTGAGCCCCCGGGAGTCGCACTCGCTGTACTCCGCCTCAACCCTGACCTTGTCGCCAGGCGCCACAAGGTAGGGGTTCTCAACGCCCTCCATGGGCAGGCCAATTAATATGACTGGCAGCCTGAGGGAGAGCCTCAAGGCGCGCACCCTAGGGCAGGGGGACCCTTGCCGACGCGTAACCCACGACCCAGTCCTTCTCCCCTGTGACGTCGCCCGACGTGGCGTGCTTCAGTATCACTGCCCTCTGGGCGCCCATGGCTTTGCCCATGTAGAGGAGCGTCATGGCTGGCCCGGGCCCGCACATGGTTATGTTATCAGTCTCAAGTACCCTGAAGAGGCCCTCCGGGTCGAGGGACTCAACGTACCTGAGGGCCTCGTTGTCCTTTGCTATGGTAATGTCGTGGGGCTCATAGTGGTTCATGTCACTGCTGGCTATGAACACCAGGTCCACCCCGTTCTCCCTGACTATCTTGACCAGGGCGTCAGCGAGGTCCTTCGAGACCTCCGGGTTCTGGAGCTTTATAACTATGGGCACCAGCTTAAAGTTTGACCCGAAGATGTACTGCAGGAACGGCACCTGGACCTCAACGGAGTGCTCGTAGGCGTGGGCCTCATTGTCGAAGGTGAAGTACCTGGTGTTAGATATTATCAGCTTCTCGACCTCGCTGTCAACCTCAACAGTGCCGAGGGGCGTCTCCCAGGCGTCGCCCCGCCAGAGGGAGGCGGCCTCGCCGAGGCCCGTGTGGTTGGGGCCTGCCACCACGATAACCTTTGGGGCCCCCTCGCCTGCGAGCGAGTAGTAGCTGTGGGCAGCCACAGGGCCGCTGTACATGTAGCCAGCGTGGGGCACTAGGTAGCCGACGCTCGCCCTGCTCCTCGACTGCGGGGCGCTTGGCAGACTCCCAGGGCCAATGCTGTGGAGGAAGCTGGACTCTATAGACTTGACAAGCTCGTCCCTTTCAGCCGGGTAAAAGCTGCCGGCGTGGGCTGGCCTTCTTACCTGCAACCGGGGCACCGGACTTTGAGGGCCCCCAAGAGTTAAAACTACTTATTACTTGTATTTCGCCTGGCTCAGCTGCCCTCGTCGTTAGCCCTAGCTATGCGCGGCGTCGCTATTTGAGGCCCCGTGTGTTTAGACAGTGCGCCTGAGGGCCTCAGGGCCGATAGCACGGTTGCGACGGCCAGCAGGCCGAGCGAGACGTGGTAGGCGAATGCCTGGGCGCCGAGGTAGCTGACCATCAGGTGGGGCGGCAGGTTTCCGCTCATAGTGCCGACAAACAGCCTATAGACGTAGTAGGCCGGCAGGGCGGCCGCGACTGACGTCAGTGAGACGGCGAAGCTGAGGATCATGCCCGTGTTCCTGAAGGTCGTCAGCGTGCCTGAGGCCACGCCGTACCTCTCCCTGGGCGCTGACGATATCACTGCTGTTGTGTTTGAGGGCCAGAAGAGGCCCCCTCCAAGGCCATATATGCCCTCAACGGCCGCGACCCACCACAGCGGGGTCTTGGTCGTCATAGACGCTAAGAGGTAGAGGGCGACGCCCTGTATTATGAGGCCGGCCGTGGCCACGGGCCTCGGGCCGTACCTGTCGGTGAGCCTGCCCCCTATGGGGCCTGAGATCATGTTGACCGTGGCCATAGGTATTATAAGGTATGACGCCGTGAGCACCGGGAGGCCGAATATGCCCTCAAGGTAGAACAGCAGCAGGAAGTTCACAGAGAACATGGCAAGGCTCTGCACTGTGGCTGTGAATATTGACGCCGAGAACATCCTGTTGGTAGTGAACATCCTGAGGTCAACTATTGGGTTGTCTGCCCTGTAGAGCTCCCAGAGCGCGAAGGCCGCGAGCAGTGGAGGCGTCGCTATGAAGGAGGCCAGCGTGTACGGGTCGGCCCAGCCCCTGAGGAGGCCGAAGGTCACGCCGAGCTGGAGGGCCAGTACGCCAGTCGTGAAGAGCACCGCCGCCGGCACGTCAAAGCTCTCCCCCGCCCTCCTGAACTTGGACTCCCTGAGGGTCACGTAGGCCCACAGCGTGCCGAAGGCTCCTATGGGCACGTTTATCAGGAATATCCACCTCCACGATGTGAACGTTATTATGAGGCCGCCAAGTATTATGCCCAGTATGTTCCCCGTGGCCCAAACTATGGAGTTTATGCCCAGCGCCCTGCCCCTCTCGTTGACCGGGAACGCCTCCGATATTATTGCGAGTGAGTTCGAGACCATCATCGCGGAGCCTACGCCCTGTATGGCCCTGAACATGACCAGCTCTAGGCCGCTCTGCGACAGGGCTGAGAGGAGGGAGCCTACGCTGAAGACGACGAACCCGAGGTTGTAGACCCTCTTCCTGCCGTAGGTGTCCCCTATCCTGCCGAACGTCAGCACCAGGGACGTGTTGGCGAGCAGGTATGCGATGACCATCCAGACTATGGTGACGTAGTCGGCGTGCAGGTCCTCGGCTATGGGCACGAGGGCCAGGAGCACCACAGTGCTGTCTATGGCTGACATCAGGGAGCCGACGCTGGTCACCGAGAGAGCCTTCCACTTGTACTCCAACGGCAGCCGCCAGAGACCTTAAGATAACCGAAATATCTTATATCTTACTATTGACGGCTGCTCAGGCAGAGAGCTTAAAAATCTAGGCGAAAGAGCTCTGCTTGGCGGGCCCGTAGTCTAGATTGGTTAGGACGCCGCCCTGACACGGCGGAGGTCGCCGGTTCAAGTCCGGCCGGGCCCACCAGCTCGATCTCACTCCTCCCTCTTCAGGACCCTCTTAGAGTAACCTATACCAGTCCTCCACCCTATCCTGACCTCGCCCACCACGTCCCTGAAGGCAAGGAGCCTGTCAAGGTACCTCCTCATGTCCTCAACCATTGAGGGGAGCAGCTGCCTGAAGGTGTGCTTGGGCCTGAAGCCGAGGGACGGGAGCACCTTTATCTCAGGGTTGTAGTAGTGCTCCTCCTTCTCAACCCTGGGGTCCTCTATCCACTCTATGGGTATCTCATAGTTGTAGGCGCTCTGGATGTAGTCCCTGATGGCAAATATTATCTCGCCCGTGGTGAGGAGCTCGCGGAACTGGTTTACGGCCCTGAACTCGCCCTCCCTGGGCGGGTTGTTGATGAGTATCTCAAGGGCTTCAACGCTGTCCTCAAGGCTTATGAAGCCCCTCACCTGCCTGGCCTTGCCGTACTGGTAGAGCGGCAGCTTCCTGCCCTCCTTCCTGTAGAGGGCCATGCTCACCAGGGCCCTGGCTATGTTCTTGTTGATGACGGTCCCGAAGGCGTCACCTATGTCAATCCTTGTCCTCAGCCTCTCGTCGACCTGGGCCTCGGGGTCCTCAACGCTGCCACCCATCAGCATGTCTGAGGTCCTGGTGCCGTAGACGGGCCCCTGGTTCACGTCTGTCACCGTGAGGCCCCAGACCCTGTTGGCGAACAGCAGGTTGTGCGTGTCATGGACCTTCGTCCAGTGGTACCAGGAGCCTGCGAACTTGGGCACAGGCATAAGGTCGCTCTTGCCCTTGTACGTGAACTCCACGTAGGCCGCCTCGGGTATGTCGTAGTTTGGGGTGCCGAACTCGCCCATGGTGCCCATCTTAAGTACGTGGACCTCGGGCCTGTCCCTCAGGGCGTAGATAAGCCTGATGGTCCCTATGATGTTGTTGTACATCGTGTAGACAGCCCTCTCCTCGTCCATCATTGAGAAGGGGGCCGCCCTCTGCTCGGCGAAGTGAACTACAGCGTCGGGCCTGAACCTCTCCACGGCCTCCCTGAGGACGCCTGGCTGCGTTATGTCAGCGACCTGGAAGGCCTGCAGGTCGCCCAGCTCCCTCAGGTACGCCTCCCTCTCCTTGGGCTCAGGCAGGGGGAACGCTGACCCCTCGCCGGCCAGGGCGGCGTTGTAGCGGGTGCTCAGGTCGTCTATGCCGTAGACTATATGGCCCTTCCTCAGCATCCTCAGCGCCAGGGGCCAGCCTAGGTAGCCATCTATGCCCAGTATCATTACTCTCTTCGTCTCCATGTCCTTTGGCCACGTCTTGAAAGCCCTGGAGGTAAAAACCTTTGATGGACTCCGCGTCCACAACGCTTAATTTAACTTCCATGGATCCTCCGCCAGGGCATGGAAATGACCTTGGAGGGAGTAATAGTAACGGGCGGAAAGGGCACAAGGATGAGGAGCATAACCTACGTCCTGCCCAAGCCGCTGCTGCCCCTCTTCAGCTTTAACAGCGACAGAAGGAGGTACGTCAAGCCCTTCATAGACTTCATACTCGAGAGGTTCGAGGCCCTGAGCCTTGACCCGGCGACTATCGTCTTCAGCAAGAACTCCTCACTAATACTCGACTACCTGAGCAGCAGGGGGCCGCCTAGGCTGAGGCTCAGGCTAGTGCTGGACGCCGAGATGAGGGGCTACGGCAACGCCGTCCTCCTGGCCAGGAGCTCCGTCACCGGCCCATTCGTGCTCAACGCTGACGATAATATCCTGCCGCTGGAGGACTACAGGGCAGGCGTTGAGCTCTTTGAGGCCGAGGGCCTGACGCTGTGCTATTCGTTCACAGGGTCGAGGACCCTACGAGGTACGGGGTCATTGAGCCCTCCTCCCAGGGCGAGTTCAAGGGCTACATGGTTTACGGGGTCAGGGGGGTTGTTGAGAAGCCCGCCAGGCCCCCAAGCGGCCTCGCTATGGCCGCGGTCTACGTTATGTCCCCGAGGATCTTCAGGGCCCTTGAGGGGGTGAAGGCCTCGAAAGGCGAGGGCGAGGAGCTTGAGCTGGTCGAGGGCCTGCAGAGGCTCATAGAGGAGGGGGGCGACGTGAGGGCCCTGGAGCTCAGGAGGAGGTGGGTCAGCATTGGCAGGCCCGAGGACTACCTGGAGGCGATAAGGCTTTCATACGAGGCCGGGCTTTAGAGGCGGGGACGTCCTTAAGAGGCGTCCTGACAGCCTGAGTGGTGGCCGATGAGCGGTAGCGAACCGGCTGAGCTAAGGGCTGTGATTACAGGCTCTCGTGCGAGGCCATGTTCTGCAGGCAAAGCTTCAGGCCGCTGGCCCCTCAAGGGGGAGGTCATGTGAGCGGGGAGTCAAGGCTAACGACCAACATGCTGGTGCTAGAGCTCTCGACAATGATAGTGGCCATAGCCCTTGCCTTCAACGCAGAGTCCCTTCAGGCCTCAAGCATAACGTGGGAGTCCATATTCAACTTCATAGTTGTAAACGTGGTCGTCGTGTGGTTCTGGTGGCGTTACGTAGTTGAGAGGCTCAGCTACCCGCCCCGAGGGGAGGGGTTCCCGGCGCTCGACGTGATAGTCCTTGTGCTCATATCAGTGCTGCCCGTGGTCCTGAGGAGCGGGAACCCGATCTACATAGCTGGCGTGCTTTCGGCCATGGCCTTTGCCTGGTCCGGCATAGTGCTGGAGGCCGTCAGGGACCCGTCGCTCCCTGCCTCGGCCAGGGCTGACCTCAGGAGGGAGCTGAGCGCAAGGCTTGCTGTGGGGGCACTGTTTGCCGCGGGCGCCGTCGCCTCGTCACTTGGCATGTACGCTGTCGCATATATTATCATTGGGGTGACGCTCCTAGTGATAGTCTACCGGATAGTGGTGGGCCTCGCGGCGAGGCTCCACAGGAGGAGGCTCCTTAGGGGCCGCGCAGAGCGCTGAGGCGCGGCCATAGCTGACCAGGTCTCGCGGCAGGAAGCACCTTAATGAGGGCGGCGCTCCCTGGCGAGTAAGGTCAGCGGCCGTACGACCTCGTCATGTCCCTCAGCCTGCTGGCAGTCCTCCACAGGCCCTCGAGGGAGTCAAGCCTCCAGAGCCAGTTGTTGCTGACAGTTCCAGGGGTGTTCATCCTGGCCTCAGGCCCGAGGCCCAGCACGTCCTGTGCAGGGAAAATGGAGACGTCAGCCACGCTCATCATGGCCAGCCTTATGAAGGCCCAGTTTATGTCCCTGGCAGAGTTCAGCCCCATGTACCTCAGCGCCTGCGCCCTGGCCCTCGGGCTGGCCTCGTGGAAGAACCAGCCCACTATGGTGTTGTTGTCGTGCGTCCCCGTGTAGACTATGAAGTTCCTGGCGTAGTTGTGGGGCAGGTAAGGGTTGTTTGGGCTGCCGTCCCAGGCGAACTGAAGCACCTTGAGGCCGGGTATCCCGAGCCTCTCCCTCAGCCTCACCACGTCAGGCGTTATGAGCCCCAGGTCCTCGGCTATGAGCTGGAGCCTCGGGGCCGCCGCCATTATTGCCCTGAAGAGGTCCTCGCCGGGCCCCCTGGCCCACCTGCCCCTCACGGCGGTCCTCTCGCCTGCAGGCACCTCCCAGTAGGCCGCGAAGCCCCTGAAGTGGTCTAGCCTAACTGCGTCGAACAGCCTTGAGGCGTGGGCCATCCTCTTAACCCACCACGAGTACCTCTCCCTCCTGAGCTCCTCCCAGTCGTAGACGGGGGTGTTCCAGAGCTGGCCGGTCCTGCTGAAGTAGTCGGGCGGCACACCGGAGACAAAGGCCGGCCTCAGGTCCCTGTTTAGCTTGAAGATGCGCGGGTTCGCCCACGCGTCGGCGCTGTCGTAGCTGACGTAGATAGGTATGTCGCCTATTATCCTTATGCCGAGCCTCCTGGCGTGGGCCCTGAGCCTCGACCACTGGGAGAAGAACTCGTACTGCGTGAAGAGCTCCAGCTCGACTCTTGACTTCAGCTTCTGCCCCCAGGCCTCGAGCTCCTTCCTGTCCCTCCTCCTCAGTCCCTCGGGCCAGGAGCCCCAGTCTGAGCCGTTGAAGTGCTCCCTGAGGGAGGCGTAGAGGGCGTAGTCGCTGAGCCACCAGGAGTTTGAGTCCACGAACCTGTCGTAGTCCCCCGTCGGCTTAAACCTTGAGAGGGCGAGCTCAAGGAGCCTCCTCCTGTGCTGGTACGCAAGGGGGTAGTCGACACGCCCCCTGGGCCCCTGCGGGATGGAGGCCACCTCCTCCTTTGTCAGCAGGCCCTCTTCAGCAAGCAGCTGGGGGCTCACCATGAGCGGGCTGCCAGCGAACGCAGAGAGGCCGCTGTAGGGGGAGTTGTCGTGCTCAGGCGCCGTTGGGCTCAGCGGCAGCACCTGCCAGTACCTCTGCCCGGCCTCCCTAAGGAGCTCCAGGAACTCATGTGCTGATGGCCCCAGGTCCCCCACCAGGGGGGAGCCTGGGAGCGACGTGACGTGAAGCAGTATGCCGCTGCCCCTCTCCAACTTAAACCCTAGGCGGGGGGCTGAGGCCCAAAAATTAAGGTTAGCCTCTCATGGCCCTGGCCGAGATGAGCACGAGTGATGTGAAGGAGATGGCTTATGCCGAGGTAGGGGAGGGCGGCGACGGCCCCTGCTAAGACCTCACGGTGGCGCGTGCCGTCACTCGGCGCTAGACAGACCAAGCTTAAAGGCCTCCTGGGCATCACGCCCTGGGAAGGGGCGGCTTGCAGGCAACTGATGAGAGGCTGAGGAGGCTCAGGGAGCTGCAGGAGGAGATACTGGCGTGCAACAGGTGTCCAAGGCTTAGGGAGTTCGACGTCAAGGTAGGCCTCAACCCGCCCAGGAGGTTCAGGGGCCAGGCCTACTGGTCAAGGCCGGTCCCAAGCCTCGGCGACCCCCTGGCCCCAATAGTGATCGTTGGGATGGCGCCCGCGCCTCACGGCGGCAACAGGACGGGCAGGATGTTCACGGGGGACCAGTCTGGCAACAACTTCTTCAGGGCCCTCTACGAGGCTGGGCTCGCGAATAGGCCCGTCAGCGTGAGCAGGGACGACGGCCTTCAGGTATACCACGTTTACATAACTGCAGCCCTTCACTGCGCCCCGCCCGACAACAGGCCCCTAAGGGAGGAGGTGGAGAACTGCTTCCCATACCTGAGGGAGGAGATATCACTGCTCCCGAACGCCAAGGTCTTCGTGGCCCTCGGCAGGCTGGCGTTTGAGCAGCTCTGCAGAATTTTCAACGTCAGGCCTGAGTTCAAGCATGGGGCTGAGTACAGGCTGCCCGACGGCAGGTGGCTCATAGCTAGCTACCACCCGAGCCCAAGGAACGTGAACACCGGGACGCTGACCATTGAGGGCCTGAGGGCCATATTTGAGAGGGCCAAGGAGCTAGCTGGGCTGGCAGGTGAATGACATGAGGGATGAGCCGGCTGAGGTGATAAAGGGGCTCTACGCCGGCCCCGGCTGCGTCGACCTTGACGATTATGGCATAAGCGTCGACGCGATAATAACGCTTGAGCCCTCCTGCCCCGCCGAGGCTAGCGGGGCCTCAAGGGAGGTCTACCCGATAAGGGACATGGAGGTCGAGCCAATAGGAAACACGGCAGGGGCCATAGCTGCAATTGCAAGGCTTTTAGGCCAGGGCAGGAGGGTCTACGTGCACTGCTACGCCGGCTGCGGCAGGACGGGCACCGTGGTCTCAGGCTACCTCGTGCTGTTCCACAACATGACCCCTGAGGAGGCCGTGAACCTGTTTGAGGGGGCCAGGGGATGTGGGCCTGAGTCGGAGGAGCAGCTCATGCTCCTGGACCTGCTGGAGGTGATGAGGAGGAAGCTGGGGCCGTGGGGCGCGATAAGGGAGCTGACCCAGGGGATGGGGCTTGGTGACGCCCTCTCAGGCCTATGAGTGCGTGGCGCTGGGCTCAGCCCTCTCCCTTGGGGCCCTCCTTGAGCCCCTGGCGCACCCGAAGCCTGGGGCAGTTACAAGGGTGCAGGGGCAGGCCGACAAAGGCATATTTGACTTCGCCTTACACCACGAGGCCGTCGAGAGGGGGGCAATAAGGGCATGCGTATCGGCTGCTGAGGGCTCCGAGGACCCCATAGCGGACGGCCTGGAGGCCTACCTTGACGCAGTGAGGGGCCTGGGGCTCAGGACAAACGTGGGCCTCGGGCAGGCCCTCCTCATAGTTCCACTCGCAGCCGCCTCCCCCGGGAGGCCTGGGGTGAGGGCCCTCTGCGAGAGGGCAAGCGAGCTCGTGAGGAGGTCGACGCCGAGGGCGTCGGCGGCCTACTACAGGGCGCTGGCGGCGCTTGCGCCCTCCCACCTGGGCAGGTACTGGGGCCCGCTGCCTGACGTGAGCCAGGGGGCGCCGAGCGTGGGGCTTGGGGAAGTTCTAGGACTAGTGGACGACCTGGTGTCCCAGGAGGCGGTTAACGGCTACAGGCTCACGCTCAGGGCCTACGAGCTCATGAGGGGGCGCCTCACTGAGGGCATAGAGGAGGCCATATCAGGGGCCTTCCTCTGGCTGGCCTCATCAACGCCTGACTCGCTGCTGGCGAGGTCGAGGGGGGCCAGGGCCTCGCTGATAGCTATGGCGGAGGCCTCGCTCCTTGGCGCCGAGGAGCTTGACAGGGCGTGGAGGTCAAGGGGCTGGAACCTCGGCTCCCTGCTCGACATAGTGGCCGCGGCCACTTCACTCATCAGCTACGAGATACACGTAAAGCTTAAAGGGGGCAATTAGCTTTAGGGCTGAACGTAAAGCAAAGGGAAGAAAAAAGGCTTTCTTTTTCACTACAATAAAGGGGTCTCTAAGGCCTCGTCACGGCCACGTGGTCTGGTAGGTTGCCGTGACGCCGTTGGTGGTTGAGACCACAACTACCACAGGGGTTCCTGGTGCTGGCATCCTGCTACTTCAGGTACAACTGCCACTGAAGGAGTGCGTGGTGCCTGGTGGGATTGTGACAGGCGATGACGATGGCGATGTCAATGACATCGCGCCAGGATAGCTGCATATCACCGAGGAGTTGGTGGCGAACTCAACTGCCAGGTAGTTGATAGTCGCGCTAATGCTGCCTATGTTGTCCACGGTTGCAGAAAGCGTGTAATATGGACTGCTGGTATTGGTTATGCTTGCCCCCACGACCTCTATCTTGGTGTAGAGGCCGCTGTTAGACGTGTGCACGCCCCCTATGAGGCCGCTCATCCAGGCGTAGATCAGCACCGCTGCGGCTATTGCAATTATTATCAGCATCACGACGGCAACAATGTCTGAGATGGCCCTCCTCCTGGACCTCGCCACGCTGTACACCTAAGGTGCTGTATTGGTAATGGAAACTAATTTAGATATCGCTGGCAGTAACACGGACCTCATAATGGAACGAAAGGGCTTGTAATACCTATGCAGCCTCCACGTAATACCAACTTTGCGCTGTTGGAGCTCAGTCGCTCCTACAGTCAAGGCCGCGACGCCAGCAGCAGGACGCCTCCGCCTGGCTACAGCCCTTCACGTTCTGATAAAACGGTAACGGGGCCGCAGTCACCTGCTGGAGGCTCTCATAGTTTTGTAACTGCGAGAGGCGAGCAGCGCGCTGACGCGCTCACTTTAGCCCTTCGCTGATGGGCTGCCCGCGAGGCCCGGCAGCCTCCCTATGCCCAGGGCCTCGTTGGTGGCCCTCACTGACTCCTCGGCGTCCGCCATCCCCAGGGAGGCCCTTATAGCGTCGACGTTCTCAGGCACCACTATGGACTCCTGGTGGACGGCCTGTATGAATGATGCCTCCTCGCCCCTCACGCTGACGCTCTCCTCGAAGACGACAAGCTCAGGTATGTCCCCCCTCGGCCTCACGTGCCTTGCCGCGTCTATCAGCTGGGCGGTGCTCTCAACCCCGGACCTCGAGGAGCTCACCACGAGCACCCTGGGCGACGCCCTGAGGGCCTCTATCACCTCCTCCCTTGTGGCGGCCCCCCTGAGCCTAACGTTGACATAGTGCACGTGCATGAGCGTCGTCGGCACCACCACTGCGGCGGTGCTTATCTCAAGCCACGGCAGCACGCTCCTTACGTCGCCGGCGTGGTGGCTCGGCACCCTGGCGGGGTTTAGCACGATGGCGTTCACAGGTCCCCTCTTGACCTCCTGGAGGTCAGCCGCCCTCCTCACGAGGAAGGCGTTAACGGACTTAACCCCAATGGCCGAGTTTAACGCGCATATCGACCTCAGGAGCCCGGTGGTGTTGCACGAGACTACCCTGACACTCTCCTTGCCCACAGCCTCGTCGTAGTTGCAGAGGGCGCTGAAGGAGACCTTGGCCACGCTCGCCTCCTCCCCTCCCTGGAATATTGCCCTGACCCCGGCCTCCGAGTAGGCCTTGGCGTACGTGGCCCCAACCCCGTCGGGGGTAGCGTCTACTATGACGTCAACCTCCTTAAGGAGGTCCCTCAGCGCGCCCCTGACCTCAAGCCCCGCCCTCCTGAACGCCTCGGCCTCCCTCTCGCCAGGCACGTAGAGCGGCAGGCCAGCGGAGGCCGCCTGCATAGCCGCGTAGTCAGGCTTGGTCTTTACTACGCCAACTACCTCCATGTCCCTCTGCTGAGAGGCGGCCCAGGCGACCCTCCTGCCTATGGTTCCGAAGCCGTTGACCCCAACGGCGGCCCTGGACCTCAAGGCCAGCCTCCCCTGGCTATGAACCTTGAGTAGGAGTACGCCAGGGCCTCGACGCCGGGCATCTTGAGGCCTGCCGCCAGGTAGAGCATGGCCCCTCCAGCGGTGCTAGTGTAGCCCACCGCCTTCCTTAGGCCCTCCTCGACCCACGAGAGGGCCGCGTTTGCGTGCCCTCCGCCCACGAGCACGAATGCCCCCGAGCCCAGGGCGGCCTCAAGGAGGGAGACGGTGCCCCTCCTGAACCTCGGGTCCTCCACGACGCCCGCCGTGCCCTTGAATATGACCGCGTCAGAGGCGTCTATGACGTCCCTGTACATGGCTATCGTGGAGGGGCCTATGTCCTTGGGCACGCCGCTGAGCTCCTGCCCCACCTCCTCAACGTCGACCTCGCCGTCGGGCCTCTCCACAACGTAGTCAACGGGCACCATGACCTTGCCCTTCTCTATGGCCTTCCTCGCCCCCTCCATGACCTCGGCCCCCATGGACTTAACTATGTTCTCCGCCGGCCCGAGGTTCATGCCGTAGGCCTTTGAGAAGGCCAGTGCCACGAGGCCCCCGGTCATCACTGTGCCCTTGGCTGTGAGGCTCGGCATCACCTTGACGACGTCGTCGACCTTCGAGCCGCCTACGAAGAACGACCTGGGGCTCACGTCGAGGACCTTAGAGAGCCCCCTGAGCTCCGCCTCCATCACTCTGCCCGCAACGGAGGGCAGCACGTAGGGGAAGCCGACTATGCTGGGCTGCGACCTGTGGGCCGCTGCAAAGGCGTCCCCCACGTAGATGTCAAAGTGGGGGGCCAGCTCCCTGACGAGGAGGGTTCTAACGAGGGCCTCGGGCTCCGCCTGCACGTTCTCCTCCGCAAGCAGCCTGACGTTGTCAAGCATCAGCAGCTCCCCGTCCTCAAGGGAGTCTATCCTCCTGAGCGCCTCGGGGCCGCTGACGTCCCTGACGAAGTCCACTGGGGCCCCCACGAGGGGCTCGAGGGCCTTGGCGTGCTGCTCCAGGTGGTCGAAGTCGTCCCCTCCTGGCCTGCCCTGGTGGGCCATTATGACGACCTTGGCCCCGGCCTCGTGCAGCTCCCTTATCGTCCTCGCGTGGGCCTCAACCCTGCTGGCGTCGAGCAGCTTCCCTCCCTTCATGGGGCTGTTTACGTCGACCCTCACCAACACCCTCTTCCCCCAGAAGTTGACGTCATCCATCGTGCCTACTACAATCCCCCTGAACCTGACGTGAAGCAAACTGGCGCACCGCTCTCCTTTCAGAGTCTGAAATATAAAAACTTTGAAAGGGCTGCCCTAACAATAATAGGGCCGCAGGGCACGGCTGGGGCAGGAGCGCCCTTGAGGGTCAGCTGGTGCGGCCAGTCTTACTTCATAATAACAGGCCCTGGCGGCGTCAGGCTCGCCGTAGACCCCCACGACGGCGACAGCCTCGGGCTTCCCAGGTGCGAGGCCGACGCTGACTACATACTTGTCACGCATGACCACTACGACCACAACGCCGTCGATGTCGCCAGGGGACCCAGGACCAAGGGGGTGGCCCTCTGGAGGGAGGGCACGTTCACGTTTGGCCCCTTCAGGGTGGCCGGGGTCAGGCTCCCCCACGACGCCCAGGACGGCTCGAGGTACGGCTGGACCGCGGCCTACCTGGTGGAGGCCGACGGCGTGAGGGTGCTCCACATGGGGGACGTGGGGGTTGCGCCCACGGAGGACCTGGTGAGGCCCTTCGGGAAGGTTGACGTCATAATGGTGCCGGCCGGCGACGTGACAACTGTCAGCCAGGCGGGCGCCATAGAGTGGGCAAAGGCTGTCGGCGCCCCCGTGGTTATACCCATGCACTACTGGCTCCCAGGCTCAAACGTGCCCCTCGACCCGATAGATGTCATGCTCTCGATCTGGCGCGGCGACGTGGAGAGGCCCGGCCGGAGCTTGAGGTCGTCAAGGGGGTCGGGGGAGGGCCCAGGCTTGAGGTGATGAGCGTGAGGGGGCGCAGGCTTGAGCAGGCTGCCCCCGTTCGCCACCGGGAAGCTGATTGACGACTACGCCCCCCTCTTCCTCTACTGGCAGAGGGCCAGGGAGGAGGGCAGGGAGGACCTTGTGGAGAAGTCCATGCTGAGCGAGGACGACTTCAAGTTCGTCGAGACGCTTGTCAAGTCGTCTCCCTCAATGACTCTGCTGGAACTCATGGACGCTCTCATTACTAGGTTCAGAGAGAGGGTTGACCTTGACGTGGCCTCAAGGGCCCTCGGCCAGCCTAAGGAGGTTGCAGCAGAGAGGCTGCTCAGGGCCCTAGCTGGGTGGCTGATCGAGGCCTCTGAGACCTTTATGGTTCTGGGCCTCAGGTCGACGTACTCGCTGCCTAAGGACTAGCGCTCGAGGGCTCAACCTCATAGTGACTGGGGTTCAGCTCTCATATAGGTTCATGTTGCCTTACTGTCATCGCCTCATCCCTGTTCCCCCGCACCCCGCTCGGCTTTCATCGGCTTGGGGCGTTCAGGCCACCCCAGGGCCCCACATCTTGAGTGCACAGACACGTACCTCCTGTATATGCTGATTGCGGTGACAACTTGTAAACCTATATGAAAGTTGAAACAGCTACGTGGGCGGTCCTTTTCATGGCCGCCAGCGCTAAGGCCTCACGCCCCTGCTTTCTCCCTGCGCCTAGGCAGGGAGCGGGCTTCCCAGTCACGATACAGGGATGCCTCCACTGGGCGCCCCTTCGCCCGCGACTGCTCATCGACTTTGCTGCGGCGCCCCCCGCGCTTACGGTTAACGGCAGATCTTAGGCCTGCCTAGCGGCGCTAATGGGATTAAAGGAGTAACGGTTAGTCGTGCAGGGGCGCCGCGCTGCTATCCTGCTCCACTGGCCTCCTGGAGGAGAGGGAGGCGAGGCCGACCTTGGCTATGACCTCTGAGAGCCTCACCGAGAGCCTGGGGTCCACGACCCCCTTCTCCATGGACCAGCCTATGAAGTCATCTATGCCCTCCACGAGCTCCGAGGAGACAATCTTAGATATCTCGAGCGCCTCCTCGGCGCTGGCTACCTCTATGGCCCTCTCGACCACCTTGTCCGAGGGGTGCGTCTCGCCCCTGAGGTACTTGCTTATGGCCGCGGGGGTGACCCCAAGCTCGTCTGCGAGCCTCCTGACGCCCCTCTCAGATGCCAGGAGCTCTATTATCCTCCTCCTAGTCTCCTTGCCAAGCAGGTGGACATAGCTGTGCAAGGGCTGCACCGCGACCTCTTAGGACATGCAGGTAATTGGGGCGTTAGAAGCTCCGCTTGGGCCTTACACTCTATAAGCGCCTCCCCAGCTTGCTTAGGCGTACGACTGTGGCAGCCCCTGTAGCCTGGCGTCCATGCCTCGCGGAGAATAGGGCTGTCGCCTGAGGGCTGTAGTCCCTGGTTAAAGCACGGCTGAGGGGCTCCTCAGACTAGATTCCCAGGGGTGACCTCGAGGGGCGGCGCCCCCCGCCAATGCCCTTCTTAATTTCCACGTCTATCCTGGCGTCCATCATGGAGCCCTTAGCCTTCAGCTCTTGCACGGAGCCCTCAACCACGTCCTGAAGGCCCTTGGGGACGCCGGCCTTCTCCAGGGCCTCCTTGCCCGCTGAGCTCACGGCAAGCTTCTTGTACCTGGGCTCAGCCTCAAGGAAGCCTACGTAGAGGAGCGCGACTATGTCGTTCTTAAGCGAGGGGCTGTAGGGGTCCTCGCCTATCTTGGAGAAGCGGTAGCCCATGTCAAACCCCTTGGTCTGGACCTCGTTGACGACCATGTGAAGGGTCCTCTCGTGAAGGGGCCCGAGCCTGCTGACCAGGTACACCAAGGACATGAGCTTCTGGTTCTGCATAACCTTGTCCTTAGTTATCACCTGAACGGGCGCTATCCTGAGCTCCTTTGTTGTGCTGGCCTTCTCGTCCACGGATGCCTCCTTCATCTTAGTCTGCTTCCTGCCGCCCATAGCCTACCCTCGCCTTCCCTGGCGCCTAACCTTTTTAAATAATAGAGCTGGAGGCCGCAAGGCCAAGGTTTAGGCGCGTTCCTATCTTAGCTTAAAAGTCTTGCAGGGGGCAGGAGCTGGGGAAGACCAAGGATGAGCGGACGCAGGGGCCTGGCCCTCCTGCTAGTCATCATGGTTATAGCGTCGCTTGTCGCGGCCTCAGCCCTCGCGAGGCCCTCCAGGGCCCAGCCAGTGTCGTCGTGGAGTAGGAGCGCGTGGATATTGCTGCCCGCCGTCGAGGGCACCTCCGGGGTCGTCACAAACGCCACGGTCACGCTCTCATACCCCGGGACCGGCAAGGTCACCGTCACGGACAACAGCGGCCCGGCTCAGCCTTCGACGCTTTACAGCATTGAGACGGCCTTCATGGTGGCCATGACGTACGCTGGTCTCGACTGGAGGTACTACAACCTAAACGTCCATATAAATGTGAGCGGCCAGATATCGGGGCCCAGCGGCAGCTTCGGCGTCCTTCTCGCAGTTTATTCGCTGGCAACAGGACTTAACAGCACGTACCTCCACGACTACGCTATAACTGGCGCGGCCTCGCCATCAGGCCTCTCAGGCCCCATAGGCGGGCTGTCCTACAAGTGCGAGGCCGCCCAGGAGGACGGGCTTGGCATAGTCTACCCCGTAGGCAACCTGGGCGGCATTGTGCTGTGCAACGACAGCGAGCAGGTGCCGGTGGCAGGCATAGTGAGCGCCCTAGCGAAGGTACTGAAGGCCTACAGGTTCAACGTCAGCCTGAGCGTGCAGCCCCTGCCGCCATTCAACTCAGCCATGGAGGAGGTGGCTGACGGCTTCATAAACTCGAGCAGGGCCGTAATAGGCAGCCTCGGCCTCCAGGGCCTCCCGGCGCCTGTCAGCGGCGAGGTCGAGAGCTTTGTTAACAACAGCCAACAGGACCTGGAGCTGGCCCAGAGGTACCTGACTTCCATACCCTACGCGGCCGCAAGCTACGCCTTCACAGCGTACATAGACGCCCTGGCGGCAAACTACACGGTATGGGCCTACAGGGTCTACGCGTCGGGCGGGTCACTCCAGGGCTTCTTCTCAGGCCAGGCCAACGAGGTGGCCTCTGAGGCCACCAGCGCGCTCTCGCGGCTCACGAACTACTCAAACGCCTCCTACGGCCTGGCCTATGAGGAGTTGCTGGCCACGGCCTTCGCCAGGCTGGCCGACTCGCTCTACTACGCGGGCTACGCGTCGAGCGCCTCGCAGGGCATTAACATAAGCCTGGCCTACGTGCCCGCCTACTACCTGGGGGTCGCCAAGGCTAGGATAGAGAGCGCCGTGGGCTGGGTCGTGGCAGCCAACGCGACCAGGGGACTAGGGCCGCTGCTCTCCCCAGGCCTCGTGTCATCAACCGCTGAGGCGCTGGGGTCCTTCACTGACACTGCCATAAACTACGCCGACTCACTGATAAACTACTACGTCCAGCAGTTCGAGAGCATAGGTGACATAGCCGAGGCCCAGGCACTCCAGTCAATGGAGGGCGACCTGAACTTCCTTGTTAAGGAGGGCGACCAGCTGCTCTCCCAGGGCTACTACGTGGCCTCCATAGGCGTCTATGAGGACGCCCTGACCAACGCGCTCAACATAATATTCATCGAGAGCGGCAACTTCTCAAACCCGGCAGTGGTGGGCCCCTACGTCAGGGAGCTTGAGGCCGAGTACTCCCTGCTGGGCTCTGCCCTCTCCATGAGGGGCCTGGGCAGCTCCCTGGACAGCTCCTACATGAGCTACGCGGAGACGCTGCTGCCCACGGACCCCCAGGACGCGATCTACATCATGGAGACGGCCGTGATAGACGAGCTAGCGTGGTACCTGGGCGCCATCAGCTACGGCGGTGCCCCCGCGACCCAGCAGCAGGTGGCGGGCCAGAGCCCCGTGCTTACCGCCGCCCTCGTGCTGGCCGCGATGGCCCTAGGGGCCACGGCGGTGGCCGCGGCCTCTCTGTGGTCCTACAAGAAGTACGTGGCCTCTGTCAGCCGCCCATGAAGTCGAGCAGGGTCCTCCTGGTGCCCTGCGCTGAGGCCTCCCTGGCGGCCTCGGCTATGTCATCGGCCAGGAGCTCCTTCAGGTCAGGCCTGTAGAGCGCCGCGGCCGGGTGGTAAGTTGGCACGACTATGACCTCTACGCCCTCGACGGTGACCTTAGCCTTCCTGCCCCTCTCGGCCGTGACCCCCCTCCACTGCCTCCCGGCGAGGCCCATTATTGTAGACCCAGCGGTGTTGCCGAGGGCGACTATCACCTTAGGCCTCACGAGGGCTATCTCCTGCCTGAGGAAGCCGACGCAGGCAGCCACCTCCTCCTCTGTGGGGGTCCTGTTGTTAGGGGGGCGACACTTGACGACGTTGGTTATGTAGACGTTCTCCCTCCTCAGGCCGGCCCTCAGGAGGAGCTCGTTGAGGAGCTGTCCCGCAGCGCCCACGAAGGGCCTGCCCTGCTCGTCCTCGCTCCTTCCGGGGGCCTCACCCACAAACATCACCTTAGCTTCAAGGTTCCCCTCGCCCGGCACGGCGTTGGTCCTCAGCCTGTGAAGGGGGCAGGCCCTGCAGCTCCTCACAGCCTCGACTATGCTGTTGTACAGTTCCCTCTTCTCCTCCCCCACGCGCGGCACCTCTCGGCTAGGCTTTAGCTGGCCGAGGCTAAAGCTGGTCCGCTCTGCAACTGTTTCGGGTTTCACATAGTTTTAAGGTTCATTATACCGCATATGCTCATCGGCGGGATCCCCTGTGAGGGGGTGAAGGGCCGCCAGCCCCTGAGGCTACTCAGGGCTTGGGGCCCCAGGTAACCCTGAGCGCCCCAGGCCCGATGAGGCCCCGAGCGGGACGCGGGGGAACAGGGGTGAGGCGATTACTGTAAAACAATGAACCCATGTAGGAGCTGAACCCCTTCACGGCAGGTTCCTAGCGGAGGCCATAGCCACCTGCGCTATGCTGCCCTCGCTGGCGTTCGTGGAGGACATAACCACGATAATGTACGTTGACCTGTAGGAGGCGTAGACGAAGGTAATGTTGGAGAGCGGCGCGTAGGGCCTCAGCTCAACATACGTGAGGCCGTCCAGGGTGCTGGGCGGGACCTTGTAGTAGTTCTCCACGGCCGACAGGGTCCAGTTGGCCTGAGTCGAGTTAGTCGCCCTGAAAACCTCTATGCCAAGCACGTAAGTTGCGTTCGGGGACGCCTTGTAGTAGTAGAAGTAGCCCGCCACCCACAGCGGGTAGCCCCCGTTGGCCTGACCAGTTGGGCCAACCATTTCAAGCCCGCTCGTGAGGTTAAGGGTCTTGCTGGTGCCGTTTATGTACTCAACATAGAGCTTGCCCTCGCTCTGTTTGACCACGGCAACGAAGGAGGCGTTGGTGAGCATGGTCCAGTTGCCGCCAAGCATCGATGAGAGCTCACTGCTGTTCAGCTCCCCGGGCCTCTCGCTGAAGAGCTGGCTTAGCGACGTTGTTGTTGTGGTTCTTGTGTGCCTTAGGAGCACCGCGTAGGTGCCGCCAACGGCCACAGCTACTACAATAACTATGACCACGATTAGTAACTTCAGGTTCAAGCTTACCACATCAGCTTAGGTCGGGAGCAGGGCGTTTTTATACTGTTATATTAGCATGGCAGGGCTGAACCATTTTTCGCATCGGTAGAAATCCTTTTAATAATCCATCATTTTGACAGGCCCCACGGGTGACCCCTCGCCTGATGGAGGCGATACCCAAGGGCGAGGGCTATGAGGCCGGGCCGCCGTAGATGGGGCCCCATGCCGTTGGGTCTGACAGCCGTCCATAACGCCGCGGGGGCAGCGGGCCCGCGGCAAGAGGTGGAGGTCCCTGGGCGCGACGAGTGAATATAAACTGATGAGAATGAGCGTCTAGGGATGAACGGTTAGGCCGGGAGGACCTGTTAAACGTGGTGGGGCCGCCGGGATTTGAACCCGGGATCACGAGGGCCCAAGCCTCGCATCTTACCAAGCTGGACTACGGCCCCATCAGCCCTGGGCTGTGTTAGGCGTTTTAAGGTTATTACCTAGGCGCCAAAGGGTTGTCGTAAAGGCAGAGGTAATGGTCAAGGTCAGGGCCTCCTAGCCCCTCATGGCGCCGGGGGTGGGATTTGAACCCACGCACCCTTTCGGGTAACGGGTCTCGAGCCCGTCGCCTTGGACCGCTCGGCCACCCCGGCCCAGCTCTTTACTGTCGTGAGGGCCTTTTATTTGCTTAAGCAAGGGTCCATGAGGCGATATTAGGGGCCTGCCCACTACTCTGCCGGGCGCCATGAGAAAGTCAGGAGTCTTCGACCTTGACGGCACGCTGGCTAGCACGGCCTCAGCCCACTTCACCGCATGGCTGGCGGCGCTGCGCGACCTGGGCCTTGGCGGCGTCACCTTTGACGAGAGGCTCCTGCTGGGCAGGAGGGCCTCCGAGATAGCCCAGATCATACTGGCCTCCCTCGGCGAGCCGGGATCAAGCGTCAGCCCTGAAGAGCTGACGAGGGTGAAGAACTCACACTTCTCAAGCATAGTTAAGGAGAAGGCCAAGCCCATGCCGTGCGCCCTTGAAGTAGTGTCAGCAGTTAGGCGCTCAGGGGGCAAGGTAGTGGTGGTGACTTCAGCATCCAGGTTCGCCGCCTCCCTGGTGCTTGATGTCATAGGGGTGAGGCCCGACGTGCTTATAACAAGCGATGACGTGGAGAGGGGCAAGCCTGACCCTGAGCCCGTGGTCAGGGCCCTCTCGGTAGCCGGCCTCAGGCCAACCGAGGCCTTCGGGGTCGGCGACACCATCAATGACGTTGAGGCCTTCTGGAGGGCCGGCATCCGCGACATATACCTTGTGAGGGGCGACGTGCCCATGAGCTACAGCGACGAGGAGGTATCAAGGTTTGGGGCCAGGAGGGCCAGGGACCTCTGCGAGGTCCTAAGCGTGGAGTTCCCAGACTTCAAGGGCCAAGCCAACGGCTAGGTCAGCATCTGAGCATAAAAACGCCGGCCCTCACGTGCCAGCTGAGATGTGAGCCTTGAGGATAGCGATATTCTACGGGGGCCAGGACTTCGTCCTCCAGCCCCTTGCCAAGGCAGAGGTCCTTGGCATTATAGATGAGGAGCAGAAGGTTGTTGAGCAGTATGAGAACCCGGCCCCCGAGACGGGGAGCGAGGCCGCTATAGAGGGTCTCGTAGAGCTCGGCGCCAAGGCAATAATAGTTAAGGGTGACACGCTGACGGCCGAGGAGTACGCCGCGCTGAAGGGGCGCGTCTCCTTCATGCCGACACAGCTCAACGGCCTCTACGACGTGCTCGAGCACCTTGAGGAGATCAAAAGCGGGGCAAGGGACAGGCTGGAGGAGCTGGAGGGCAGCCAGCCCCAGGGCCAGCCCCAGGGTTAACCTTAACTACCTTTAGGGTCAATTTTTCGCGGGCGTCGCCCTTGTTGGCTGTTAAGTACGGCCAAGTTATGGTCGTTGTTAAGATGAGTGACATAACCGAGGAGGAAGAGGACGCCATAGTGAACCCGGCCAACTCATACATGATAATGGGGGGCGGCGTGGCAGGGGCCATAAGGAGAAGGGGGGGCAGGTCAATAGAGGAGGAGGCCACGTCTAAGGCCCCCGTTGACATAGGGGACGCGGTGGCGACCTCGGCCGGGAAGCTGAAGGCGAAGTACGTCATTCATGCGCCTACCATGAGGGAGCCAGCATCGCCAACAGATGAGGTCAACGTGAGGCTAGCGACTAGGGCGGCCCTAAAGGTGGCCAGGCAGCTTAATGTGAACAGCGTCGCGTTCCCAGGCATGGGGACGGGCGTCGGCGGGGTGCCCCTCGCAGTTGCAGCCAATGCCATGGTTGACGAGATCAAGAAGTTCATAGACGCCAACGGCCCCCCACCCTACAAGGTCGTCCTAGTAGCTATAGAGGAGGACCTCTACAACGCCTTTGCGAGCGCCGTGTCAGCCTACATGGGCTCACAGCCCTGAGGCCCTCCTTCAGGGCCAGCGGGCTCCAGGCCAGCTGATGCCCACCATTTGAGCGCCAGTAAATTAACTAAAGACATAATAGCCCTGGAGAGTTTTGCTCCCTCGGACGGGGTGAAGGCATTGGAAGAACGGCACTAGCGACCGCCGAGGCTGCTAGGTCTGCGGGCGGCCCCATTCTAGAGGCCCAGGACATCTCCTTCTCCTACGGCGACTACAAGGTACTTGATCACGTGAACCTTGAGGTTAGCGAGAACTCATTTGTGGTAATAGTGGGGCCCTCAGGGGCAGGCAAGTCCACGCTCCTTCGCATACTCGGCGGCTTCATGAGGCCCACGGAGGGGAGGGTGCTGTTGATGGGCGAGGAGGTCACGGGGCCGAGCCCGAGGATAATGATGGTTCACCAGTCCATAGTTACGTTCCCATGGATGACGGTGCTGGACAACGTCATGATGGGGGCCGAGGTGAGAGGCCTCCCTAAGGACGTGGCCAGGCAGGTGTCCCTCCAGCTGATAGATGTGGTGGGCCTCAGGGGCTTCGAGAACTTCTACCCAAAGCAGCTCAGCGGCGGCATGAGGCAGAGGGTAGCAATAGCCAGGGCGCTGGCGGCGGACCCCCTGGTTCTCCTCATGGACGAGCCCTTCTCGCACCTTGACGAGCTGACGGCGGAGTCGCTGAGGAAGGACATATATAATATGTTATTTAACGTCAACACGAGCCTCAAGGGGGTAGTGATGATAACTCATAACCTGGTGGAGGCCGTTGAGCTCGGCGACGTGATCTACGTGCTGAGCGGCAGGCCCGCAACAATAACGGCCAAGGTCAAGGTAAACCTGCCGAGGCCCAGGAACCAGAGGGACCCCGAGTTCACCAACTACACGGACCTGCTCTATGACTACATAGCTGGAGGGTAGGGGTGTGACTGTGGCCAATGACGCTGTGTCCATCATCATTGTCCTGGCGCTGCTCGCCACCACCGGCAGGGTCTTCCTTACTATAGGCATCTCTATAGTGAGCGGCTGGCTCCTGGGCTACCTGGCTATAAGGAGCAGGGCCTTTGAGTCGGCCTACGTGAGCGTAAGCGAGGTCCTCGAGTCCGTGCCAGTGATATCGTTCTTTCCGGTGGTCCTCGTATTCTTCGTTGACAGGATAGGCGGTTACCTGGGCGTTGAGCTTGCTGTGGACTTCCTTGTCTTCACGGCAGTGGTCTGGAACATATGGATGGGCATATATCAGGCCTTCAAGACCGTCCCCCTGCCCATGCTTGAGGTCGTGGAGAACGTCCGCTACGGCTTTTTCTCCAAGATGAGGAAGCTCTACATACCGTTCTCCATACCCCGCATAGCGGCCAACCTGCTTCCAAGCTTCGCCGACGCCTACTTCTACATAACTGTGAGCGAGGTCTTCAGCATAGGCGCCACGTCGTACCACGTGTTTGGCATAGGGTCCCTCATAGCCGAGTTCACCTCGGAGGGCCTCTACACCTACGTCTACTACTCGCTCGTCGCCCTGGCCGTCTTAGTGGCTGGTGTAGTGCTTGGCCTCAGGAGGTTCGCCAACTGGGCCGCCGCCAAGTACGGCATCGACACGCCAATGGAGCTGACCCGCCGCGGCGCCAGGGGCAGGTGGAGGGCCCTGAGCAGGTTCTACGTGGCGACCGCCAGGCCCCTGAGGGCCGTGGGAGATGCCCTCCGCCGCCCCGCCGTGAGGGCCGTGCCCCTGAGGAGGGTGGAGAGGGCCCAGCTGAGCGAGAGGGCGCTCGACTGGGCCCTCAGGGCCGTCGGGGCGGCGCTACTGGCGCTTATACTTTACGGTGCCGTGACCACGATAATCTCCGTGAGGGCCGGCACGTGGAGGTACCTGCTGTCGCAGACCTGGCCCATAGTGGTGGGCCTCGCCTACGACTACGCCAGGGTGGTCGTCATAACCCTAGTGGCGTTCGCCTTCGCCGTTTTCATCGGCTACTACCTCGTCACCCACAGGAGGGCCGAGGCCGTCCTCGTGCCCCTAATACAGGCCTTCTCCGCCCTGCCGGCCCCCGTCTACTTCCCGCTGCTGTTCCTGGCCACCTCAGCGGCCCTCTACAGGGCCCTCGGCGGCCTCACGAACGAGCTCTACGTCCTCTTCCTTGGCTTCGTGAGCACCTTCTACTACATATTCTACGCCTACTGGATGGGCCTTAAGGCGATGCCGCAGGAGGTCGTGGAGCTCATGGACAACCTCCGCATGGGGTTCTTCACGAGGCTCCGCAAGGTGCTGCTGCCTGGCACCATGCCCTACATAGTCACTGGGCTGACGTCAACGATAGACAGCGCCTGGGGAGGCCTCATGATAGGGGAGTACTGGCCCGACATAATAGGCGACAGAACGCTCCAGGTGACGCACGGCATCATTAAGATACTTGACGTCGCCACAGACGAGGGCAACATAGCGCTGGCGGCCTGGGCCTCAACGCTGTTCGGCCTAGTTGTAGTGTTATTCGCCCTGCTCTTCACGAGGCACATGCTGGAGGTCTCGAGGAGGAAGTACGTCATGGAGGAGTCTCTCTTCGCTGCCTAAGGCTTAAGCACCGCCCTGCCCAGGACCCTGCCGCTCATTATGTCGGAGTACGCATCGTTCACCTGCTCCAGCTTGTAGGCCCTGAAGAAGGGCTTTATGACGCCCTCCCCTATGAGCCTTATGGCCTCCTCAAACTCCCCCCTGCTGTAGGCGGCAGTGCCGGTTACCCTGAGCTCTCTCATAATTAGCAGCGCGGGCCTCGCTATTGTTATGGGCTCCCCCGTCACATTTCCGACGAGCACCATGACGCCGCCGTCCCTGAGGGTCAGCATGCTGTCATTCATTGTTGGGCCGCCGACGACCTCAAAGACGAAGTCCACCCTGCCCTCAGAGCGGTAGAACCCGAGGTCCGTGAAGGCCCTGACGCCCAGCCCCTCGAGGACCCTGGCCTTCTCAGCTGACCTGGCCAGCCCGTATACCTTGGCCCCCAGGACCCTGGAGAGGTACTGGACGCCGTGAATTCCAACGCCTCCCGTGGCCCCCGTGACGAGCACCCTGTCGCCCCGCCTGACCCCGGCGAGCCTGGCCGCGTGTATGAACGTGGCGACGCCGCAGGCAGCGGCGGCGTACTTGTAAAAGTCGTCGTCCGGCAGCCTTATTATGTTCTCCCTTGGCGCCGCCATGAGCTCGGCGTAGCCCCCGGGCCTGCTCTCACCCAGGGGCAGGAACTCCTTGGAAGCAGGGTCCGCAGGGTAGACGGCGACTGGCTCCCCGTTGAGGACCCCGAAGACCTCATGGCCAAGCACCAGAGGAGGCCTCAGGTTCCTGAAGCCGCCGCGCCAGACGACCAGGTCCCTGCCGCAGATCCCAGTTGACCTCACCTCCACCACGACGTCGCCCTCCCCCGGGCTCACGTCGATGTCAGTCAGCTCAAAGGGCCTCCCGAACTCCCTCAGCACAGCTGCCCTGGCCTTCACAGTCTCCCCTGCCTTGATGTTATTCCTGTGGAATAAATGGAATAAGCTTATAAGCTGTATAGTTGTCGTAGGCTGTGGCAAGGGGAAGCGGGGCGGAGCAGCGGGGTAGGGCAGCCTGGTAGCCCGCGGGGCTCATAACCCCGAGGTCGGTGGTTCAAATCCACCCCCCGCTACCACCCCTTGCCTTCTGCGCCTTCGCGGGTTACGTGGAGTTCATGTACTTTGCTTTTATTCTCAGGGCGCTTCAGTCCCATCCGGTGAACCCTTGAGCAGGGTCTCAGTCATAGGGCTTGGAAGGATGGGAAGGGGCATAGCCAGGAGGCTGGCCTCAAGGGGGCACGAGGTCTGGGGCTACGACGTCGCCGCCTCCTCGTACTCCTACCTCAAGGACTTGAACAACTTCAAGGCCCTTGGCAGCCCGGCTGACGCCGTTGACGGTGATTTTGTCCTCCTCTCCCTCCCTGGCGGGCAGGAGCTCCTGGCCGCGCTGCCCCATCTCAAGGGCTTTGAGGGCGTCATAGTCAACCTGACAACGGTCGGCCTTGACGAGTCAAGGAAGGCCAAGTCCCTCGCCGACGACCTGGGGCTCAGGTACATAACTGCCATGATGGAGGGAGGGCCAGCCAACGCAGAGGCCGGCACCCTGGTGCTCTACGTTGGCGGGGACAGGGAGAGCTACGAGCGCGCCAGGCCCCTACTTGACGACATGGGTCAGCACATTTACGTGGGCAGCGATGACAACGCAGTGGCCCTTAAGCTCGTGAGCACAATGATCATCATGGCAAACACTGTCATCCTCGCCGAGGTCGCCAGCGCCCTGAGGAACCTCGGCCTGCCCTATGACGACGTAGTAAAGGCCCTCTCCATGGGCGGCGCAGACTCAGCCCAGCTGAGGTCGAGGCTGCCGCTCATGCTAAAGGGCAGCTACAAGGAGCTCTTCTCGCTGGAGCTCGGGAGCTACGTCGCCGACGAGACGCTGAAGGCGCTCAAGGAGCTCGGCTCCAGCTTCACGCCAGTCCTTGTAGAGGTCAGCGAGGTGCTCCGCGCGGCCCAGAGCTACGGCCTCGGCAGGTCTGACATATCTGAGGTCGAGGAGCTCTACAGGGCGCTCTCGAGGAGGGCTACTAAGACGGCGACCGCCTGAGGCTTTTTATGTCGGGCCTGGCCGCTGAGCGCGGCGAGCCCGCTTGAAGGAGATCCTGTTCACCGAGAGGGCCCCGAGGCCCATAGGGCCCTACAGCCAGGCCACAGTGTGTTGTGACCTGGTATTTGTCTCAGGTCAGGTGCCCATAGACCCATCCACGGGGAAAATAGTTAGCGACGACTTCAAGGAGCAGGTCAGGAGGGTCATAGAGAACGTGGAGGCCATACTGGAGGCAGGGGGCTCAAGCCTTGACGATGTGCTCAAGGTGACTGCGTACCTAAAGGACCCCTCGAGGTTCCAAGACTTCAACGCGGTGTACTCAGAGTACTTCAAGGGCTCCTACCCTGCGAGGACCACCGTGTTTGTGAGCGACCTGCCCGCCGGGGCCCAGGTTGAGCTTGACGTCATAGCGGCCCGCCGCTCTAGGGCTTAGGGTCAAGCTGAGCGGCCACCTTGCAGGCCCTCCTAATTATGTCGCTTGAGCCCCTCAGGCCGCCCGAGAACTCCCTCTTTGAGTCAAACCTTATCACGGTGGGCCTCTTGCCGGTCCTCCTCTCGACCTCGCTGGCCAGCCAGCCCTCATCCATGGCCTGGTCAGGGCCGAGCACTATGTAGTCGGGCCTTATCTCCTCTATGGGCTTAAGGTAGTCCTTCTCGTCGCCCAGCACGGCCCTGTAGACGAACCTGATGGAGCTTATGATCTGGAGCCTGGACTGCTCGTCGAGTAGCGTTGGCCTCCCCTTGTCCCTCGACGCGTTGTTGTCACGCGCCACTATTACATACAGCTTGCCCAGCCTTGAGGCGAAGCTGAGGAGCTGCAGGTGCCCAGGGTGAACTATGTCAAAGGTGCCCGCCACCACGACCCTCCTCTCGTCGTCAACGGACCTGGGCCAGCTCACGTCAAGCAGGCCGAGGAACCTAAGCGAGTCGAGCAGGCCCTCCGCGTAGGAGGCCGAGACCAGGGCTGTTGCGGCGTCCCCCTTGGCCAGGTAGTACTCCGCGTCGCTGGCGTACGCTGAGGCGTTCTCAAGGAGCCTGCCCGCGTCTATGGGTAGCTTACCCTTAAGCTGCTCAAGCCTCTCGCTGGCCTGCCTAAGCGCCTCCCTGAGGTTCTTTATGTACCTTTCAGCCCTCTCAGCTATGTCCTCCTGCCCATGGCTGCCCTCCATCTGTTATGATCCTAAGGCCTGGGGGCTGCGAAACTTATAATGTTAACTTTGACCCTGCCGCTCCTCCTTGCTCAGGGGCTTGACCTGGTCTATCGGTATGGTCACTAGTATCTTCGAGTCGCCCTCAAGCAGGTTGACGTCGACCTCGCCCTTCCTGACATCCACTATCCTGCCCATCATGCCCTTGAACGGGCCGCCTATGACCTGTATCGTGTCTCCCTTGGCCACTGGGGCCGCGGCGACCGGAGGCCTGATGAGCTTCAGTATATCATCAACGTTAACGGCCGTGGGCCTCCTCCTCTTTATGTTCCTAACACCCCTTATTACATAGTAGAGGTCCTTAACGTCTCCAACCTCCACGAAGACGACGCCCTTGAGGTCCGGGGAGTAGACTAAGCTCCTGACGTCGAGCTGAAGGGTCCTGGCCCTCTCGGCTAGGACCGCCACAACCCTCTCCTCGTAGCCGCCTGTCACGTATATGGCGTAGAACCTGCTGCGCCCCTCAGCTGTCCCCTGGTCGGGCTGCTGCGACTCCATGGTAACACCTCAGCTCAGCAGGAGAACGTATATCAGGTGAACGACGTAAGCTATGGCTCCGACCAACACGACGCCTAACAGGGTCAGCCTCGTCAGTAGCCCAAACTCCTCCTCGTCGGGCTTCCTGGAGAGCAACAGTATCCTCTTCCAGGCCGCCACGTGGTTCTGAAGCTTCTCCTTTACGCTCAACTTGGCCGCCCCCTTAATGCGGAGACGCCGAAAGTTTAAGTGCTCTGTGCCGCCAGGCCCCTGCTCTCAAGGAGCTTCCTGTACTCCTCTGCCAGGTCCCTCCTCACGACCCTCCCCTTTGGCCTCTCCTCAAGCCACGCGGCGGTCCTAAACCTGTAGACCTTGACCTTCTCGTCGTACCAGCAGTCGGGCCAGAGGCCCGCCTTTATGCAGGTCTCCGAGAGGAAGGTCTCGACGTCCCACAGGTTCTCAACCGGCACCTCGGGCAGGAGCAGCCCCCTGTAGAAGCCCCTCTCAACCACAAGGCCGTCCCTGCCTATGGTCACGAAGGCCTTGCGGCCCTCTGGCGTCCTCGGGGCCTCCTCAAGCTTTGATAGCACTGAGACCTCGAATGTGACGTTGTCGAGCTCGTTTACCTCCATGGGGGTGAACCTTGGGTCGTTGAAGGCGGCCTCAACGGCGACCTCTATGACAGACCTCACCAGGGGCTTCACCGGCTCTATGAAGCCTATGCAGCCCCTCAGGCTCCTTGAGCCCTCGCCCTCGTAGGTCTCTATGGTCACGAAGGCGGCCCCAGGCCTGAGGAGCACTGGGCTGAGGCCCTGAGGCGTTGGCATGAGGGCCCTGTTGGAGAAGTAGTGCTCAACGCTCGACCTGGCTATCCTCACCAGCTGCTCCCCAAGGGAGTCGTCAACTTCATCTGGGTCAACGGGCTGCTGGCTCAAGCTACCTCCCAGGAAGCTATGCGCGTGCAATCCTTAAAAACGCTGGGCGGAAGCTATGTGCTAACGGAAAGAAGGCGCAACGGGCTTAGGGATAAAATCCCGCACAAGCGTGCGTTGCATGAGAGGCAAAGGACAAAGGCGGTGACAAAATATGGGCGCAGCAGGAACTGAGATAGAGGTGCTCTGCCCCAAGTGCAAGGTCCCCATGAACTTTTACTCAAGGACTGAGAGGACCTCAAAATCAGACGGCGTTGAGGTGAAGGTGACGAGGTACTACAAGTGCCCAGTGTGCGGCAGGACCATTATAGACGAGGAGCTGCTGATAAGGCACTCCCAGGACGGGGTCTCGATAACGGTTAAGCACAACGGCCTGAGGAAGGGCGCCATAATCAGGGAGGTCCCAGCCACGGGCTGATGGGGACCAGGCCGAGCAGGGAGTAGAGGTTTTTGAACCCCTTAAGCGACCTATGGTTAAGCTCGACCTCTTCAACCGTCACCCCCCTGGGCGACTCGCCCCTCAGCTGATCCCTCAGGTCCTTGGTGGCAGCGTCGGCCAGCTGCAGGGGGTATGGCAGCCTAAGGCCCCTGGCCATCAGCGAGCTCGCCAGCCTGACGCTGTAGTCAAGCGTCACCATGTTGCCGGGGCTTACATACACCTTAGACCCTGTCGGAGACGTGAGGACCGCCCCGACAGGTTTACCATCAGCGTAGAGGCAGGCGCCGTAGGCGCACGGCCCCTCCTCGCCGTAGAGGCGCCCCTTGGCCACGCCGACGCTCGGCGCCCTGAGGGCCACGCCCACGTGGGACGCTATGCCAAGGCCCCTCGGGTGGGCTACGCCGTGGCCGTCAACTAGTATCACGTCGAAACCGCGGCGCCTGGCCCTCACCAGGGCGGGGGCCATGACCTCCATCTCCCTGAAGGCCAGCAGGCCCGGTATGTAAGGGACGCAGACGGGGCCGTAGGAGTAGTAGAGGCTCGCCGAGCGCCCCAGGAGGTCAATAACTAGGACGGCCGCGACGCCGTAGATGCCGCCCTGACCCCAGTAGGCAGCGTCGACCGCAGCTATTACCTTGGGCTCGGGCGGCTCGTAGTCAAGCCTTAGGAGCTCCCTGAGCCTGAGCTGGGCCTCCCTCGCCCTGCTATAGCTTACGCTTCCCCTGACCCCCCTGCAGGACTCCTCCCACTCAGCTCTCCTCAACAACCCTCAGCCTTAGGCTCCTCTCCCTCGGCTCCCCGTTGACCGGGATCGTGAGCACGTCTATGCCGTCGCCCGTCGAGGCGTCCCTCTCCATCGATATCCTGAGAGCGTTTATCGCTACCTGCTCGGCCTGATCCACTGGCAGGTCGTCCCTGTACTGGTCCTCCAGGTAGCCCAAGGCTGTGGTGGCGCCGCTGCCGACGGCCATGTATTTGTCCTCCGAGACCGAGCCCAGCGAGTCCAGCGTGTAGATCTTGGGCTGCCCGTCCCTGTCTATGCCGCCTACTAGGGCCTCTATTATGAAGGGCAGCATCTTATATGAGTACAGCATGCCTGAGAGCAGCTTCGCCACTGAGTAGAGGCTCATGGTGACCTCAGAGCTCAGCTCGTAGTACCTGCTCTCGGCCGCGAGGTACCTCTGTATCGCCCCCATGTCGGCGTAGAGGCCGCTCATTGCTATGCCTGCCCTCCTGTTCACCAGGAACACCTTCTTGGCGTTCCTGCTCATGACGAAGGAGCCGTAGGCCATCCTCTTGTCCGTTGCAAGCACGACGCCGTCCTTGGCCCTCAGCCCTACCGCCGTCCCCTGCTCTATCATGTAGAGTGACATGAGTCTTCCCTGTCACCTCGCGGCTGGCGAATTTAAAAGAGTGAGCTGTTAGCCCGGCGGACTCACAGCAGTAATACTTACCCTCAGGAGCTAACACCCTGCAGCGCCTTAGGAACTCTAAGGAGGTTGGGCGAATGCCAGGGTTCACAGACGTGCTAAGAAGGGCCTTCAGCTGGGGGAGGGGTGAGGCTGAGGGCGTTGACATCCTTGGCCAGCAGGAGGGCATAAACTATGACGACATACTGGCCCAGCTTAACATAGTTAAGTCAGAGGTTGACAGGTACAAGCTCAAGCTCCTCGGCGAGATAAACGAGTACCACACGAAGCTCGTAGGCGCCATAAGGGCCCACGACAACGAGAGCATAGAGATCAACGCCTCCGAGCTGGTGATAAAGAAGAGGGTCTACAAGCTGGTCGCAAGCTACGGCCACCTGATAGGCATAGCCATAGAGAGGATAAAGGACGCCAGGACCATGGAGGCCATAACCAAGGCCCTCGCGCCGCTCCACTACGCCATGGGCGCCATAAGCAACTACCTATCAGGGCTTGCCCCGGACGCCACGGCGTCCCTTGCCTCAGTGTTTGAGTCAACGGAGAACGTGATAAGGAAGGTCAACGTGCTCAGCTCTGTCCTGCCCGAGGGCAGGAGCCTGGCGCTGCTCGACGACGACGTTAAGAAGGCCATATCTGAGGCCATGGCTGAGGCGCAGGCCGAGACCGAGAAGCTCACGCCGCAGGTCCCCAGGGCTGTTAGCCCTGAGGAGCTTGAGGCGAAGCTGATAGAGTACATCAAGGCCTCAGGGGGAGTGATAAGGGTGTCTAAGGTCGCTGAGGAGCTCGGCGTCTCCCCAGCCGCTGTCAGGGACATGCTAGCCAGGCTTGAGGCCAAGGGGGTGCTGAAGGTCGAGGGCCTAGGGCAGAGGGCCTAGGCTCTCACCCTAATATTGGTTAACGCAATAGCCCAGGCCGGGGGCTGAGCTAAGGTGTCAGGGAGCCCAGTGCAGATGCTGGAGGCGCTTGCCAAGAAGAAGATAGAGGAGGGGCTTGCCGCCGAGAAGGAGAAGGACTACGCGGCCGCCGCAGACAAGTACAGGAGGGCGCTGGACGCCCTCGAGGAGATACTGAGGAACTACCCGGACCATCCCCTGATAGGCGTCTACAGGAGGATGTACAGCGACGTCAAGTCAAGGCTTAAGTACGTGGAGGTCAAGGGGACGCAGCCCCTCAGCGAGGGCGATGATCTAGTCAAGGTCGACCTCAAGGGCGAAGTTAACGACGGCAGCGAGCCGCCTGAGTTCGTGCTCAGGGAGAGGCCCAAGGTGACATTTGACGACATAGCTGGCCTGGAAGACGCCAAGAGGGCCATAAGGGAGGCCATAATTTACCCCGTGGTGAAGCCCGAGCTCTTTCCCCTGGGCTGGCCTAGGGGCATTCTGCTCTACGGCCCCCCGGGCACTGGGAAGACCATGCTCGCGGCAGCTGTGGCCAACGAGGTGTCAGGGGAGTTCCTCTACGCCGACGCTGCCAGCATAATGAGCAAGTGGCTGGGCGAGGGCGAGAAGAACGTCAAGAAGCTCTTCGACTACGCCAGGGAGAGGGCCAGGTCTGGCGTACCCGTGATAATATTTATAGACGAGGTGGACGCCCTCTTCGGCGTGCACTCGAACGAGGTAGGGGGCGAGGTCAGGGTCAGGAACCAGTTCCTCAAGGAGATGGACGGCCTCCAGGACAAGGGGGAGAGGCTTCACGTCTACGTTATAGCGGCTACAAACAAGCCCTGGGACCTCGACGAGCCCTTCATAAGGAGGTTCCAGAAGAGGGTATACGTTGGGCTCCCTGACCTTGCGGCCAGGAAGAGGCTCCTTGAGACGCTCCTCTCAAAGCTCCCGGCAGGGGCCAAGGTTGACATAGATGAGCTGGCAAAGAGGCTTGAGGGGTACTCGGGCAGCGACATAAAGGACCTGGTACAGGACGCCTACATGAGGGCCGTTAGGGAGTACTTTGAGAACAGGGAGGGCGGCCTGAGGCCCGTCACAGCGGCTGACTTCGAGGAGGCCATGAGGAGCAGAAAGCCGAGCGTGGACGAGAGGATGCTTAAGGCCTATGAGGTCTGGACTGAGAAGTTCAAGGCCGTCTAAGGCCTCACCCCAACGACCCCCATAGCCTTGTCAACGTACCTGAGCCCCACGAAGCCCACAGCCCTAAGCTTCCCCACGACCCTTGGGCCCAGGCTCCTCCCCCTTGTCCTCCCGGGCTCCCCGGTGTAGTGGAATATCCTACCCCCGGGCCTCAGGAGCCTGTAGAGCTCCCTGTAGAAATCCCTTGAGTACAGGCAGCCGGTGCCCTGGGTTAGCCTGGGAGGGTCGTGGATCACCACGTCGAAGGCGCCCGTCATCTCCTTGAGGGCCTCGCAGGCGTCCCCCAGGACTATCGCTATGTTGCTGTCGGCGAGGCCGCGGCTCCACGGGTTCCTCTCGGCCACCCAGAGAACCGCCTCGCTGGCCTCAACAGTTGTGACGCGGGCCCCCCTCCTGGCTGACTCTATAGCGGTGTAGCCGAGGCCCGTGCCAACCTCAAGCACCCTGTCGCCCCGCTTAACTCCAGCCAGCCTGACCTTCAGGGCGGAGTCCTCAATGGGCTTAACGTCCTTGACCCTGTGCATGTGGATGCCGTTTATCTCAAGGGTCGGCGCCGTCCCGGGCAGGGGGACCAGCTTGTAGTAGGAGCTGGGGAGCCTCAGCTCAACCTCATAGTAGCCATCATCGCTCACAGCAAGGGCTGACCTCCTGGAGGAGTGTCTCCTTAGGACCTCAAGGGGAACCTTGGCCGAGACGCCGCAGCACTCAAGAGTTACGGAGTCTTCGCCCCTCCTGGCCTCGGCCTCGTCAAGGCCGATGTTGACGCTGACCCTGCCGCCCTCAGCCCTTGAAGCCTCGAGGCTCTCCCAGGGGGCCAGCACTAGGCACCTGCATGGGGTGAAGGAGAAGATCTCAGCCATTAAGTCAGCTCACCGAGCCACTCCCCTGAGCCCCCGCCGGGCTTCCTCGCCGCCCACTCCTTGACTAGGTCCAGGTCCCCTCCGCCCTTCTTGCAGCTCCTGTCGCCGCACTTGCAGAGGTCGATCTTAACGACTGCGGGCAGCTTGACCATGCTGCCTATGACCACCGCCTCGCCAGGGTTGAGGCTCGGCAGCATGTTGGCCAGGTCTTCGCTCAGCTCCTCGCTGGCCTCCTGCACGTACTTTATGTCCTGCGGCTCCACCATCTTCAGTATTATCTTGTTGTTGGTCTGGCTCAGCACGTCCGGGTCCACGTTCCTAGGCCTCTGGCTCACTATGACAAGCCCTATGCCGAACTTCCTCCCCTCCCTGGCTATCCTGGCGGCCCAGTACTTGGTGAGGGTGGAGTCCCTGGCTGGTATGAGCACGTGCGCCTCCTCTATGATTACTATAACAGGCGTCGGGTAGCCTTCACTGCCGTTGCTGCGCTTCCACCTCTTCCTCTCGAGCAGCAGCCTCCTGAGGTAGTGGCTCACTACGGCGTCAGCGCCGCGCTCGTCGAGCTCGCTCAGGTCGAAAACGTTGAGCATGTTAGGCTTAATGACCTCCTCGAGCCTCATAGGCACGCCGCTGTCAAGTATGTCACCGTAGTAGTCCTCAAGGTCGCTGAGCCTGTTGAGCACCCCTACGGCCGGGTCCCCTCCCTTCCCCTCCCCCATGAGCTCAACTGTCTTGCGGAGGGTCCCCATTATCTCGTTGGGGCTCACCTTGCCGGCCTGGTACTTCTCCATGACGTCCTCCCAGGCCTGCCTGAGCACCCTGAGCTGGTTCGTGGCGTTCTCAGGCATCCCAGTGAGCTCCACCAGCTCGCCGAAGGTCAACATGGCGGGCTGTATGGCCGGCGACCTCATGTAGTTCGCCTTGTCCTCGAGCCCCAGGTCGCCATACTCGCCGTGCATGTCGAATATGACAACGGTGGCGTTGAGCTCCTTGACAAGGCTGCGGGCCAGCACGCAGACAGTGTTGCTCTTGCCGCCGCCCGTGACGGCCAGAACCGCGAGGTGCCTCGTCAGCTTGTTGACGCTGACGCTGTAGGTTATATCTGAGTCGCTGACCAGGGAGCCCAGTCTGACCCAGCCCCCCTCCCTGCTCTCGCCCTTGAACACCTTCTCAAGCGTCTCCTTGGGGGCCTCGTAGACCTCCGTGCCTGGCCTCGGGGGGACCTTGGGCAGGGAGACCTCGCCCTCGGTGAGCGTGCCCTCGTAGCTTAGCCACCTCACCGTGCCCTTGACGTACGTGGGCGAGACGCCCGGGCTCTGCCTTATGAGCTGCACGAGGCCGTCAACGGACTCAGGGCTCGTGACGTCCTCTGACAACAGCTTGTTGCCTGACGATATGAACTCAAGTATGCCGAAGAGGCAGCCGTCCGGCGAGTCGGCGAGCACGTAAGTGCCTACGCGCGGCAGCCTGTCCTTGTCATCGGCGAAGAGAACCTGGCTGTTCCTGGGCGTGCTCTCCCCCACTATCCACCCGAGCCTCCTGCCTGACGCGCAATCGCTCATCATATATCACCCTAAACCCTCAACATGCTCCTGCTCTCGGGCGTGAGGTCGAGGCCCAGGGCCCTCATGGCCGCCTCCATCTCCGCCCTGGCGACCCTTGAGTTTGAGTCTGCTACCACCAGCGGCAGCGGGTAGCCCTCGGAGGTTAAGGGCAGCGAGGAGAGCCTTGAGACCACTTCCCTGAGCAGCCCCGCTGGGTCACCGGCGCCCGCGGAGCGGTCGTAGAGCACCTCGACCTTGAAGATGAAGCCCCCTGCCCTGAGCCTCACGAAGGCGCTGGCGACCGCCAGCCTGTTCTCGTAGAAGTCCCTGAGGCCGCCGACGTCTGGGTACATGCTGCGCTCCCTCTTGCTGAGGCCAAAGTAGTCGTAGACGCTGTTGTAGACGTTGGCCACAGCGTAGCCCGGCTCAAAGCTCCCCCTGGCCCTCAGGGTGGCCTCAACCAGGTGGACGTCCGGGAGGCTGCCGCCGCAGAAGCTCGTCGACCTGCTGGTCTTCACTACGAAGACGGGGGTTGAGCCCCTCGACCAGGCGGCCTCTATGACCCTCCTGAAGAGCAGGAGCCTCTCAAGGCTCTCAAGCGCAAGTATCGGGTAGTAGTCCCTGAGCGAGTTGCCTATCCCAAGGGCCCCCTCCCTGGCGAGCCTCATAAGCGCCCTGGCGCTCAGGGGCCTCCTCGTGGCCCCCTCAAGGACCTCGGCCAGGCAGTCTACGTCTGGCGTGGAGCACGTGCCCTTCGTGAGGCCCTCAAGCGCACCCCTGTGCTTAATGATGTGCTTGGCGGCGGCCTCAAGGCTCTCCTCCCACGTGGCCTTAGCGCCCACCCTGCCCCACCTCATGGGGGGCGTGCCGTCGAAGAGCGCGAGGCCCCCCGGCACCATGCTTTTGAGGGCCACCTCGAGCTCGAGGACCTGCCTGTAGCGCCTCATCCTCTGGCCCTGCTCAAGGCCCTGGGGCACTACAACGCCAACGAAGCCCTCCTGGAAGCTCCTCGGGGCCTCGCCGTCAACGAAGCCCGCCCCCCAGGCCTTCAGGGCAAACACGGTGTATGTCCTGAGCTTCCTGTCGCCCTGGCCGCCGTCCTCAACGGAGTAGGCAACGGGCCCCCTGGGCTCTGGCGGCGGGAGCCAGTTGAACTCGCAGGGCTCAGGCCTCACGTCTATCAGCGACCTTATCAGGTCCCTCAGCTCAAGCGCGTAAGCTACTACGCTCATCCCTCCTCGCACCTCACCCTTGAGAAGCCGTCGGGGCCCTTCTCCACCGTGCACACCTTGTCGACGTTGTCAACTAGGTCCGTGTGGTGGGTTATCACTATGAGCTGCTGCAGCCCTCCCTCCTCGGTCAGCCTACCAAGGACATCGACGAGGGCCCTCCTCCTCTCGTCGTCAAGCATGTCAGTTGGCTCGTCAAGGAGAAGGAAGCCTATGCTTGAGTGCATCACCCTGTTGAGTGCCAGCACGTAGGCCAGGGCTATCACTATCTGCTCGCCCCCGCTCAGGCCGGCTATGGGCCTCTCCCTGCCCTCCCTGTCCACGACGGTGAAGTAGAACGCGTCCTCGGTCTCCCTGACCTCCACCCTGGCGTAGTCGAGGCCAAAGACCCTGAACACGTCGTTCATCTCATTCTCAAGGCTGACGAGCGCCCTCCTGTAGAGGGTCTTCTCGAGCCTCTCTATGGCGCTGAGGGCCCCCAGGGCCGCGTCGAGCCTGTCAAGCGCCGCGGAGAGCGCCTGCTCGTCCTCATAGGCCCTGTCCGCGTCCTTCCTCAGCTGCTCAGCCCTTGACTTTGCTGAGGCCGCCTCTGCGGCGAGCTTGGTGTGGCGCTCCCTGGCCTCCTGCAGCGCCCTCCTCCTGGCGTCGCACATGGCGGCCTGCGACCTCAGGGAATCAAGCCTCGCCCTAACCTCAGAGGCCCTGGCCTCGAGCGACTTAACCTCAGAGGACGCGGCCTCCATCCTTGACCTCACCATGCTGAGCTGCTCCTTAAGGGACGGCAGCTCCGCGGCCGTCCTGACGGCCTCCTCAACGGCCCTCCTGGCCTCGTCGTAGCTCTTCGCGTTGACCGCCTGGATGAGCTCCCTGAGGGCCGAGTCCCTGGCCTCGGTCGCCTCCTTAAGCTTGGCTGAGAGCTCTGAGAAGCGCCTCCTCACTGCTTCAGCCTCCTCGGGCCTCACCTTAAGCTTTGAGAGCCTGTCGGCCGCCGAGACGTAGGCTGAGTAGCCCCTCTCAAGTCCCTTGGCCTCCTCCTTAAGCTCCTCCTCCCTTTCAACGATCTCCTTCAGCTGCGCCCTGAGGCCGCTGACGTCCTGCCGCTGCACCTTGGCGAGGGACTCGAGAAGCTGGGCCAGCTGTCCCAGGGCCGTCTGGGCCCCCCTGAGCCCCCCCTCGAGCTCAGTCGCCCTGGCCTCAAGCTCCTTAAGCTCCCTGTTGACTTCCTCCTCCTCCTCGTTAAGCCTCTTAGCCTCCTCCTCGTAGTGCCTCCTCAGCTCCTCCCTCCTGCCAGGCGACAGGGGGCTGCCGCAGACCGGACACCTGGCCTCGGAGCCCGAGGCCAGGACCCTCGTTATGTCATTAAGCTGTCCCCTGGCCTGCCTGATGGAGCCGAGCCTGCCCTGGAGCTCCTGGGCCCTCCTGCGGAGCCCCTCAAGCTCGTCGCTCAGCCTGTTAACGGCCTCCTGGGCGGATCTCAGGGCCTCCTGCGTAGGCTCAAGGCTGAGGCCGAGGGCAGAGCCGAGCCTCCTCGCGACGGCCTTCGCCTGCTCCATGAGCGAGCGGGCCTGGGCCTCCGCCGACTCGGCGCCCCTGATCGCTGCTGTCAGCTCAACCTCCTTCCTCTTAAGCTCGTCGAGCTCTGACGTCAGGTCAAGGTAGCGCCTGTAGTCGCCCTCGTGCTGCTTAAGGTCGTCAAGGGCCTCAACGGCCGGCCTCAGCGATGCCAGCTCGCCGTAGAGCGAGGCCAGCTGGGAGTTCAGCGCGTCAACCTCCCTCACCTTGGGCTCAAGCGAGGCAACGGCCTTAGCGTCCTCAGCCCTTGCAATCCTGGACTCGAGCTCCCTCTCGCTCTCCTCAAGCTCCTTCAGCTCCGAAGTCCTTGAGCTCAGCTGCCCCTCCACCTCCCTCAGCTGCGCCTCAAGCTCCGGCAGCGCCCCCACGGGGCCGCAGAGGCTGTCGACCTCGGCCTCAAGGCCCTTGACCTGGGCCTCGGCCTCCCTCAGCTGCGCCTCAAGCTCCTTGGCCCTTGCCTCGGCGTCCCTCAGCTCCGCAAGCCTGTCCTGCCTCTGCTTCCTCACGCCCTGCAGCGTGAGGGCCAGGTCGTTCCTCCTCCTTGGCCCTACCTCAAAGGAGGCTATGACGCTCCCGTCGCTCCTCACGGCCCTTATGGAGTGCGACCTTATGTTGTCAACCGCCGCCCTGAGCTGAGGGATGCCTATGGCGGTCTCCACCAGCTCCCTGAGCCTCTTGCTGTCCTCGCGGGCAAGGACTGAGGCTATCTCCTCAAGTCCCCCCTGCCTTATTATAACGGCCGACTCTATGAAGCCCCTGTAGTCGCTCACGCCCGCGAGGCCCAGAAGCTTGGCCACCTCCTCCCTGTAGGCCGAGGCAGCGCTGGCCACGAGCTTCCCGTTCACCTTGAGCCTGTACGACGAGGTGGCCGAGTCCCTGCGCCTCTCAACTGTGGCAGCTGCGACAGCCTCCTGGCCGGAGTCGTCCTTGAGCGTGAGCTCAACCATGGCTGAGCTGGAGCCCACGCTCACCAGGTTAGCGAGCTTGCCCCTCCAGCCCGAGGTCGTCAGGGCGAAGTAGATCGCCTCAAACATGCTTGACTTCCCGGCGCCGTTCTCCCCGACTATGGCTATGCTGCCCCTTGGCAGCTCTACTGTGGTGCCCCTGTGGCTCAGGAAGTTCCTAAGCGTCAGCCTGCTTATGGTCAGCGTCACTGCGAGCTCAGCCTCCTAAGTATGTCAAGGGACCTCTGCCACGAGGCCAGCTTCTCAAGGGTCGAGTCCACGGACTCCTCGTCGCCCTCAGCGGCCGCGGCCGCAAGCTCAAGGACTGCCCTGGCCGTGAACTCGTCGTTCTCAACTATCTCCTGCATCAGCTTCACTACGTCAATTCTCCCCTCCTCGCGCCTGAGCTCCCTGGCATCCCCCTCTTCCTCCTCGGCCCTCCTGACGTGGGGTATTATTATCATGTTAAGCTCCCTGCTGAGCCTGCTGGCCTCAGCCGCGATGAGCCTCGTGGGCACGCCCGGCATAGCTGTGACCTCAAGGTGAACCAGGGGCTCAGGCCCTCCCCCCTGGCCACTCACCTTGCTGAGGGCCGCCTTCATGTCGTAGTAGGCCGAGTTGGGCTCCTTCACGGTGACAGGCACGACGAAGTGCTCCCTGACCTGCACGGGCACCTCCTGCACGGACGCCTCGTCTCCCGATAGGTCAATGAGGAGGGGCCCCCTCCTGTGGCTCAGCCTCGCCTCCTCGAGGTCCAGCGGGTAGATGGAGCCCGGGTAGGCGTACCAGAGGGCGCCGTCTACAAGCTCAACCTTGCCTATGGTCCTCGAGTGTATGTGCCCCAGGGCAACGTAGTTCACCCTTGGGAACGAGTTGACGGAGGTAACGGTCTCGGAGGGGAACCTGAATACGGGGTCAACCGGTATGTGGGCCACGAAGACGGCCTTAATCCCGTCGCCCCTGAGCCTCCTTGCTGCCGCGTCGTAGAAGGGCCTCAGGTCGCTGTAGTGCTTCCTCCTCTCCTCAACGCTGACCTTGAAGAAGGGGTAGACCAGGAAGGCGGCGCCCCCCAGCCTAACCGTCATGATGTCGACCACCTGCTGGGGCTGGCTGACGTTTGCCCCCAGCAGGCTCGGTGCAGTGAAGCCCTCTATGGCCTCGGACATTATTGAGAGGGCGCTCGCCTCCCTCCTGCCCGGCGTGTCGTGCTCGCCGTGCGCCGCGACCACCTTAATTCCCCTCGAGGTGAACGACTTGAGCATCCTGACCGCTGTGACAAGCGTGTTGTTGTCCGGGTGAGGCGAGTCGAAGACGTCGCCGGCGAGCACTAGGGCCTCCGCGTGCTCCCTCGCCACGGCCTCCAGGGACTCCTCGAAGGCCCTGAAGACGTCGTCATATATTGCCCTCTCGCCGTACTTCCTGGCGCCCAGGTGGACGTCTGACATGTGGGCTATCAGCAACCGGGCCCCGGCCTCCTCCCTGTTAAGGCGCGGTAATACCTTAAATTCTACGTGCAAGGGGCGGGGCCTCATCCACTATAAGGGCGGGCGTCAGCCGTAACACTATTATTACTAGGCAGCCTTAGCAGCTTGGGCTAGCTCTATGGGAAGCCTCGTTGAGAGGATCGGCGAGTGCGGCCGCCTGCTCCAGGTGGCCCTTGACTTCACAGACCTGAGGGACGCCGTGAGGGTGGGCTCGCTCACGGCCCTTGGGCCCGCCGTTATACTTGAGGCCGGCACGCCGCTGATAAAGGCTGAGGGCATGAAGGCCGTAGACGTGCTCAGGTCAATACCCGGCCGCCACCTCGTGATGGCTGACACCAAGACCATGGACGTGGGGGGACTTGAGGCGAGGCTGGCGTTCGAGCACGGGGCCGACGCCATGAGCGTCCTCGCCGCGAGCAGCGAGGAGACGATAAGGGAGGCCGTCAGGGAGGCCGAGGCCGCTGGGAGGGACGTGTACGCAGACCTCATGGGCTTCACGGACCTCGGCCCCTGGGTTGAGAAGGCCAGGAGGGCCGGGGCCCACGTGGCGCTGATACACATAGGCATAGACGTCCAGAGGGCCCTGGGCATAACGGCCGCCCAGGCGAAGGACGTGGTCAGGAGGGCCAAGGAGCTCTTCAGGGGACCAGTTGCCGTGGCTGGGGGCATAAAGCCTGAGGACGTGGCCGGCGTCGCGGAGGCCGGGGCTGACATTATAATTATAGGCTCAGCTATAACTAAGGCGGCTGACCCGGCCTCCGCGGCCAGGAGGGCCCTGGAGGGCCTCAGGCCGAGGTGTTAAGATGGAGGCGAAGGAGGCGGTAAGGGAGTCCATAAGGGAGTACAACAGGTACAGGGCACCTGAGGCGGTCGCAAGGATTGTGACTAGGAGGGGCGACGTCTATTACATAAAGTTTGATGGCACCTACTGCGAGACGTGCGGCCTCTACGACTGGATAGAGGACCTGAAGTACATAATGGAGTCCAAGGGCCTTCAGGCCGAGGTAGAGGGCTTGAAGGAGCCTGAGGGGCCCGCCGGGAGCGTCAGGGTGGCGGCCTTCAGGGTGAGGCTGCCCGCCTAGACCTGAAGACGAGGCCTGAGGGGCCAACCTCAACGTCAAGGGACCCCTCGTCCCTCATGCACCTTATGTAGCCCTTTACTGTGGCCTCAAGCAACATAACAACGTCAGGCGCCAGCTGGGAGTACTTGAACCTGTTGAGAAGGGCTGAGACTATGTCGCTGAGGGAGGAGCCCCTTGAGGCCGCCTCGGCGACCACCTCGCCCGCCTCCTCGATCCTCCTAATGTTGGCCTCTATCATGGGCCCGGCCTCCGAGGCCTTGAGCACGGGGCCGTGCGATGGAACGATGATCTCAGCCCTGCCCTCAAGGCCCTCTATAGTCTTAAGGCTTGCCTCTGCGGCGCACGGCATCCTGTGGTAGGGCACGCCGTACTTCTCAAGCACCCTGTCCCCGAAAATAGAGTCCGCCGCGTAGAGGACGCCGTCGGGCGTTATGACCCCCAGCTGGCCGTCCGTGTGGCCCGGCAGCCTGACCAGCTTAAGGGGACCGTAGCTGTCCCCCTCAACCTCCACGTCAACCCTTATGGGAGGGCCGTGGAACGCCAGGAGGCTGTCCTCGGGGTTAACGGGGTAGCCGAAGGTCATCACGACCCTGAGCTCAGGGTTCCTAGCAACTGGGGCGTCGGCCTTGCTCATTGCCACCTCGTCAACTGTTAGGTCCCCCAGGGCCTGCAGGTGGTCGCTGTGGTAGTGGGTGACAAGGACCATCACTTTCCTCGCGGAGAGCCTCTCCAGGTCCCTCCTCAGCGCCCTGGGCCTGTCCTCGCCCTGGCCTGGGTCCACGACATAGACAACTCCGGGCTCCGCCGCGTAGAGGACTGTCGCAGGGCTCCCCTTCTCAAGGAACGTGTTTCCAACAAGGCCACTTAACGTCAAGGCTTTTCCCACGAGTGTGGAAAAGGGTAGGAAGTAAAAAAGCTAAGTTACGTTAAGTTTGAGCTTAGAACTCCTCCTCTTCCCCTCCGCCCTCGCTCTCCTCTTCGCCCTCCTCCCCGCCGCCACCGCCTCCGTAGGACCTCCCGCCCCCGCCGAAGCTGCGGCGGCCGAACCTCCTCCCACCTCCCCTCCTAGGGGGCCTGTAGTCGGAGGAGGCCTTGGGCGTGCTCTCCGGTATCTCCTCCGCCTTAGGCACCTCGCCGTCGTCTATCTTCTGTATCGTCCCTCTGCCGCCTATGTTGAGCTGCACCTGGCCCCTGAAGCTTGTGGTCCAGGCGCCCTTGAGCTCAACGGCGTCTCCCTCCTGCAGCTTGCCGGCCTGCTGGCCCCACGCCGTCAGCTTCACCCTGCCTGTCTCGTCGCCTACTATGGCCTCGCTTATTGTCCTGTCGCCGCGCTGCGTGTGTATTGTCTTGGGCGGCTCAGCACTTATAACACGGACCTTTATGTCCACGTTGTCCTCTCCCTCGCGAAGGTTAGAAACCTTGCGAGGGGACTCGTTACCTCCAGACACCTTGCACACTCCCTTCTGCTACGCGACCCCTCCCGCTATGCGGGAAGGGGCCAAGGTCAGCTGGCCGGCAGGGTTTTTAAGGGCTTCTATCGGCGTCCATGCATTATCAAAGCTTTTTTCCCTGCTGTCATGAGGCAGGGGCGGTGGAGCGGATGAGCCTTTGCCCCGCTTAGGGCGTACATAGGCCTCGTCGAGGTAGCCTCGATAAGGCCCCACGAGCTCTTCCTCGAGGGCCACGTCAAGGAGGTAATGGAAGGCATTGCGAGGGGGAGGGTGGTCCACAGGCCCCTCATAGTTGACGCCGCAACCATGACGCTGATAGACGGCGCCCACAGGCTGGAGGCCCTGAGAAGGCTGGGCGCCTCCCTTGCGCCCGTTATAGCGGTTGACTACTCCCAGGTTGAGGTGGCAGGGTGGGCCAGGGAGTACGAGCTGAGCGACGAGGCGCTCTCCGCAATAAAGAGGCTTGCCCCCGTGAGCGTGAGGGGAAGGCAAGACGGCAGCGTCGTTGTAAGGCTTGAGGGCCTTAAGTCGTACTATGACGTGAGGGAGTTCGAGGCCGACGGCTTTGAGCTCAGGAGGGTCTCGGCGAGCCCAGGGGCCCTCAGGGGCCTCATAGTCGTGCCGCCTAGGCCCACAAGGGAGCTCGTGCTCAGCGCCGCCGAAAGCGGGGAGCTGCTGCCGCCCAGGTCGACGAGGCACATAACCATAGCCAAGAGGGTAGCGATGCCGGTGCCGCTCTCGTCCCTCCTCGCCTAGGGGGCCAGCCTGAGCCCGAGGTACCTGGCTGCGGCGCCCCTTATCACGGCATAGGTGTTGGCCAGGTCGCTAACCTCAACGTACTCGTTGTAGGAGTGGGCCACAGTCAGCCTCCCCGGCCCGTAGATCACCGTGGGTACTCCCCTGGCCCTGAGGTGCCTCCCGTCCGTGGCCCCAGTCATTATTATGTGCCTCGGCCTGGCGCCCAGGGCCTCCACCCCCTCGCCCACGAGCCTAACTATTGCCTCGCCGGGCGGCGTGTAGTTTGGCTCGCTGGTGTCTATTGCCTCAACCTCTGCCAGCCCACTGAGGGCCTCCCTCAGCCTCCCTATGACTTGGCCTGGCGAGGAGCCTGGGGGCAGCCTCATGTCAAGCTCCAGCTCTGCAAGGTCTGGCACCACGTTTATCTTGGACCCTCCCCTTATCACGCCCGGGTTGAACGATATGGAGCCCATGGCCCTGGTGAAGTCCTCCTCGCCGAGCCCCGGCGCCCTGGCCCCCTCCATGTAGGCCCTGGCGGAGTCCCTCAGCGCGTCCCTGAGCTCATCGGGCGGCCTCAGGTCCCTGTTGAGCTCCTCAACGACCTCCTGGGCCCTCCCCACGGCCCTGATAAGCTTAAGTATTGCGTTGTCGCCGAGCAGCGGCAGGCTCCCGTGGGCCGGCACCCCCCTGGCGACGAGCCTGACCTGGCAGAGGCCCTTCTCGCCTATGCATATAGTGTCGAAGCCCGTGGGCTCAGCGACTATGGCCGCGTCCCCAGCCAGGGCGCCGTCCTCTACGAGTGCCTTGACGCCGGCTCCCCCTCCAACCTCCTCGTCAGCCGTGGCCGCGAGCACGAGGGAGCCCGAGCCCTCCCTCTCGACCGCTGGCCCGAGCTCGGCGAAGACAGCCATGAGCACGGCCAGGCCACCCTTCATGTCCGCCGCCCCCCTGCCGAACACCCTGCCGTCGACCACCTTGCCTGAGAACGGCGGGTACCTCCACCTGGACTCGTCGCCAGGGGGCACGACGTCCGTGTGCCCGTTGAGTATCAGAGTTGGCCTCCCGCTCCCCGCCCTGGCTATCACGTTCGGCTTCCCCCTCTCGTACTCCTTGACCTCCGGGCTGAAGCCGCGCTCGCTGAGCCACTCCCTTATCACGCCCGCCACCTCGGTCACGTCGCCGGGCGGGTTGACGCCCTTTGCCCTCACGAGCTCCGAGGTCAGCTGGGCCAGCTCCTCAGCCCTCACGTCATCCGCCGGCCTGACTCGCACACCCAATAAATATTTAAAAGTTCCCTCAACTTTCTAAGATCAGTTTAATTTATTAGTTAGAACAACTGTGTAGGGTCCCCTGAAGAGGGGCTTAATCATGGGACTCAGGGGAAGGGACCTCGCGAAGGTGCTCCTCCTGATAGTGGTTCCCTGGGCCTTCATAGTCCTCGCAGCCCCGCTCTACAACAGGCCGCAGCCTGAGCTCGGCGGCTGGCCCTTCGCCTGGTGGTACCTCACGGCCTGGGTCTTCATCCAGCCCGCCCTGACGTACGTGGTCTACAGGCTCATAGACAGGAGGGGTGGGAGCTGATGTTCAGGCCCGTCGACTACGCCCTCTTCTTTGTCGTCGTGGGCCTCACCGTAGTAGTGGCGTTCCTGGGCAGCAGATGGAGGGCAGCAGACCTCAGCAGGATATCGGAGTGGGGCATAGGCGGCAGGAGGTTCGGCGCCTTCATAGTCTGGTTCCTGATGGGGGCCGACATATACACGGCCTACTCGCTGATATCAATACCTGGGGCCGCATTCTCCACTGGCGGCTTCATACTCTACGCTGTGGCCTACGGCTCCATCTCCTACCCGTTCCTCTACATAGTCGCCACGAAGCTCTACAGGATCTCCAGGCGCCGCGGCTACATAACTGCTGGGGACTACGTCAGGGACAGGTTCGACAGCGAGGTCCTCTCCCTGCTCATATCCCTGACGGGCATAATTGCCATGCTCCCCTACATAGCGCTCCAGGTGGTGGGCATAAGGTACGTTCTTGAAGCCATGGGGTTCCCGGTGCTGCCGAGCTTCATAATAGCCTACCTGCTGGTGGCGGCCTTCGTGGCCGTCAGCGGCCTCAGGGGGCCGGCCCTGGCCTCGCTGGTCAAGGACGCCATACTCTGGGCAGTCATAATCACGGTCGTGGTGTACCTGGGCGTTAAGTTCAGCGGCTTCGGCCCCATCTTCGCCGAGGTTGGCCCCTCCCACTACCTCATATCGGGCAACCTGATGGTGGGCTACATGACCCTGGCCCTTGCCAGCGGCATATCGTGGCTCCTCTTCCCCAACCTGCTCACCGGGCTGCTGAGCTCCAGGAGCGAGGATGTCATAAGGAGGAACTCCGTCTTCCTGCCCCTCTATCAGGTCTGGCTAGTTTTCCTAGCAATAATGGGCCTCGTGGCCCTCGCCAAGGGCCTCGTGCCCAGCAAGGTCTCAAGCCTGGCCTTCCCGTCGGTCCTCTACGCCTACTTTAACAGCACATTCACAGCCCTGGCGTTCGCGGGGATAGTAATAGGCAGCATGGTCCCAGCGGCCCTGCAGAGCCTGGGCGCGGCCAACCTGGTCACCAGGAACATCTACCTCCAGTTCATAAACAGGGGGGCCAGCGAGCCGCAGCAGGTCCTCTGGGGCAGGGTCTCAGTGTTCATCCTTATAGCTGCCTCCCTCGCCTTCGCCCTGACGCCGGCGGCCAGTGGCCTGATATTCTACCTGCTGACCTTCGCCTACGCCTGGCTGTTGCAGACGCTGCCAGCCATCATAATCTCCATGTATTGGTACAGCCTTGACAAGTACAGCGTGGCCGTCGGCTGGGCTGCCGGCACGGCCGTGACCACCTACGGCCTGTTCACGGTGCGCTTCTCGTCGTCCCTGCTGCCCTGGATGTACGACGTCTACGCCGGCTTCCTCGGGCTCGCCGTTAACCTTGCAGTTATGCTGGCGGTCCATGGCGTTGTGAGGATCTCCGGGGTCAGGGTGACGAGCAGGCTCAGGACGGAGGAGCTGGAGTGAGTGTTAACCGGGAGTTAACGCATCCTCAAAAGCGCCCTTAGTCCTGGTCAGCGGGGGCTGCCTTGAGGTCAAGGCTCGGCAGGGTCTGGGTGGGCGACGGCGAGCCCGTGAGGATAATGGGCGTCATAAACCTCAGCCCGGAGTCCTTCTACAGGGGCTCAGTGAGGGCCACGGTTGATGACGTCCTGAGGACCGTGGAGTCCATGGTGAGGGACGGGGCCGACGTGGTTGACCTGGGGGGCATGTCGACGGCTCCGTACAACAGGACGCTTGTGAGCGCCGAGGAGGAGCTGGGCAGGCTGAGGCCCGCCATAAAGGCCATCAGGGACTCCCACCCTGACCTGGTGATCTCAGTTGACACCTTCAGGGCCAGGGTCGCGGAGGAGTGCCTGAGGCTGGGAGCCGATGTAATTAATGACGTCACTGGCCTCAAGGGGGACCCAGCTATGGCTAAGGTCGTCGCCGACAGCGGGGCCTCCGTCATAGTTGTCGCCAGGGAGAGGGAGCCGAGGAGGGGGCTGAGCCCGCTCGACAGGGTGATAGGGGCCCTCAGGGAGAGCCTTGAGGTCGCCGAGAGGGCAGGCATAGGCCCTGAGAGGGTAGTGGTTGACCCAGGGGTCGGCTTCGGGCCCCTGAGCCTCGACCCGGTAATCACGGGCGGCGAGCCGGTTCGGGGCGACCTAAGGCACGGCGACGAGGCGTACCCGTGGTACTCCTGGGACTCCATACTAATAACAGGCATACAGAGGATAAGGAGCGAGCTCGGGCTCCCAGTGCTCGTGGGCGTCTCGAGGAAGTCCTTCCTTGAGAGGCTGATGCGCAGGCCCGCTCCGCCTGAGGACAGGCTCTTCGCCTCGCTCAGCGCTGAGGCCATATCCGTGCTCATGGGGGCCGACGCCATAAGGACCCACAACGTGCGCGAGAGCAGGGACGCGGTGAGCGTGGGGGAGGCGCTGAGGCTCTGCGTCAGCAAACCCCCCAGGGAGTGCAGTGAGGAGCTTGCTAGGCTCGTGCATGATGTACTGACCAGGTGAAGGGTTGCGCAGGCGCCGAGGGCCCTTGTTAACCGGGGAGTTAACGCGCTTGGCAAGGGAAAAGCCCCATTAAGGGGGCACTTAAGTCTGCCGAGGGGTTAACTCCATGAGGTTGCGGCGACCTCACAATGGCCGAAAAGGGCCTTGCCCTTCAGGGTGGGGATGAGGTCAGCCCAGCCAGACCCTCTCAACCTCCTTAACCCTGTCGAAGTCCGTGTCCTCGCTCAGGATCCTCCTTATGGAGTTGTTCAGCATCACAGCCACGTGGAGCGCGTCGGAGGGGTTTAGCGAGTACTTTAACATGACCTCCCTGGCCCTCCTGTACTCATTAATCGTTAGTGGAAGGACTACAGAGTTTGGCAGCACAACGTTATCTAGGAAGTCTAAGGTGTCCTCAAGCCTAACGCCGTACTTTTTCTTAGAGACATAAATTACCTCGTCCAGGACAAGCGGGTTGGTGGCGAGGGACTCCTCTGACAGGAGCTTCAGGTAATAGCCCTCGATCTCCTTCACGCCGAGGTTGAGATAAATTAGGAAGTTAGCGTCCACGAATATCACTCGAACTCATCCTCTAGGCTCACGCCAGCGAGGTCGCCCAGCCTGGCCTCCTTAGCGTACTTTCTCACTTTCTCCTCGTGCTCCCTGAGCCTCCTAGCCACCTCAGGCAGGCTGACCCTCCTCTCCGGCTCCAGCACTATCCTTCCATTCTCAACGGTCAAGGTCAGCACGTCCCCCTCCTTTATCCCAATCAGCTCCCTTATGCTCTTAGGAATTATTATGTAGCCCTTCCTCCCGACCTCTACCTTTGCAGTCAAGCCGGCTCAACTAAAGTTGAGCCAGCAAAACTATTAAGGCTTCCGCCCTAAGAGGCTAGAGATAACCGCCTGTAAGCGATCAGCCTATGGTCAAACCTAGCCTGGCAGCCGAAGGTCGCTCCTCAATCTAGTAGGACGTGCCTAACCTAATGTTGCTATCTTAGTTAAGGCGTAAGGGCCCTAGATCCTGAGTCACCTAGTGAGAAAAATCTTTGACCTAAGGGATTACACCTGAGGGCTTGGGAGATCCTCTATCCTCCCGTGGGCTATGAGGAGCAACACACCAGGTATAACGCCAGAAAATATCAGGGCCACTATGGCCCAGCCAAGCGAGTTGAGCGACTTCAGGGCAGCGATGTCGCCGTTCTGTACGGCCGAGTACATCTTCCAGGCGCAGCGTACCACCACAACGTCTATTATCAGGAATATCACCGAAAGGAAGCCTATGAGGCCCAGCTCAGCGCTCGCCACCGGGCTTACGATGCCCTGCTTGGAGATCACAGCGCCTGCGAAGCCCACAAGGCCTAGGGCCACGATCTCGCCAATCAGGGCCAGGATGGCGAAGATCAGGGCCACCAGGACCATGGTCCTTATTGAGCCAAGGGACCTCTCTACCTCAGGGGAGGGCGCTTGACCTGAGGCGCTAGCCAAAAGCTCACCTGTCTTTATTGAGTTTTCAGCACAGTTATAAACTTTTCAGCATGGTTATAAGTGTGGGCCTTTGTTGACATCCAGGGACTGACGGCCTCGGCCTAACGGTACGTACCTTCTGAGCAGCTTCGACCTTGTCGCCAGCCGCTGTTGACCGTAAGCTCCTTAACGAGAGGGCCTGGGGCGAAGGTAAGGGGCGTCCTATCTGCTGCGGGCTTTAACCTAAGTAAAAGGGTGTCGATGCCTTGTCCACGTGTTAACTCCCCAGTTTACACTGAGGTGAGGCAGGCCTTGATGAGCTAAAGGACTTGATCCCTCCTGGCGGCGCGAGGACCAGGTGAGGCGTGAGGTGAAGAGCTGACGCCTTCCCCTGAGGCCCTCCCGCAGGATGGTGTGAAAGCGCTATATGTTCTTGAGAGCTGAGCAAGAGGCGAAGATTAATAAATGAGGAACCATTAAATATTAAATATTGGGGAGAGGTTTTTGGGTAGGAAAATAACTGGTGGGGAAGTTATTAAGCGTTTTCTAGTTGATGAGGGCGTTAAATACGTGTTTGGCGTACCTGGAGACCAACTATATCCGCTGCTGGACGCCTTCTACAACGATGATAAAATAAAGTTCATCACGTTTCATCACGAGGCCGCTGCCGCGCACGCTGCTGACGGCTACGCAAGGGTTACTGGAAAGCCAGGGGTAGTGATCGCGACTGTAGGTCCAGGAGCGGCCAACCTAGTAGGAGGGGTTTATCCAGCCTATGCAGAGGGGATACCCATGATAATTATAACAGCACAGAACCAGTCGTGGAGGTCTTACCCGGATCACGGCTCTATGCAAGCCTTGGATCAAATCAATTTATTTAAACCAATTACAAAGTGGAACGCGTATATCGCTCACTGGAGTAGGATAGTTGAACTGCTGGAAACAGCTTTTAGAAAAGCCTTAACAGGGAGGCCTGGCCCTGTTCACTTAGATGTCGCTGTTGACGTTTTATATCAAACAGGGGACGAGGATGAGGTTAAACTGTATAGCCCAGAAAGTTATAGAGCGGTTAACGGTCCAGCAGGCAACCCTGCAGATATAGACGCCGCCGCTAAGTTATTAGCTAAAGCCAAGCTACCTCTAATTCACTTGGGTGGCGGAGTCCTAAGGTCAGACGCTACTAATGAGGCGTTAGAGCTCATAGATTACCTAAAAGCCATAGTTACTACATCGGTAGGAGGCAGAGGAAGCGTATCTGAGGACTACCCGTCCCTGCTTCTGCCAGGCCTGCCAGGCGCCTTAGCCGCTCAGTCTGAAGCTGACGTCGTTCTGATTGCTGGCTCAAGGCTTGCAGACCTAGACTTTTGGGGGAAGCCTCCTGCATGGGGTGAGTGGCCAAACCAAAAGACAATCCATATAGACATTACAGGAGACGACATAGGTTTGAACAGGCACGTGGACGTGGGCATCATTGGAGACTTAAAGGTCGTCCTTAAGCAGCTACTAGAAGCCCTTAAGAAGTACACCCCGCCAAGAAAGGACTACCCCGAGGCCTTAGCAAGATATAAGCAGATGGAACAGGAGTACCTAAGGCAAATGGAGGACCTGTCGTATTCTGACAGCGTACCTATACATCCGCTAAGGGTAATAAGGGAGACGAGGGAGTTCTTCCCTAAGGACGCCATTGCCATCATAGATGGTGGAAATACAACCGTCTGGACCATTTACCTGCACAGAGTACATGTTCCAAGAACCATATTTAGTACCGCCAGTGGCGACTCAGGCCACTTGGGGTCTGGGATATCCTTTGCCATCGCTGCGAAGCTGGCGCACCCCGATAAGCAGGTCTACTGCATATCAGGGGACGGCGCCTTCGGATTTCACGTCATGGAAATAGAAACGGCCGTAAGGCTAGGGCTGCAGGTCACCTGTATAGTTTTAAATGATAAGGCATGGGGTATGATTAAGGCTGGACAGACATTATATTACGGCAAGAGGTACGTCGGCGTTGACTTCTCGGACATCAGGTACGACCTTATAGCTGAGGCGCTAGGAGGTCACGGAGAATACGTAACAGAGCCTAAGGACTTCAAGGACGCGCTAGCGAGGTCGGTGGAGTCAGGGAAAACCTCGGTCATCAACGTCATCACAGACGGCAACGCTATTCCTCCTCACTTTGAAATATTAGCCGGCATATGGCTTGAGGGCGTAGAGATGCCTTCGTAGGGGGGTGGCCGACATGCCTTACGCGTTTCCTAGGAGAATAAGTTATAACGAAGGCGCCGTAGACGAACTGCTGAACCTGTCTGAAATGCATGACGCAAAGAATTTCCTGATATTAACCGACGAAGTCATCAAAGGAACGCAGGCATTTATTAAATTAGTTAATGAATTAGAGAAAAAAGGCATAAGGGTAAGAGTCTTTTTCAACATCCCTAAGGAGCCTAGTATAGAAATAGCTGACGAGATAGTGAAATTCATAAATAATGACATCCCAGACTTAATAGTAGCCGTCGGAGGAGGGAGCGTAATAGACGCCTCAAAGCTTGCAAGGGTTAAAATCCTAAGGCCCGACGTTAAGAGCGAAGACATTTCCCCCTTCGTTTCTTTGCATCTCGAGAACAAGAAACCCCTCTTGGTCGCGGTTCCAACGACCCCAGGGACTGGAAGCGACGCGAGCTTTGCATTTGTTCTAAAGATAAAGGAGGACAACAAGGAGGTTAAGTATGCGACGGGCAACTACGAGCTAGTTCCATATGAGTCCATCTTAGATATAGAATTTCTAAAAACACTACCTACGAAACAGTTGATTATAACCGCGATAGACGGATTAGCTAACGATATTGAGGGGCTGGTAGCCGTAAATTCGAACCCTCTGTCAGACGGCTTAGCCATTCAGTCTGCAAGGATGTTCTTCAAGCATTTACCCAAGGCGCTCTCGGATAAAGACAGAGATGAGGCGTTAAGTAACCTGCACCTAGCAAGTACAATTTCAGGCATAGCATTTTCAAACTCCGGCGTCGGTTTGACACATGCAATAGCCCATCCCTTAGGCTCGATCTTTAACATACCCCATGGGCTTGCCGTGGCGATAGTCATGCCATATGTCGTCGAGTTCAACTATGAGGATAAGGCTGCCAAAGAAAAATATGACATGTTAAAGGACATATTAGAGAAGGTGGACAAGTTTGAGGAAAGGAGGGACTTAAAGGAGCACCTGCTGGACCTGTACAGCAAGGTAGGCCAGACGACGCACTTAAGGGACATTGGAATTAGCGAGGAGGCCTACAGGTCGAGAATAGATGATATAGTGGAACTGGCGTTAAAGGACGCAGACCTGCCGTTTAACCCAAGGCCAGCAAGCTACGAGGATATAAAAAACATATTAAATAAAATTTATTAAAATTATTTTGACGCCTCCTGTGCCGACTTCACCAGCTCAACGGCAGCCGTAGTGAATCTCATAAGGGTCGTCATAGACCCTTTCTCCAACTTTAATTTCCCTTGCAGGATAGCGGTGACAGGGTTTAGTTCACCTCTTAATATTTTCATCCAGCTCTCAAAGGAGGCCGATAATATAAAATCCGCCGTGGCTTTGCTAGCGTCTTCGTAAAATTCGACGCCATAGCACTGGCCTTCAGATAAGTTTGCCTTTATCCCTATGTTCCCGCTCGGGTATTTCCTTAGTAAATCGTCTGGCAGCTGGGTCACTTTAAACACTAAGGGCCATTCCCAACCCCTGGCGGCGTTTTTATAATTAGAATTTTCGTTTATTTTCTTGCAGAAAATTTCTGCCCACTCTTTGCTAGGAAACTCGACTGCGCTCATGTAGTAGCGCCGGCCTACATAACATCTTCTAAGAGTTTTATTTTTTCCGGTCTACCTTTGTAAATTCAGTAATGCCAGGAAGACTTTAAACAACGATTATTAGTTATTGCAGTATTAGAGACGCTTTATAGAACCTATAATGAGCTCCCTGGCCTCGTATGTCTGAGAGGCGCCATGTACGACTACATGGTGGTTGGCGCTGGCATAGTTGGCCTGGCCACAGCCTATCACATAAAGCAGATGGACCCTGGCTCCACGGTGCTTGTGATAGACAAGGAGGACAGCGTGGGCGCTGGCGACACGGCCAAGAGCGCCGCGGCCTTCACGAACAGGACTAACCTCAGGCTGGCGAAGGGCGCCATAAGTTTCTACCTCGAGGTTCAGTCGGAGGGCCTTAACTTGGCGGCCCTGAAGGTGGGCTACCTCTTCGTAGTTGACGGCAGGACTAAGTCGACGATCAAGAGGAGGTGAAGGTCGCGGCGAGCGAGGGGGTCGAGGTTGAGGAGGTAAGCCAGGACAGGCTTGAGAAGTCGCTCGACATGAGGGTTTCTCTCAGCGGGTCAGAGGAGGCCGAGATGCTGGGCGTAAGCGACGTTGAGGGCGGTTACCTCTTCAGGGAGGCCGGCGTTTTAGATGTAGAGAAGCTCGTTGACTATTATTACCTTAAGCTTAAGTCGATGGGCGTCGAGTTCGCGTTAGGGGCCAGGGTCAGGGAGTTCGTGGTCTGGCCGAGGAGCCCCCTGGGGATAGAGGGGGAGCCGTTCCCATGGGAGGACCTAAGGGTCAGGGGCATCAGGCTTGCGGACGGCAGGGAGGTGGAGGCCCGTAAGAAGGTTGTGTCAGCCCTCGGGGCCTGGAGCCCCGGGCTGCTGAACCCCGTGGGGCTCGACTCCTTCAGCAGGCCCAAGAAGAGGCAGCTGTTCGTAATTAAGGCCGAGGGACAGCTGGGCTCCCTGCTGAGGGCTAGCGGCCTCAACGACCTTGGCGTCATGCCCTTTACAATCCTCCCGAAGGGGTCTACGTGAGGCCTAACCCCCTTGAGAACACCTTCTGGGTCGGCATGTCTGACGAGCTGGGCAGGCCGTTCGCGCTGGAGGAGAGCTCGCAGCCTGAGGAGAGGTTCTATACATACGGCATAATCCCGGTCCTGGGCACTTACCTGCCCCAGTTCCAGCTCAGGTACCCTGACGCCGCGTGGGCCGAACATTACGACATGAGCTTTGACGGACTGCCAATAGTGTACGAGCCCTATGAGAGCGACCTGGTGATAGCGGCGGGCACGAGCGGCAGCGGCGTCATGAAGGGGGACTCGATAGGGAGGGTCGCCGCGGCCCTCCTGACGTCGCTTGCCTCAGAGGCCAACGTCTCGGCCGTGATGGTTGAGGAGGCCAGCGCTAAGGCCAGAGGGCTCACGTTTGATGCAAGGATCGCGTCAGACATGGCCTCCTTAGCGCTTGCCTGGGGCAAGGCGTCAAAGGACGTCTCCCTGGCCCCTGCTGAACTCCAAGCTGAAGCATTACATAACTGAGGTCAACGGCGTCAGGGTCAACATGACTGGAAGGAAGTAGAGGTTAACGTCTCGGGCGCCTCTTTAAGAGTGGGCTGTGAAGGCGAGTGCCCTGTTACGGAACTTACCAGGATAGCGTCAGGGCCTCAGCTTGTGATAGCTTCGATACTGACCTATAGGGCTTCGGCCTCCCGTGGCCCCTCCCTAACGCCCTTGCTAACCCTGTCTCGGCAAGGGTGTAGCCTCAAGGTGTTAGCTTCCTACGGTGAGGCCTTCAACAGCCTGGGCTACCGCATCTTCTACTCAGCGGCCCCGGAGAGCGGCGTCCTGAGCCCCAGGAGGCTGGCAAAGCTCTACACCACGCTCACGGGATCCAGACGAGCCCCCAGGAGATACTGGAGGCCGGTGAGAGGAGTGGCAGCTGAAGAAGGCCTTCAACATTAAGGAAGGGTTTACCAGGGAGCACGACAGGCTCCCGAAGTGTATGGTGAGGCCCATACTCTCAGGGCCGGCCAAGGGCCTGAATGTCGAGAACCCCAAGGGGCTGATCGACGAGGCATACGACACCTTCGGGTGGGACAAGAGGACGGGCTACATAAGGAGGTCGACGCTCCTTAGGCTCAAACTCGATGGCGTTGCTAGGCAGCTAGATTCCATGGACAAGATAGTCGGGTGAGAGGTCTTTGGGCTCGCAGATAGGGTGTGACCCCTTCGTCAGGGAGCACGTTGTCGAGGTCTGCAGAGACTCCTGCGCTGAGAGGTCTGTGGGACCTGATGCCTTCAGGGCCTGCGTTGAGGAGCTCAGGAGGAGGTGCGTCACAGCTTGGAGACAAGGTCGTAAAGCTTCAGGCCATTGCCCGTCAGCATCAGCACAGCCCCCTCAACGTCAACCCCTGCTTCTCTGAGCAGCCTTGCTGCAGCGTAGGCAGTCGCCGAGGTGGGCTCTGCCATGAAGCCCATCCTCCAGAGCTCCTTTGTAGCCTCAGCTATCTCAGGGTCGGAGACAACAACGAGGCCGCCCCCGCTCTCGCTTACAGCCTTAGCGGCCTCGGGGGCCCTGGGGGCGTCCCTAAGGGCTAGGCCGTCAGCTAGCCTTGACTCTAAGGACCTGCCTACGGCTAATGGCTTCAGGTACTTGGCTAGGGAGGGATTAGAGGAGCCCTGAACAGCGTAAAGCCTCACCCTGCCCCTTGCGCCTCTCCGTATTCCAAGCAGCAGGGAGAAGCTGGCCGAGGGCACTATAACTGACCTCACGTCCTCGGGCAGCTCCTGGCCGGCGGACTTCACGCCCTCAAGGAAGACGGCGCTTCTTGAGTGGGACACATAGAAGCACCTTGATGAGAGGCCCTCGGCGAACCTGGCGGCCTCCTCCCTTGTGGGCAACTCAACGACGTTGGCTCCAAGCGACCTCAGTACCTCCTTCTTGCCCTGGGGGGCGGAGGCGGGCACCGCTATAGTGGCCTCAAGGCCTAGGTAGGCTGCGTATGTGGCGGTCGAGATGCCTGAGTTGCCGCTCGAGTCCTCAACAACGCACCTGTACCCCAGGTCCCTTGCCAGCTGGAGGCTGACCGAGGTCCCCCTGTCCTTAAAGCTCCCCGAGGGGTTCAGGTACTCGAGCTTGAAGCCGAGGACGCCAAGCCTGGTCCTCCTGTAGACGAGAGGTGTGTTCCCCTCGCCCAGCAGCCTCCCATACTTAGGCAGCTCACCCTCCAGCTCCAGGGCTCCCCCGCACCTAGGGCAGAAGGGGTAATACCTGCCCTCCTCCCCCTTAAACCCACACCTCGGGCATGTAAGCCTCCACATGGGCCTTCACATGCTGGACAGGCCTACCGCCCTCATAAGCTTGTTGTAGACCTGTGCAGCGGCCGTCTCGTCCTTAGCGTTCTCTATAATGACCAGCCTGCCTACTATGGTCACGGAGGCCCCCTCCTTGGTCAGAACCCTCGCCCAGCCAGGCCTTGCCATAACCAGCTCATTAGTCCTCTCAAGCGCCCTCACGGTCTCCTCTAGGTTGATCGGCCTGTCAAGCCTTACCTTGAACGCATTGGAGCCACAAAGCCTGACAACACCGTAGGAGGGCCTCCTTGGGAGCATCTCGAACCTGCCGACCCGCAGACGGGGGCATTGAGGGTCTCTCCTAACGGATATCTTCTCTATGTTCATGAGCCGCCCGTCGATCAGTATCAGCTCCCCTGGCTCCGGCTCGTCGCCGGCCAGGTACCTGAGCGCGAGCCCTGCAGCCACGAACCAGTCATGATAGTCATGGTCCCGATAGTTGGGATTGTGCCACAGGACGTGTCATGGGCCATCTCTGGGCTCATGAAGCACCTAAGGCATGGTCCTTCCTTGGGCTTATGAACATGACCGTGCCGTACTACCCGTTGACCCCTGCGTAGACCCAGGGCTTCCCCATCTTCACGGCGGCCTCGTTTATGAGGAATAATGTACTGCAACCTCGGCCTATGCTAACCGGCCGCCGGCCTCTGCGCCAAAGTTCTGCCCTAGGGCCTCAGGCCGTGAAGCCTCTTCACGGCTTCGCGGTCGGGCTCGCAGCGGGAATGTTGTCTCCTCATCAGCCTGCATATATGGTCCCCAGGAGGCCTATAATGTTGTTGGAGGCCTCAAGCATTTAAAAGCCCGGAAGGCATTCACAACATGCGGTGGGCCCGTAGCTCAGCCAGGTTTTAGAGCGGCGGGCTCAGACCCGTAGGCAGGTTCAAGCCCCTCCGATCCCACCACATCCGGCTTTCCCATTCCGTGTGCAGGGCAGAGCTGTTACTCATGGATAATACTGGCGCCGGAAGCCTATTACAACGCGGTTTGTGAGGAGCAAGTTAGAGGTGCGTAGGTGAAATTATTTAGTGCTGCTTATTATTTTTGATCAATAGGCGTTTAATTGTGAGGTTGAGAAGACAGCATGAGTTCGTCGAGTACTACTTTAGGGAGTTTCAAAACAGGGTCTTGAGCGGTGGCGACAGGTTTTCACTCGAAAGGTTAGGGCAACTGGTTATTCAGTCGCTGCTGGACTTAGCGGCGATGCTTGCCGTCAATGAGATTGGTAGGAAGCCTGAGACCTACCGCGAATTGGCCCTTTGGCTCTCTAGGAAGCTTAACCTAGGTGAGGAGTTTGGTAGGTTTCTTGTGGGTTTAGCAGGCTTTAGGAACCTACTGGTTCACGGCTATGTGGAAATCGACGTTTCGATAGAGATGGAGACGTTTAGAGAAATGATCGATAAGTTACCTGCCGCACTCAATAAGCTGAGGGACGTGGTTGATAATGACCCAAGCCCTGGCACAGGCAGTGATGCCTTAGGCAGCGTCTTCGTTAAGCACGGTGTCAAGTACGCGTTCCTCTTTGGTTCAAGGGCCAGGGCTGGTGCTGGTAGGGATTATGACATAGCTGTTGTCTTTGAGAGGAGACCCAATAACGCCCTTGAGTTAGGTCTATTGATCGTCGATCTGGCCGAGGCGTTGGGCGTTCACGAGGATTTAATAGACCTAGTCGATCTCGATAGTGCGCCGCTGGCCATAGTCAAGACTGTGATTGATGAGGGCAGGGTTTTACGAGGCGGTGATGAGGCCCTTGATTACCTATGGCGTAAATACCTGGCGTACCTGGACGCTAACGAGATAGAGCACCTCATCGCCCCTGGTTAATCTCATCAATGGTTCTCCATCGGGTTGCTCGTAAATCCTAAAGGGCGAGAAGGAGGTCAGAATCGTAGGTCTTCCCATTCAGGGAGCCCGCCTATCTCCTCAAAGCGCTTAGGGGGCCTTTTGAAGTGTTAGGTTATTTTAAAAGTGCAGAGAACCGCTTTCCAGCGACCGCCTATGCTCTCCCTCCGCACAATCATGGTCCTCCTAGTGACGGGGGTTACAGTAGGCGCCCTCACGGGGATCAGCGGTAGCAGCGGAGTGGCCATGGTCGTGCCCGTGCTGAGCATGATGGGGCTCTCCTTTCAAGATTCCATCGGGACGGGCCTGCTGGTTGACGTTATAACCACGCCAGTGGTCTTATACGTCTACCTGAAACACAGAAATGTGTCGGTGAAAAACGGCATTTCCATGGACCTTGGGGTGGCGCTGGGGCCTCATATACGCCTACACGCCCGAGTCCTTCCCCTCTGACCTGAGGGGCACGGGCATGGGGAGCAGCGGCTCGATGTCAAGGGTTGGCATGATAGTGGGCCCTCTGCTACCCGTCTTCGTCTCCTTCGGCGCTGCCCTGTCAACGTATGCCGCGGCCCTGCTAGCTGCTGGCGCCCTGATATTCGCCCTGGGCATAGAGACTAAGCCGCGGCGATGAAGAGTTGCCTCTAAATAGCAATATATCATCCATCACGGCCTCAGCTCAGGCCTTGGGACTTAACGGCCCTTATATGCTGCCTCCCAGAACTCGAGCTCGTAGAGGGAAGCCCTCCTGAAGTACGGCCAGAGCTCATCGGCCCTGAGCCCGGACGAGTCGATTACCTCCCTCAGCCTGCTCACAAGGGACCTATAGCCCTCGGTGAGGTACTCGGAGGCCCACCTCCTGTACAGAGGCACGGGGTTCGACTCCAGCTCAGCCCTGTGCCTCTCGGCTATCTCGGCGTAGCTCCAGAAGCAGGGCAGGAGCGCCGCCATGCAGTGGTAAAAGCCCTCAAGGGAGCAGGTTGAGAGCATGAAGGAGGAGTAGCCAGCGTTGACGCTGTTCGGCTCGCCCCTGGCGGCCTCCTCAACGCTTAGGCCGAGCTCCATGAGGAGGGACTCATAGGAGGCCATCTCCTCTGTTATCTCGCTGTGGGCCAGGGCTAGGGCCTCCTTCATTAGCTGAGGGCTTGGGGCCTTGGCAGCTGCAAGGGCCAGGGCCCTGGTCAGGTTTATAATGTAGCTGTAGTCCTGCAGGAGGTAGTACCTGAACTTCTCGGGCGGCAGCCTCCCCGCGTAGAGCTCAACTAGGAACGGGTGCCTGAATATCTCCTCCCATATGGGGTCGGCCATCCTCCTCAGGTCGTCGGTGAGCAAGTGGGGCCCCCTGTTAATCAGCGCGTGCAGCAAAAAGCCCCTGTGCCAGGCTTTCACGAAGCCCTTGTTTTCAACGAGCTTATGCGTGTCTCCCTCTGGGCAGGGCTGAGTTCTTTTTCATATTAATGGAAACCCTTCTATATTCGTCTGTCTGTAGCAGATACCACGAAGGACCCCTCACCCATGGGTGCGATGCCCCAAGGGTGAGGGCGATAGAGTGATGAGGGCCTTAGATGGGGGCCCCATGCCGTTGGGCTTGACGGCCGCCCATGACGCCGCGGGGGCAGCGGGCCCCCACGGTAAGAGGTAGAGGTCCCTGCGCTCGATCATGAACGAAGGTAAAATGATTGAGGCGAGGGCTTAGGGACAAACGGAAAGACCTATGGGCGCGCGAGCAGGCGCAGTCAATGAGTAGCTGGGGACAACTGCAGGCAAGGTCATGCAACTGTAAGCGCTGGGATCCTGCCTTCATTGACGGCCTGCGCTGCCCCTCAAGTCGAAAGCCTTAAAGTAGGGTCCTTACATGAGGGCCAGGGATCTATGTTGAGGAACCGAGGCGAGGTGCTCAAGATATCGTTCTCAGCCTTCTTCGCGGACCTGGGCTACCAGGCGGCAGTGGTCATGTTCCCCCTGATCTTCAAGATCATGCTCGGCGCCCCCTACTGGCTCTACGGGGTCGCTGAGGCCATAAACTACGGCGTCGGCAGCCTCATGGCCTTCCTCGGGGGCGTGCTCAGCGACAGGTACGGCAGGTGGAGGGTTGCTGTCATAGGCAACGCCCTGATAGTGTTCGTCTCGTTCCTGGGCTTCTCAAGGTACTGGTGGCAGGCCATGCTGACCTTCACGGTCGGCTGGTTCTTCAGGAACCTGAGGAGCCCCCCGAGGAGGGCAATGGTGGCAGAGGTCACGGACCCCTCGGAGAGGTCTGAGGCCTTCGGCACCCTCCACGCCCTTGACATAGGTGGGGCCACCTTAGCTATAGCCTACACCGCTTTGCTCCTATACTTCAGGTTCCCCGTCGAGTACCTCCTCCTGATAACGGCCATACCGCTCGTGGTGTCGACGCTCGTGCTGGCCTCCGTTAAGGCCGGGAGGGCAGTCGGGCCGGGCAAGGCTGGGGGCTGAGGGCGGGGCTGGGGAGGGGCCTTATGGCTGTAGTTGTCTCCACGCTCTTCTTTGGCTTCACCCAGTACAGCTTCGGCTTCCCAGTCCTGACGACTGCTGAGTTCACACACAAGGACTACCTGGCGGTGCTCAGCTACGGCGTCTTCCTCGCCGCCTCCTCGGCCTTCGGCTACGTCTTCGGAAGGTCAGGGCTCAGGGAGGTCAAGGGCCTCGCCTACTACGGCTACCTCCTGGGCGCCCTCGCGGCCCTGGGCTTCGCCCTCCTCTCGCCCCTTGGCATCATCGGCATCTACCCGGCCGCCTTCCTCCTTGGCATAGCGGTGGGGGCCACTGAGACCTTTGAGCCCACCATAGTCTCAAGGCTCGCCCCCGAGGAGGCTATGGGGACGAGCATGGGCCTCCTGACCCTCGGCAGGAGCCTCGGCATATTCATAGCCAACGCCGTCATGGGCCTCCTCTACCAGCTGGGCTACTCCTACGCCTACTACTACGCGGCCGCCAGCTCTTTCGTGGCCTTCCTGATAGTGGAGCTGTACTTGGCCAGGAGGCTCAGCTCCTAGGCTGCCCCTCCCCTCCTGACGCCCGCCAGCTCAGCCGCCCTTCTCATAAGATCCTGACCTCCTCCCCGCCCTAAAGGGTGAGGGCTTCCTTTCGTTTTGTCACGAGGTTTAGAAGCTCATGCTAAAAAGGAGAAGTAAAAAGGCCTTTACTAAGGCGCTTAGGCGCCCCTTTAGCCTTCAGGCTATGAGGTCACGTTTATAAGTATCAGCTCCTTGGGCAGGGTGAAGCTCTGGCCGCTGACGGTATACGCGGGTGTCAGGTTGCTGTAGTATACGCTAACGTAATATGGGAGGTGGTTATATATCACAATATAGTTTGCGGTCTCTGCCACCGAGTTGCTCTGGTACTGGAAGGCGCCGAGGAGCGCCCCTATCACCTCTAAAACAGCGCCTGCTGCCGCTGTCTCTGGCTGCGTCATAAGGGCCGTTCCTATAATCGACGCTATGGCCGAGCCCGCGTCAAGGCCTATGCCCAGGGGCGACTCGCCCCCGTTAACGGAGAGGTCCACGTAGTATATCTCGAAATGCGTGTTGTAAGGGCTCACATTAGTGTAATACGTCAGCTTCGCGGCGTAGTCCTGCCATATGACGGGCGCTGGCGTGTTGGGGAGCGGGCACGTGGAGTTCATGCCAAGCCCAAAGAAGTCGCCTGGGTCCTGCATGAGGACCTGCTGCTCGTTGGCCCACTCGTTCAGGTTAACGCACGGGTCGTAGGCCGACCAAGAATAGATCACGGGGGCCACTGCGCCGTTGTTCTCCACTGCCTTAAACTCCGTCAGCTGGAGGCCGAGGTACCAGTTCCCCGTCGGCTTGGTTTCACCGAAGCCCCAGACAGTGACATACTCTGTCCAGTTGACCAGCGCAACCTGGCCAACCATGTAGAGCTGGCCTATGTCGTCATAATCTGGTGGTGAGGTGGTGGCCTCTGTGGTGTTAGATTCTATGACCTCTCCCTTAGTCGTGAATGTGAACGTGGTCCCCAGCACTGGGGAAAGCTGGCTGATAGCCTGGAACAGGTCCCCAGCCTCAGCGTCCTTCATAGCTGCCTCGAATGCGGCGCCAGCTATCATGAGACCGTTTATAGTGAACTGTTTGACCTGATCAGAGGCCACCGATATAAGTATGCCCAAGTCTACGGAGACTCCACTACTAACAGAACTGGGCTGCGCCAAGGCAATGGCGAGGCTTATGGGGGCCGTGCTCTCGTTGTTGGGGTACCAAGCAATTACGTGAGGTACCAGGTACCAAACGGCGCACCCGATCCCGCATATGATGGTCTCTGTTCTATTAGTTATTGTGGTGGTGGTGACCGTCGTCGTTGTGGTCTGCTCTGGCGACGCCTTAGCGAGGCCCCTCACAGCTACCCCAGCTCCCTCGCCAGGGTTCAGCAGCGTCCTGAAGGGGTGACTCACCATAACGTTCACTGTTATGCTCCCGCTGCCGCTCAGCGGGAGGCTCAGGTTAAGGGGCTGGAAGGAGGGCTGGGTCACAAGCTCTACGCTGCCGTTGGGCAGTGGTATGGGGTAAGAGACCCAGATGGTTATCGATGGCTTAAAGGACCTTATGGCTGCTTTGCCATAAGCGTGCACCCAGTCCTCGGCCCAGCCGACCAGCTCGGTCAGGTCTATCACGGCCTGGGCCCAGTGCCGTTGAAGACTGGGATGAACTCTGTCCCGTTGGGCGTCGGCGCCCAGGCCCAGACCGAGAAGGAGGCGTTGGTCAGCTGGGTCAGGTCCCCGTCGCTCCCCATAGCGTATGCCCTTATTATGATTCTCCCCCTGTGGAACAGGCCAGGCACCAGGTAGGACAGCCCAGCGAGCAGGGAGGCCGATACAACGATGATGAGGACGAGGGCCAGGGCCCTGGCCGCCCTCAAGAATGCCGCACCTCGAGCTAGTTTCTGTGCGAAAAGGGTTAATTATAGTTTTGCGGCCTCTAAGTCAAGGCGCGCCCTGGCCTTCAACTGGCAAGGCGCCTCGTCACGTGGGGCCTCAGCGTGCTTAGGGGCCTCGTCAGAAGGGCTTATCTTTGACGAGCCCCTTAAAGAGACTGAGCGGGTGGGCGGTTGCCCGAGGACGTCTACGAGGCCATATCGCACCCGACCCGGAGGGCTATGCCGAAAGGTCCCTGGGCTCGATAAGGACCATGGTCCTGGTCGCCCTGATCTTCGCCGTCCTGAGCTGTTGGGCGATATCGTGGCCATAAACGTTTGGGGCCCCTTAGCCGCGGTGATCCCCAAGCACAGCGCCGCAGGCCTGACGCTGGGCCTCACAGTCGCCTTTATGATAATATCCATGATAATAGACCTTCCGGTGATAGGCCGCACCTCGAAGATGTGCTCGGCGGCAAAGGAGGGCGACATCGCCGCCCTGAAGTCGCTCAACTCGCTTGGCTGGGCCATAGTGGCCCTGATATTTTCTGGCGTTATACCTGGCGTGCTGCTCTTCATAGACTACGGGAGGATAGAGGACCTCCCAAGCCTCCAGAGCTGACCTCTTGAGCCAAGTCTTCGTACAAGGTACATGGAGCTTAGAGCCAATACGCCTTACCAAGCTAATCATGATAAGACTTTCCTAGACTTTATAACTAATTTGTCCTTTTCAAGTTCAACTTCATAAATAATTGGCTGCCCCGTCGGTATCTCCACGGTCGGAATGGCGTCCTCAGGTATGTCCTCCAGGTACATCACGAGGGCCCTCAGGCTGTTCCCGTGGGCTACCACGAGCACGTTCTTGCCGTCCCTCAGGTCAAGCATTACCGTGTTCCTGAAGAAGGGGACGACTCTCTTCTGCGTCATCTCAAGGCTCTCGCCGTTAGGGGGCACGGCCTTATAGCTCCTCCTCCACGTCCTCACCTGCTCCTCCCCGTAGACCTTGGCCGCCTCCTCCTTGTTCAGCCCCTGCAGGTCCCCGTAGCTCCTCTCGTTCAGGTGCCAGTCCCTTATCACCGGCACCCTGTAGCCCATGGCGAGCAGCACTAGCTCCAGGGTCTCAACGGCCCTCTGAAGGATGCTCGTGTAAGCGACGTCAAACCTGTAGCCCCTTAGCAGCAGCCCCGCCCTGAGGGCCTCCTGCCTCCCCCTCTCGGTTAAGGGCACGTCGACCCAGCCCGTGAACCTGTCCTCCTCGTTCCACAGCGACTCCCCGTGCCTGAGCAGACAGAGCATCGCCACGCGGCGCGCCTAAGTGAACCATTCCATCGACAGCCTTTTAACATTTCAAGGCTATTAATGAAGCTGCTGAGAGAAGCTGGCGTCTTTAAGGCAACGCGCGTACCAGTCTATGAGGCGTCCTTCGTTGTCCCACAGGTGAGCATTCTAAAGCCCTTAAATATCTTGGATAACAACTGTTCTTTAAGGGATGCGCCGCGCAGGCCGACCTCATATCGAGGGTTGACAGGGCCAAGTGGGGCGGGGCCCACTGGCTGATATTCGCCTCAACGTCCATAGGCTTCTTCCTGTGGGGCATCATAAACGCCCTGGGCTACGCCTTCTACCCGAGTACGAGAGCGTGGCGTACATAGTTGTCGTCGCGGCGACGCCGCTCATAGGCGACCTGCTGCTCTCCTGGCTCTCCGACAGGATCTTGGGCAGGAAGAGGACCTACTTAATAACCATGAGCCTCTACGGAGTCGGCAGCCTGATAATTGTACTTGACCTGCTCCTGGTCCCCAAGGGGCTGGCCCAGATGGTCACGTTCCTCTTTGCCTATGGCCTCTCCCTGTTCGGGGTCGAGGGAGAGGTCCCGATAGGCCTGGCCCTCCTGGCCGAGCTCTCGCCTGTGAAGCACAGGGAGAAGACCCTCATACTCTCGCCCAACTTTGAGAACATAGGTGCTGCCGCTGCCGCCGCCCTAGCTTACGCGGTCTACTCATATAGGAACTCCTACGTCCTTGACGCCCTGGCCGTCGCAGCCATGGCTATTGTAGGCCTTGCCGCCGCCATAGTCCTGAGGCTCCTCATGCCCGAGTCCGTCAGGTGGCTCATGGCCCACGGGAGGACGAGGGAGGCCGAGGGCGAGGCCGAGAGGGTCGGGAGGGAGCTGGAGCAGGTGCAGGTCGTCAGTGAGAGCCCAAGGGTGGGCCTCGGGGGGAGGTTCACCGTCCTGACCCTCTGGTCCCTCGCGAACTACCTGACCTGGGGCCTCATGGCCTTCGTGCTGGCTGACTACTACTTCACGGGAGGCGCCCTCTACCTGGTCATGTTCTTCGCGAACCTGGGCGCCTCGGCCGCGGCCGCGGCCGCCCTCTTCGTTGACAGGCTCGACTTAAGGGACTTCACGATCCTCTCCTTCTCCCTGGCCCTCCTCAGCTTCGCCCCCGTGCTGGCCTACGTCCTGCTGGGCCTCCGCTCGGCGCCCCTCTTCTACGGCCTCACGTTCGCCAACCTCTTCTTCGTTACCTTCACCTGGTGGGTTAGGACGATACACGAGCCCCTCCTCTTCCCAACGCAGAGGAGGGCCTTCCTGATAGGGTCCGTCAGGGCCATAGCCATGAGCGCCTACACGGCCTCGACCTACCTGACAGCCTCGTTCCCCGAGTGGGCCTTCGTTGTCTACGGCATGGCTTTCCAGGGCCTCGGGCTGGCCGGGGCCGTCTGGTGGAGGCTGAGGGGCTACGACGTAAGGATGAGGGGCCTTGAGAGCCTGTCTGCGAGCGTGAGGGTCCCAAGGCCAGCTACGGCCAGGGCCCCGTAGCCCACATGCTTTATTAAATTAATATTTTTCTTAATTATTATTTTAATTAATATCTAGGGCTTTAGGTCGCTCGCAAGCGATATCAGCTGGCCCTCTGGGCTCTAGTGCCTGCGTAGTAGAAGAAGTAGTATTCAACAAGCCGAGGGGGCTAACGCGCCTTAACCTGCGTACTTTCTCGCGCTGCGCCCCTTGCGGCTAACCTTTAAATTAGGTCACGCGTTAAGCCTGTACCCTGTGGGCTTCGGCATGACGAGCTCTGACGCGGCGTGCAGGAGCCTCTACAAGATCGCTGAGGCCTCCATCTGCCTAATGAGGTATGACGTCGGCAAGGTCCTTTACGAGGCGTACATTAATTCATGCGATGGCGAGAACCCTGGCGCGTGGCATGGACTGGCGATATGCCTGGAGAGCGCTGGGCGTCATGAGGAGGCCAGGAGGGCCTATGAAAGGGGCCCTGAGGGCTGTGAAGCCAAGGGAAGAGGGCTTGATATCAAGCTATATCAAGCCCAATGAAGCCTAAACCCCTGGAAGCGAGCGGCCCTACTATAAAGAAGGGGCTAAGACCGCCGTCACTCACGAGGCCCAGCTAGGAGTAGACCTGCGATCAGTCTTAAGACGTAACTAAGGGCTAACACATCGGCAAGCATTAATTATTACAGCCTTTGCCCATATCGGTGGTAACAGTTACAGAGCCCCCGAGCGACCAGGCCCTCAGCCCTGGACTCCTGGAGGCCTCCTCGGCGTGACGCCCTCGAGGAACATGACCTTGAGGGCGCCCAGGTAGGGCTCGGGCACGCCGAGGGCCTCAAGCTCCTTAACGACCCTCTCGGCGTCATACTTAAGCCTCCTGAGCTCCACGCCCTCCCTGTCAGTGTCTATCACCGCGTAGGCGGCCCTGGGGTCGCCGTCCCTCGGCTGCCCTACGCTCCCAGGGTTCACGAGCAGCCTGCCGTATACCCTCCTGGCGAACTGGTAGTGGGTGTGCCCCACGAGGTAGACATCATAGGCAAGGTCGCCGCCGCCCTGGCCCCCTGAGAGCCTCACGCTCCTCGTCAGCGCCTTCCTCAGCGACTCGTCGTCAAGCCATGGGTACAGGTAGCCGTAGAGGGGGCTGGAGGGGGAGCCGTGGACCGCCAGCGCCTTGCCCATGGGGCCGAGGTCAAGGGTTACCCTCTCCTGCAGCGACCTCAGGTGGGCAACCTGCTCAGGGCTGACGAGCTTAACGGTGTAGTTGGCCCTGAAGAAGACGCTCACCCAGTGGGTCTCCTCGCCGCACATGCAGTCCACGCCGAAGGCGACGGCGTTGTCGTGGTTCCCCATCACCATCCTAGCGCCGGCTGACCTCAGTAGATCTATGACCTCGGCCGGCCTGGGTCCGTAGTCTACCGCGTCGCCCAGGAACAGGACCTCGTCGTACCTCTCCGCCTCAAGTACAGCCTTAAGGGCGTAAGGGTTGCCGTGGGCGTCACTTATTAGCAGCAGCCTCAAGCCGAGCCCGCCGATGACGGGGCCTTGGACCTTAAATAACTTCACTATATGCGAGGGGTCCCGCGCTCAGGCCCTCAGCGCCCAGCGAAAGGGCCCTTGAAGGCCTCACCCCTCTTCCTCCTCGGCCGCCGCGGCCTTCCTGACCTCTTTCTCTGCCTCCTCCACGGCCCTCCTCATCTCCTCGACCTCCTCCTTCGGCAGCGGCTGCACGCTAACCGAGACGCCCGTGACCCTGAGGTACTTGTCCCACTGGACCACGACCCCCTCGTCCGTTACGTCCATGGGGTGCCTCACCATGCTTATCTTGGCGTCCCTCATCTTCCAGACGACTATGGACCTGTAGAGCTTCCCCTCAACCTCGTCCAGGTCGAGCCTTATTATGCCGTCAACGGCGTGCTCAACCCCTGGCCCCCCGAAGCCCCTCTCGCCCACAGAGACCTGGCTGACGAACATGGCCGTGGCCCCGAGGCCCGCTATGACCCTCTTGAGCATCATGACTATTGACCTGGCCACCGCCGGCTTGGTCAGGTAGAGGGTGCTCATCGAGTCAATGTTATCCTCTGCGCCCCCGTGTCTTTTATGGCCTGCCTCAGGACGTCTATCAGCTCGTGGACGTTGTCGGCGTCCTTCACCAGGTACCTCTCCCTCTGGGCCGCCGCCCCCCACGCCGGCGGTGAAGGCGTCAACTATGGCGCACCTGCCCTCCCTCTCGTACCTGTCTACGTCCCAGCCGAAGTGCCTGAAGCTCCTCCTTGTAGCAGCGGGGTGCTCCTCCAGGGCCACGAAGACGCAGGGCTCGCCCCTGGTGAGCCCGTTGTAGAGGAACTGCTTGCCCAGTATCGACTTCCCCGTGCCGGGGCCGCCTGAGATCAGCACCGCGCTCCTCTCCGGTATGCCGCCGTAGAGTATCTCGTCAAGGCCAGGCACGTACGTCCTCACTCGCGGTGTACCTTCACAGGACCGCACCTACGCCGCGTGTTGTGATGAGGCCTTATTTGAATTTCCCGTCACGAGCAGCGGCAGGGCCTCCCTAGGGCCCTCCTGCAGCCTAGGAGGAGCCCATAATAGTGATAACATGGGAAAGAAAAAAGCTCACACCGCTAAGGAGTTACCTGCCCTTCCTGGCCTCCTGCTTCCTCATCTCAGGTATGGTGTACCTGTTCCAGAATATCTTGTAGAGCCTCAGGTAGTCAGGCAGGTTCCTCAGGCCAGGTATCCATGGCAGCAACAGAACTATTATGAAGAACGCTAGGGCCACGGACGCGTTGTAGAGCGTGTGCCACCACGGTATGTGATCTCCCCAGGCCTCCAGGGCGTCGTAGGGGGCCAGCCAGTAGCTGCCTATCTGCCACGGCTCCACGTTGAACTTTATCATGCCCATGAAGTACTCGTGCAGGTGGTACTTGAAGCCCTCTATAGTGTGCAGTAGCCCAGTGTCGGTGATGAGCCTTATCTCGTAGAGCTGGTTAAGGCTGCTGTGGTCCCAGGTCTCCTGGGTGAGGGCCCCGTCGTAGAGCCCTGACTGGGCCATGAGGGTCAGCTGGGCGGCCACGACCTCTATTGGGTTTGAGGCGTTGTGGAGCGCGGCCGTTATGGAGCCGTTGTTACTGAAGTATTTGTAGGCGGCATTCAGCTGAGCCAACTGCACGGAGCTTGGCTCGGCCTGGAACTCGGCCAGGTAGTTGGTGCCGTTGGTCATGTTGATCAGCATCTCGTAAGGCTTCACGACGTAGACCTCCCTCGTGTTGACGTAGGTTATGTTGTCCCATTTGTAGCTGTAGGGGTTTACGTAGCCGAACACCGTGTACTTAGCGTAGGTCGCGGTGCCGGAGGTGTAGTTGTACTCCTGCAACAGCGTGGCCGCGAAGAGGTCAGGGTAGTGCTGGGCTGCCCACTGGGCGTTGAGCGCCGGTATGAAGGGGTAGGCCCACAGGGGCCCAAGGACGAGGCCCATGGCGACCACTACTACCACCAGGACGCCGGCCCCTATGAACATCTTCCTGTGGTTAGCCTTAACCATGGAGTACCTTATCTCAGGCCTGTGGGGCCTCGCAAGGCCCCTCCTCCAGGTGAGCATGAAGTGGGCCCCTGCCAGGAGCATCAGCACGCCGGGCACGATTATGGTGTGCCAGCCCAGGACGGCCCCGAAGTTCTCAGGGTTGACGAACCAGCCCACGCCGAGGGCGTTCCAGAGGCCGGCCCCGCTCTTGTCGTTGTACTGGGACACTATGTTGTTGTTGAGGCCTATGCCGAAGGCGTACTCCAGCAAAACTAAGAAGAGCATTATAACGCCGAGGACCCACATGTCCTTCCTCTTAGCGTATGCCTTGGTCGAGAAGTTGACAAACGCGTGAACGAAGAGCAGCGTGACCAGTATCTCAGCTGCCCAGAAGTGTATCTGGCTCACGTACATGCCGGCCACGCTGTAGTTCCACCAGTAGGGGCCGAAGAACATCATTATTGCCCCCGTGACGGCGAGCACTATGGCCAGCACCATTACGTAGAAGCCTATCTGGAACCAGAAGCTGTTGCCGTAGGAGGGCACCGTCTCTATGTAGAACATGCGGAATACTTCGCCCAGGTCCTTGAAGGCGTCCCTGAACCTAGAACCCCTCTCCTCAGGTCCCTGATCACTTCCCATAGACGTCCCACCCATCTAAAAGGGTCTAATGAACAGTATTGTGAAGTCGCTTTTAAGGGTCGATATTAATTTAATATATTCTTAAATAAAATAGACTTTAATAGCATCTAAATACTAATTGTAAAGTGTTACTACCAGAGAGGGCAACTAACGCCCTCTCTGAAGCCCGGCCTGACGACCTCTATGGCCGGGAGCACAGCCATCGGTGAAAGCTGGTTGTTGGCAGTTCAAAGTCGACCTTACCCTGGGAGCCTCTACGGGCGTCGTGGGCATCGCTTATGACGTCAACCCCTCAGGGGCCTCCTGACTTCGGCTCTCACCCTCCTGAGAACCTGCGCTCAGCGCCCTACGTAACTGTTTCAACTTTCATATAGTTTTATAAGTTGTCACCGCAATCAGCATATACAACAGGAGGTACGTAACCGAGCACTCAAGATGTGGGGCCCCTGGGGTGGCCCTGAGCGCCCCCAAGCCCGATGAAATCCCGAGCGGGGCGCGGGGGAACAGGGATGAGGCTATGACCGTAAGGCAACGTGAACCTGTATGAGAGCTGAACCCCTTAGACGCACTGCTGGGATTGCTGGGAACTAATAGAGGTCGTTGAGAAGGTAGTCGAGTATGTATTATAAAGAAATAAAATAAAAAATTAAAAAGAAATTAAGATCTTAAGTTATATTAAGGCGGACATGGGGCGGGGTATACAGCTGTCCCATTCTTATACGATGACGGGTAGAGCAGGTTGACGGTGGTGGTGCCGTTGGGCCAGACCCAGACCTGCGCCGGTATCGGGTTCTCGCCGACCTGCATCCCGTTGGAGGTCACGTTGAATATGCCGTCAATGGTCATGACCTTCCCGCTTAAGTTGCTAAGGACCGCGGCCTTCAGCGCTGACGGGCTGAGCGAGCCGGCGTTAATTATGGCGCCCTCTATTATGAGCCCTGCGTTGAAGCCCGCTATGGCCAGGAAGTTCGGCGGGGTGTGGTAGGTGCTCTCCCAAAGGGAGGCGAACTCCTCATAGGTCGGCCCCCACCACTTGAGCCCGAGCTTCGCCGCGAGCTGCGGCGTGTAGCTAACTATGGGCGGGTAGGCCAGGGTGAACGTGCCGTTCATGTTAGCTCCCACCTGGCTGAGGAAGGTCGGCAGCAGCTGGCCTGGGAAGTTCGTCAGGACCAGCGGGAAGCAGGCGTGCGCGCTGGCCAGCTGGTTCAGGAAGGCTATGTCGTTGGTCGGGTAGCCGAGCTCTAAGACTGCCTGCGGGTGAAGGGTCTCAAGGGTCGCGATTATGCTCGAGTAGTCAGACGTCGAGGTCGGTACGCTGGTGTTGTAGATCACGTTGATCCCATACGACTTAAGGCCAGGCGCCAGGAAGTATGACTGGTAGGCGTTGAAGTCGTTTTCGTCATATATGACGGCCACGTTGTGTATGCCGAGCGTGTGCAGGAAGCCAGGCACGTAGAGGATGAAGTAGGGCGAGACGGGCAGGCTCGTGAGCACTATGTAGTTGTTGTTAACGAAGAAGGCGAAGGAGCTGCCCGTCACGTCCCAGAACAGCACGTGGCTGGAGTTGGTGAAGCTCACGCCCGGCGCCGTCATGACCGAGCCGAAGTCGGCCACAAGTATATCGACGTGGTCAACATCTACCAGCTGCTCGTAGTCGCTGAGGGCCGTCTGCGAGTTGCTCCCGGCGTCGAGGGCTATGATCTTAACTGTTAGGTTCTTGCCGTACTCCTTAACGTAGATCCCTCCGTGGCTGTTGACCCAGTTGGCCCAGAGCTCTAACCCTTCGTACTCAGGCATAGAGGATGTAGCGTAGGAGCCTGTGGAGTCGTAGACCACGCCGATCGTTATATACGTAGGTGCAGACGTCGTTGTCGTGGGAGTGATTGTTGATGTAGACGTAGTTGTAGACGTTGTTGTAGTAGTCGTCGTGGGCGTGGTTGTAGTCGTGGTAGTAACGTGATGCCTTGTCGAGACGTAAGCCATGTAGCCTCCGACCGCCGCTACCACTACCACCACAATTATGATGGTCGCCAGGGCAACAGTTGAGATAGACCTCCTAGCCCTCAAGCCTTAGACCTCGCGGATAGTCCTACTATAAGTGGAGTCTAAAAATGTGGAATGCAAAACTGTATATAATGCTGCAGCCATAATAGAGCAACATAATGTAGGCAAAGTTATTAAGGGTTAAAATACTAGCGCGGAGGCTTGGTGGCCGAAAAGTGGAGGTGTGAGGGGCTGAGCGCTGCCCTTTCACTTACAGTTTACGCCCTCGTCGTGGGCCTCCTGGAGGGGGTCTTCTACGCCTTCATGGCGCTGGGGCTCAACATGGTCTTCGGCGTGGTCAGGATGATTAACATAGCGCACGGCGACCTGATAGTCCTCGGCGGCTACCTCGCCCTCACCATGTTCTCCTCAGCCCACCTGAGCGCCCTGGCGGCCTTCGTCGTGGCCTTTCCCCTCTTCTTCGTGCTCGGGGTAGGCGTCTACTACCTGTTCGTGCCTAAGCTGGAGGTCAGCTCCGACCCAGAGATGTTCTCCTTCATCGCCTTCTTTGGGCTCTCCATGATAATAGAGTCCGCCGCCACGCTGGCCTTTGGCTACTACCCGACGTCGCTGCCCTTCTCCGCCCTCGTCTCAGGGACCTTCTACGTGCTTGGCCACGGAGTGCCGAAGGCCTTCTTGGTTATGACGGCCCTGTCAGCGGCCATGCTCGGCGTAACTTACTATTACCTGCAGATGACTAGGATGGGCAGGGCCACCAGGGCGATAATGCAGAACAAGGAGCAGGCCCTGGCCCTCGGCATCAACTCAAGGCTCGTGACCCTCATGGCCTTCGCCTTCGGCTTCGCCCTGGCCGGCATGGCCGGCGTGCTCGCTCCCTACGTGATCGGCTACATCTACCCTGCAGAGGGCACGTTCATCACAGTCCTGGCCTTCGTTATAGTCATAATAGGCGCCCTCGGCGACCCCCTCAGCTCAGTGGTGGGCGGGCTGGTCTTCGGCGTCGCCTACCAGCTGCTGCAGGTCTTCCTTCCCTACCTGGCCTACCCCATAGTGTTCTTCGCCCTCCTCGCTATAATAGTCGCCAAGCCTGGCGGCATCCTGGGCAAGCCGGAGAGGGAGGTGTAAAGTCATGTCGAGGGAGCCCCCTGTGGGCCTCAGCACGAGGAGGCTCATACAGCTGGCCGTGCTGCTGGCGGTCACGGCGGCGATCTTCCTCCTGGGCCCCCTGGCTTACCCGAACAGGCCCTTCTTCTTCACGACCATGATCTTCATGCTGTTAGCCTACGGCATTAACCTCATATATGGGATGACTGGCTACCTGCCCTTCGGCTACAGCGTCTTCTACGGCCTCGGGGCCTACGGCGTCTACATAGGCCTGAGGCTGGGGATGGGGGAGGCCCTGAGCTTCCTCTTCGCAGTAGCGATAACCCTTGGCCTCGCCGTGGTCCTCCTGCCCCTCTTCAGGCTGAGGTCGCACTACTTCGCCATAGCGACCCTGGCGGCCCTCATGGGGGTCTACTACCTTGTGGACTCCTCGCTCCTGGCCCACTGGACGGGCGCGGGCGAGGGGGCGTCGCTGGCCCCCATCTACGACCCGACTCTGACGTACTACATCACGCTCGCCCTTCTCCTGGCCTTTGTCGCTGTCACGGCGGCGATAAAGTTCAGCAGGTATGGGCTGGGCCTCAGGGCCATAAGGGGCAGCGTGATAACGGCCGCCCTCGACGGGGTTAACGTGCCGCGGCTGAGGGGCATCGCGTGGGTCCTGAGCGCGCTCATGGCGGCCCTGGCGGGGGCCATGAACGGCTGGTACGTGACCTTCTTCTACCCCGACACCGTGTTCTCCGTCTCCTTCAACGTATATGTCATAGCTTACGCCATATTTGGCGGGGCGGGGACCCTCACGGGCCCCCTCATCGGGACCCTCGTCCTCAACGTGATATATAACTTCATAAACGTGTCGGTCTACTCTAACTACCTCCCCTTGGTCTTCGGGGCGATACTGATAGCGCTCATACTGTTGATGCCCAACGGCCTGGTGGACCTTTTGAACAGGAGGGCCAAGGCCAGGCTGCCCTAGGTCACCTGGAAGAAGGTCCTCCTGACCTCCTCCAGCTTTCCTACCTCCTCGGCGGCGCCGTAGAGCTTGACCCTCCCCATCTCCATAACCATCACGTGGTCCGCCAGCTCTATAAATGACGGGTTCTGCTCCGCCAGGAGGATGGTTATGCCCATCTCCTTGAGCTTCCTCACATATGATATCACCTTCATGACCATGACCGGCGAGAGGCCCGTGGAGGGCTCGTCCAGCAGCAGGAGCCTCGGCCTCGCCACCATGGCCATAGCCATCGCCAGCATCTTCCTCTGCCCCCCTGAGAGGGCCGAGGCCTTCAGGTTGACCAGCCTAGCCAGGTCGGGGAAGTAGCTAAGGGCCTCCTTCACCGCCTCCCCCGGGTCCCTGTAGTGCCTAGGCGAGGCGGCCAGCTTTATGTTATCGGCCACGCTCATGTTGAAGAAGACGGGGCTGTCAGTGATCATGACTATGCCCTCCCTCGCCCTCGCGTGAGGCGGCCAGCTAGTTATGTTCTTTCCGCTGAAGAGCACCGAGCCCCTCGCGGGCCTCACTATGCCAGCTATGGCCTTAAGCGTAGTGGTCTTGCCGGCGCCGTTAAGTCCCAGTATCAGCGTCGTGGAGCCCTCATTGACGCTGAAGCTGACGTCCCTGACTACTATTAGGCTGCCGTAGCCCGCGTAGAGGCCCTTAACCTCGAGGAGCGGGTCAGGCATGCCTCTCACCGAGGTAGATCTTTATGACCTCCTCATTTGAGGCTATATCATCATAGGTCCCCTCGGCGACCTTCCTGCCCTCGTTCATGACGACAACCCAGTCCGCCACGGAACTGACCATCTTCATTATGTGTCCAACGTAGAGGACCCCCATCCCCTGCTTGGCCAGGTTCCTGATCCTGGAGGCCAGGCCCTCAAGCTCCTCGGGGCCGAGGCCGGCGCCTATCTCGTCAATTAGCACGTACTTGGGCCTTGAGGCCAGGGCCCTCGCGAAGTCCACGAGCTTCTGCTGCTCCGCGTTGAGCTCGGACGCCAGCTTGTCAGCCAATGATGATATCCCGACGAACCTCAGCGCCTCCTCGGCCGCGCTGACGGCCTCCTCGCCCCTCAGGCCCCCTGCGAAGTAGGCTGAGACCAGCACGTTCTCCAGCACCGTCAGGTTGGGGTAGGGCTTCGGTATCTGGTAGGTCCTGGCCACCCCGGCCCTGGCCCTCTCGTAGGGGGCCAGCCTGAGCAGGCACCTCCTGTCCACCCTGATCCTGCCCGAGTCAGGGCTCAGCACGCCGGTTACCAGGTTAATGAAAGTGGTCTTCCCGGCCCCGTTGGGGCCTATAAGGGCCTTAACTGTCCCAGGCTCTATGTTCATGGAGAAGCCGTCGACGGCCCTCATCCTGCCGAAGGACTTAACGAGGTCTATGGCCTCCAGCAAGGCGTCGTCCCTGTATACATCGCTTTCCACATTCTACACTAATAAGTCTTTGCTAGGTCAGGGAACTTACGTCCACGTCCGTGCTGCGACGTGACCTGCGTTGGCGAGGGAGCGGCTGAGGCCACGCCGCCCTCCACAGAGGTCCAAGCCCAGGGGCCCGTGGGGGCTGACCCTCCTCTGGCCTCAGCTGGCTCGCGCTTGCCTCAGGCCTTACAGTGCTCCCAATAGAGTTCCACGGCAGGGCGTATAAGGGCACCGCGTCCCCCTTCGCCTTAGTGTTTAGAAACTTTTAATTATTAAAAATGTTAAGTGATCGCGCCTTCTAATAATTATTTTTGTAATAAAATAGCAACATTTAAATTTAGCCCCAGCATTTACATTATATGATGAGCTATGGCGGCGCAGCAACAGCAGCAGGAGGGGGCAGTGACCCCTCTTGAGGCGGGCAAGAGGGCAGGAGGGGCCCTAACTAAGATGATCGTCTACATAGTCGTCTACGTCATCGTCGCTGCAGCCCTGCAGTTCCTCATGTCGCGGTTTCACGTCATTGCCTACTTAAAGTACGTCAACGCCATACTGGTCCTGGCCTTCGGCTGGTACATAGTTAACTCATTCGCCGACTTCATATACTGGACCATGAGGGGCAAGTACGACCATCCGACGGCTGTTGCCTTCAAGAACATGATGAGGATCATAGGCATAATTGCAATAATAGCGGCAGTGGTCGGAGCGGCGGTCGGAGGCATTGGCGGCCTGACCATAGGCGGCTTCCTGGGCATAGTGGTGGGCTTCGCCATGCAGCAGGTCGCGGGGCAGGCGGTGGCCGGCATATTCCTGATGGGCGCAAGGCCCTTCAAGGTAGGCGACCACGTCAACATACTGGGAGAGGACGGCATAGTTGAGGACGTAACTTCCCTGTTCACCAAGGTGAGGAAGCAGGACGGCACGGTGGTGCTGATACCGAGCTCGTCGGTGATAGGCAACAAGATCTACCTCATGCTCCAGAAGCTCACGGGCCAGCAGTCAGGCCAGTGAGGCCCCTAGGGGCCTCTGGGCCGGTCCTTTTCCATGTCTTTTTCATCTACCTAGTCCACCCACGCCCTGCAGGCAGGCTCCCTCCTCGCACCCCCCGCGGCCGTGCGCCCTAACGTCAGTCTCGTAAATTTACAAGATGGTCAAGCTGATGCCGTGGGTTGCCCGCCCCTGTGTATCCTATTACTAGTATTGTGCGCGGCGCCCCCTCAAGGTGCCCCCCAAGCGCTGTAATCTTACCTGCCACGTCAGCCAGCCCCGAGCCCAGCCGATTGCCACGCCCTCGCGCTACCCCTACGACCACGCCACGGCTGTCCCAAGCCATCTTGTAAATTTTCAAGAAGTCATAAAAGGCAGGGCTGGCCCCCGTGGCGTGGGGTGGGCGGGCCGTGGGTGTGGAGGGCCTCAGGCCTGGGGACAGGTGCCCAAGGTGCGGGAGGCCCATAGACTGGGTTGGGCAGCGCGTGATAAGGGGCCACGTCTACTACTACGCCGTCCACGAAATTGAGGAGAACGGCAGGAAAAGGACAAAGCAGTGCTACTTAGGCGCCAAGGAGTACACCTATGTTGTGGGCCAGCACGCTGACCTGGGCCTGCAGCTCAAGGGCCTTATAAGTGAGCTTGAGGGGGCGAGGGCAGCTAATTACATAGTGGAAATAGCCAGGGCCATAGAGGAGCAGATGGGGGGCGGCAGCCTGCCCTCAAGGAAGGCCTACGCCCTGGCTGAGGCCATCTCAAAGCTCTGCGCCCTCTACCCCAAGCTCAGGGAGTACGCGGAGAGGAAGGCGAGGGAGGAGGGCCCAGGCCAGGGCTGACGCCCCCAGGCGCCCTAGGGCCCTCAGGAGGAGGTTGTAGCAGGCAGCTAAATCCCTGTGCCACGTCTCGCCTCCCCTTGAGCAGACGCCGTGCCTATCCCTACCGTATATTATCATGGATAAGGTGCCTTGGCAAAGGCATGTTCATAAGGCTGTGGGACAACACCATAGAGGAAAAGGACGTAGATGCTGTAGCCTCGCTGGTGGACAAAGTCGCGAGAGACGTATTGAGGGCTAAGGAATAAACAACGGCTCTGGAAATTTAATAGCTATGGGATCCTGGAAACTTGATGGAATTCTATCAGCAAAGGAGGGCTTGCTGCGTCTTTAAGAAGCCTAGCCACCTCTATTCACACCTTTAACCATAGTTTAGAGGACCTTTGCTATGTAACCGATACGCTTCACTTAAGGACCTGAGATAAAGTCGTGTAAAGGATGTATGTAAAGGCCTTATAGGATATCCTCACCAAGCACGCTCTCAATTCCGTTAAAGCGAAAACTTTATTAAAAGGCTAAAATCTATAATAATTGGTTGGCTTTATGCCGGGCTCAGAGCAAGCAATGATCGTAGCTACGTACAAGAGCCACCATGTTATGGATGATACCCTTGTTTTGACCTTCGATCTGAGCATCGACGTTAGGCTATCACCATCTGACTATCAACAGCTACAGTTTATAGTAATACCTAAGCTCGTCTATAACGTGTCGCTCTGTAAGTATCTCGAAGATAGGAGGTGCGATCCTTTCTTGAGTAATGTCTATAAAGGTGAGCTTTACTGGCTAATGGTGCCAAAAGATTGTTGTCCTGAATATTCTCCCGATATTTCTAGGGCCCATTGTGACTACAAAGGAGTCGAACTTCAGATACCCATTAATAAGAGGATCCTTGACGCACTTATGGAAATAGCTACAAACAGGAAGGAGCAGGCCCAGCCGGCTCTGCATGTAGAACTTATGACCTCTGATAGGATCCCACAACCGATGCCTCACGCCATAGCGTTTCATTCACAAATGATAACACCTTTATTGCTAGAAACTCAACCCATTGTTATCAAAGCAGAAAAAGGCTCTCCATACATAGTTTTGAAACCTGATGATGTTGCAAAAATACTTAAAGAAGCCAAATATTTTGAGGAAATTAGAATAGCGCTCGAGATTAACGCCTTGGAGAGCGCAGGGCCGCTAGAGACCGCGGTTAAAGACCTCAAGAACGCTTTTGAGGAGCTTGAACGATTAAATCCTGATGGCGCTGTGATGAATTGCAGAAAGGCATTGGATGTCATCAAGAAGAGATGGAAGGAGACCAGCAATCCCGAAGACGCTAACAAGAGTAAGGAGCATGAGGAACATATAAGGGACTACATACTCAACAAGTATGATGAAGATACAAAGAAAGTCTATGCTGAGATCCTAGAAAAAGTTTATAATATCGTTGAAAAACTGTACTGTATTATGAGTAAGTTCATTCATGAACAGCCGCACACTGGAGAAGAACCATCCGCTGCATTTAACCCAACCATGGCAGACGCCATATATTTATGCAGACAGACCGCGGCGGTGATTGACTACCTGGCGCGATTGGCCAAGCCTTTTGAAAAGGCCTACTCAAAGTAACTATATGTGCTGTTCTCGGTCACGATGTTCTCGATGTAAGCCTAAGAAATGTTAAAGTTTTAGTAAATTAAAATTACTAAGCAATCGAGGACGGTCCTTAAGTTCTGAAGGCTGAAACTAAAAAGCTCGTGACGTCACAGCAGTTAGACCTAGCGTTGTTGCGATGAGAGATTTACCCAAGGACACCCTTCGTATCCTTGGCTGCTCACACATTTTAATTAATCCAGCTCGTACAGCTGATTCACGACGACCTTTGCCTTATAGACCCTATTGCAAAGCTACGTGCCAGTTGCTTCCACACAAATTTGCGTGGAAATATGAAGCTGTAGGGCTCAACCGGCCCGCTGAGAGCAATAGGGCAACCTACGTCAAAGGTTTAGGTAGGGCATCAGGTCTGAGGGGCCTTGGCCTTCGGCCTCGGCCTGACCCTTATCACGAACTCCGACCTCTTTCCCTTGCTCTCGGCCTCAAGGTCCTGTGGCCTCGTGCTGCCAGAGGCCTAAGTTGTTGTTAACTGGGGAGTTAACGAGGTCCAGGTTGGTAGGGTCTAGCCAGTGAGGCCCAGAGCCTCCTCAAAGGCGGTTTGGCCCGTACAAGGCTTAGACGCTGGCCTGAGGAACCCCCCAAGGACCGTCATGACCCTCCTCTTCGCCTCCTCCCAGGCCTCCTCGGCATCATTTCCCTCGGCCGGGTCAACCCTAAGGAGGTAAAGGGCCTGGCCCGTGCCATCCCTGAGGCTCATACAGAGAAGCCCGCCCTCCTTCGTTAAGCTCCTCCAGAGGCCCCTGGTCCCCTCGTCCTCATTGTCATAGGCTCTGTTCTCGTTAAGCTCAGGGAAGACGAGGGCGCCCGCCTGGGCGCCGTACTCGTATAGGTAGGCCATGGCCTTGAACCTGCCCGCCGTGAGGTAAGGGGGGCTGTCCGAGAACTTGCACTCGATGACAAGCAGCCTCTCGCGCTCCCTGTCCTTAATCTTCCACAGGCTTATGTCAGGCCTCCCCCTCGCCTTCTTGGCCGTCTCCTTATCGCTGTCAACGCTTAACAGCCTTGACCCCTCCATGTCGCTGTTGAGCAGGAGCTCAACCGCTTCATTGTCCCTCGTAAGTACGAACCTGTTGACTTCAACCTTCTTCACGCTGTAGCCCAGCTCTCCAAGGGCCTCAAGCACTATCCCGGCCACGTAGAGCTCGTAGAGCCTCCAGGCAAGCATCACCAGGAGGTACCTGCCGCCCCTGAGCGGCGGCTGGGCCACCCGTATGCCCTCCCTCAAGTACTTAAGCAGCCTGTAGGCGTCCCAGGCCCTTGAGAGCCAGCGGGGGGCGTAGGGGCTCAGCCTCTCCCACTCTGCCCTGAGCTCTTCATCGCTCAGCGGCACCGGATACCCCTGGAGGCCCTCAGCCTCCGCCCTCAGCCTGTCAACCGCTCCTTCAAGCCTCCTCACGGCGCCGTTTAGCTCCTTCAGGAGGGGGTCCTCTCCTTCAGCCTGAGCCAGCACCCTCAGCCCCTGCATCACTTCGTCAAGGACCCTCAGGGACCTGCTGACTATCTCCCCGAGCAGTATCAGCTCAGGGGAACTGAAGGCCGGCACGTAAGTCATGGAGGCCTGGAGGCCCCCTGGGTAAACTGCTATGGTCCTGGCCACATCAATGGGTCCCCAGGAGGTGCTGTCATAGACCACCTGGAACTGTCTGTAGAGCAGCCTGTCCCTCCTGGCGTCCTCAACAACACTCTTCAGGTCGCTGGCCGCGACCCTGGCAAGCCACGCCGTGAGGTAGGCCCTTGTAAGCTCTTCCACCTCATATGTCTTGCCGGCCTTTTTAAGTAGCCTGTCAAGGACGGCCTCAGAGCTCGGCAGGCCTCTAAGGTAGCTCCTGGCCACCATCCTGGCCATGTACCTTATCCTCTTCTTCAGATCCCTGGACTTCATATCTGTTGCCTGCCCTGCCCAAGGCACTCATTTACGGTGTTCCTAAGCGTATTCTTCCTCTCCTCACCGATCACTAGGCCCATGGAGAGCTGCAGGTAGCCAGCGAAGTCCTTTAGGACGGAGTCCGAGCTGACTCCTCCTGGGTTCATGCTGTAGTCCTTCGAGAGGAGCTTCAGGGCCGCCTTGACAGCGCTTGGCGGTATGCAGAGCCCCTTATCATTAACCTTCCCGCGGACGCAGGACACTAGCGACTTTATTCTGTCCTTAAGGCCTGGCAGGGCCTTGCCCAGCTCCTCTAGGCCATCACTCAACAGTTTGTCCAGGTCCTTATCGCCTCCTGGGCAGAGCACCTCTATCACCGTGAACCTCCTGGTGAGGGCCTCGCCGACCATGAAGAGGTTCCTGACGTCGGCTAGGTTCATGGTTGCCACTATCCTTATGTGCCTGAGGGGCTCATCCCCGTGCTTTCCATAGTGGTTTAGGAAGTCCTCAGCCTCCTTGTCCCTGTGGCTGTACGCCCTTACCTCATCGACCAGCTCCTCAGGTACGTGCCACTCCTCAGGGTACGGCGATAGGAACATGGCGAAGAAGTCGCCGAAGGCCTTGTCCACGTCAGCCCTGTTGAGCTCATCAATTACAAGGAACACCAGGAAGTCCCTGTTGCCCAGCCTCTCAAGGGCCTCCGCGGTCCTGTTGTAGGCCTCTATTATGAAGCCTGACCTCCACCCTACATTGCCGTTCTCTAACGTCTCGCCGCCTATCACGTCCCTCCTGAACCAGAGGGCGTTGGCGACCTTAACCATGGGGTCGCAGCCCGTGAGCGCCTTGGCGAAGCGGATGGCCAGGCTGGTCTTGCCGACGCCGGGCGGGCCCACCAGGAGCACGTTGCCAAGCGAGGCGGCCGCAACGAACCTCTTGGCAGTGCCATCATCGAGGTAAAGCTCCTTCCTGACCTCATCCATGGCCTTGTTGTATGAGCTGGCGTCCAGGGCCCTTGGGGTGCACCCCTCACGCTTAACAGCAGGCCCAGGGACCCGTACAATAGGAGGCGACTGCACTACCTCGCTGTAAAGCTTAACGATCCTCTCAACCTCTCTGCTATCACTGATTATTTGTCTGAGCTTACCCCATGCCTCCTCGCTGATTTCCTCTTTTTTGAAGCACAGATTTTCCCTCTTGAAACGCAAGTTGCTAAGGTCCTCAGCGAGCTTAAGGTTGTCTTTCTTTAGCCTGTCCTTTAGCCCATTCTCAAAGTCCTTATAGTTGCTGGTCCTCCTGAGCAGGTCCTCAACAACGCTATCGAGCCAGAGGACCCTCGTCCTCCACCTCAGGAGCCAGGCGCCCTTGTCCTCGCTCCAGCCCCTGAAGTTCCTGTAGGCGTCAAGCGTTACGTCGGTTACAAGGCCAAAGCCGAGGTACTGAGAGATATCCGCCGCATAGAAGAGGCCTATCGCAGGCTTCACCTGGCCTAGGTCCTCCTTCAGACCTTTGATGACACTCTTCTCTATTTTGAGGTGACCTTCCTCGTAAGCTTGAACAAGGTTCTTGAAGGGAAAGCCGAAAACGTCGTCTAGGGACCCTTTCCCCTCGGTAGCCTTGTCGCCCCACAGGACGTAGCCGGGCTCCCCCTCAAGCGAGTACCTCAGGGACCAGTACCAGTGCTCAGGGGACCCTGGGAAGACGCAGATGTACGGCGTCCCCTTAAGGCCCTTAAGCCAGTCCACGACCTTCCTGAGGTCATCGAATCCGTTGAAGGGAGGCCTGTAGATGAACCAGCCTGAGGGTTGGCCTAAGGCCAAGGTCTTACCGAACTTTATGAGCTTCCCGCGATTTTTAGCCCTTTCGCCATTAAGGGCTTAGTCCTATCTAGTGACCCCTCAGGCCGAGGAAGGAGCGCTCATCAGTTGTCAAAGATCAGAGCTAAGATGACCTGTCCCGTGCGAAGGGCCCTGCTTACGTCCTAAGCCAGCGCTTAAGGATTCGCTTAGGAGAAGTGCCTTATGACAGCTATCACTTCTTGACCACAACCTTGACCAGGACCCTTCTCCTCCTAAGCCTCGTGAGGCCCGTGTAGCTGAAGACGAGGCCTAGCGAGTCCCACAGGAACATCAGAAAGCCCGTTGCAGCTATATTCGTGGAGCTGAGCAGGAGCCCAGCTATTGCCGCCAGGGGGTGCCCCGGCGCCTTAGCGAAGCCATCGTAGACGGCGGGTATGAAGGTCACCAGGAAGGGCACGGTCATCATGAGGCCCCCGGCTATGAGGAGAGGGCTTAGGAGGAGGACGCCGAGCCTGAAGAGGCTCAGGCCCAGGAGCGTGAAGCCCAGGGCGGCCACCAGGAGGGCGACCTTGAAGAGCGTTACGTCGCAGCCCTGCCCTCCGAGGCGTCAAGGAGGATAAGCGACATGGCAGTAGCTATGAGCCCTCCGCCAGCCAGACCAAGCCAGCCCCTCTCATGAAAGCCCCTGAGGCCGCCGCCTAGGCTTCCAAGGGCCACGACAGTGAGCACTAGCAGGACTAGGAGCACATCGGGCATGCAGACGCCTATCTCCCGCGCGGCGCCCGTAGCCATATAGGTTGTGAAGAAGCCGCTCATGAAGAAGTAGAAGGGTATCATTGCGAAGAGGATTATGCTGAGCTTAAGCAGGCCTGCGGCCCACGGCTTGGGCTCACGCCTCCCCTCTGCCTTATGCGGCGTATGATCCCTCACCGTGTGTTATAAATGTCGCCGTTCCCCTAATTTACCCTTTATTTTCCTGTGTTTGTTCCCGTGAGCATACGAGGTGTATAAAGTCTCTAATTAACGTTAGTAACATCAGCAGAAACGCGAGAGACGCCAGTAAGCCTAGTCCTGAACCAAAGTAAAACGAGTCTCCTAATATATAGCTAGCTCTCGTGCTGGGGGTTAGCGACATAGGTATCAGGTAAAATGAATATACATATATAAATAGAATGCTCATAAAGGTCGCGAATAGGAGCACTCTAACTTCCTTAAGCATCTCAAGCCATGCAGATGTGCAGCTGGATTCCAGCGAGCCTCTGACCGCCGTGCTCACGCTCCACTGGCTCAGGCCCAGAAGTATTGATGCAGAGATCGGTACGATCATAGAGAAGGCGCTCAAGAGAGGCTGTAATTGTATGGAGAGACCTGAAACTCTAGTTATTAAGTTGAATATTATGTTAAAGAGTCCGATAAACTCTATTATGTAAGAGGCCAAAAATAATCGTAAGATTAAATCCGGGTCCCTGGTCAGCCTCGCAAGCCTGTTTGATAAAGTGCTACCGGGCTGGCGTGAAGGGGTTGACGTTTGCTCATTGGAGCTCCCTAGGGCTTTTACAGTAACGCCCCTCTTCAAGTTAAGGAGCACTGCGTCGTGAAGAATAGAGATCAAACTAGTGTCAACATTGAGCCCATGTAGAAAGGCATAGAAAAGTAAGACGAACGACGTAAATTGTGTAAGCGCATTAAGCGCACGGGATGGAGAAGAACTGGACAGAGCTGATACTGTTAAGCTAACGATCGCTAGTATCAGCGTGTGAAGGCGCTGTCTTCCAGCCTTGTAGAAATTATCTGATAGCTTCTTTAGCTCATTTTCCACGCCCTTCTCTGTATTACCGTTAACGTCCGTCACATTTACAGCTAGAGCTAAGCTTCAGGCTATTAACGTTATGGAAAGTGTGTACCGCTGGCTATCGAAAGCACCTAAGTAAGATAGAGCCCAAATTGAAGACCTGAGAAGACGGTTAATGAGGTCAGTCGTCAGTTTGGTGTTAAGGTCTTACGCGATTGCAGCCTTGATTTGATTGGAAGAGTTAATAATGACATCACCTGAGGTCAGCATTGGTTGAGGGAAAGCGCAAAGGTCACCATGAGATCCTGGCTAGCCTGTTCTCATTATCAATAGTTGGATCTCAAAACGAGTGCAACAAGTAAGCTTTTACCTGATGACGTTAATGACGCCTTTGTATGTGGTGATCTCACAATAAACTGGCCTATGGAAAAGAGCGTTTTGTAAGGGGTCTTTAAGGCCATTGATCATAGAAAGTCTACGCTATCTTGAGTCTGCTCATATTGTCATGATCAATAGAGCTGAAAGGCTATTGAGACAACTGTTGTGAAGACATATCACTTATGGCAGGGGGAGGAATCATATTATCGGAAGAATGACAAGAGGAGGAAGAATGGTATCATCGTTAGAATCGCCACAATTAATTGTAGCCTGAAGAACTCTTCTTTATGCTTAGCCAGCTGACACAGATAGTAGTGGTATGCTGTCGATAATGCATAAGCAAACGGTATCGCGCCAACTATTGAAGCAAGGGTCAATAAAATCTCGAAGCTCCTTGAACTAAATCCAGGAAGACATAAAAGGTATTGCGTGCTAGAGGCCATAGCTACGAACACTAATAATGAAAATATGCTTATATAAAAGAGGCCACTATATACTGCATTCCATAAGTTCTTATCATCTTCATAGCTATATCTTCGCAGCGGCATTTCTGTTATGAAGGTAAGAAGCGCAGCGACTATTGTTAGATAAAGGGTCACGAACTGCAGGTTAGAACTTATAATTGATGTTGCGAGAGCAAACAATACAACAGGGTACGACAGCATAAAGTTGACACCAAAGGAACCGATAATGTATAAGGAGGTTTTTAGAAAGTCTTTAATTCCTAGTATTGCTTCTCTATGACAGGCGAAATCTATGGAATTATTTAATGAAGCTAATGCTGAAGACCAGAAATATAAGAGGAACAGAACTATAGTTGTACCGATTCCTGCTGCAAAGACGGCAGATGATGCGTAGAATGCTAGTATCGCGGTTCCTAGCGACGCATTTTCACCAGATTTTGCAGCCGCATGTAAACTGACCGAAGCGCTGCCATTAGAGGCATTTTTATAAATTAGGCCTTGGCAATACGGAGGCTTAGGGACTGCTGATATTGATCCCCCTTCTATCAGAGGAATAATGTAAAAATCTATTAAAAATAATAAAAGAAGTATTAAAATCGAAATAAGTGCAATTTTTAAGATATTTTCAATAATTTGATCCTTCTTTACGCTTAGATGGCTGTGACTCTTGTGATGGCGGTACAAGCGGATATGATATTAATGCTACAAAAGTTACTAAAATAACCAAAGCCAAGCCAAGCTGCTGATGCCATAATAAGGGAAAGACCTTGAATATTAAGTACTTAAATATTAAGTAAAGGTACCACGCTGCATAGAATAAGTAAGAAGAACATATAATAAAACATATAATAAAAGCAAGAGCAATAACAAGAGCGATAAACGCTTTCTTTTGATTTACAATGTATCTATAAATTCTTTGGCCAAGCTTTTTAAGGCTTTGGCTGGTCACTTTCACAAAATTTGTACCTCCTCTTTATGCTCTTTAAAACGTTTAATATATCTTATTTAGACCTTATCAAGTGCTACGCTCTTGCGCTCCTCTCCTACAGGGGGTAATACTCTGAAAACTCTGCACTTGTAACCCTCTTGGCGTAGTTAATACCTAGCCCCATACATTTTAACTTAAGCTTTAGGATGGCTTCATGACGCTCATAGGCAAAATCCCGAGAGCATGCGCTAACGCGAACTCGCGTTGAGAGGCCCTTTCTTTAAAAGGGGCAGGTAGCCTAATGTAAATGACGAGATGACGCTCCTTTACCATAAAGAGTACGAAGCTGACGGAGGTCCTAGCATTTGAACCTATGGCGCACGGTGAAGTTCAGCGGCATAGAGGGGTCTCCTATGACGGACTTAGGACAAGGATAAGGGGATGAGGTGATGGAGAGAGCGTCCATCTGCGCTACCTAAAAATGACCTGGTGGTAGCGTTACGTCTTAAAAACTCTGGACGTTAAAAGGCCTGTGGGAAAGAGGATGGCTGTAGAGTTTGAGAATTGGGAGGAGGAAATGATGAAGAAGATCAAAGAGAAGGCAATGAAGATCCTGACGGAGTCTAAGGCCTGCGTAGACCTCCCCGATGATTTGAAGGAGTACGTGGTGAAGGCGTGCGAGAGTTGCTTAGGGCAGAGATCCAAAGCTGATCCAGGTGAGGTGCAGAAGTGCCTGTCACAAGCAGTTAAGCTGGCAGAGACGCGTCTGAATGATATTCTCAAGCAGCAGCTTGAGCAGTGCCTGGATGTCGTGTTAAAGGACCTGTCAAAGGCCTGTAGTGGCTATGAGGACGAGGCCTGGTGACCTAGGGCCGCGCTCTCAACCCCTGAGGCCTTTGCCCAGCCCTTAGCCCTGGCGACCTCGTCGATTATGCTGGGCTCACCAGGGGTTAGGCAGGGCAGCGAAGATTTCAGAGGCGTCGACCTCCTTGCCGTAGACGTCCTTCAGCGCCTTCTCATAGGCCTCACGGGCCTTGTCGCGGCAGAAGAACTTAACGAAGGCGGCCGACAGGGGGACCTTGACCTCCCTGCCGTCCTGGGTCCTTATAGTGATTGCGAAGCCTTCAAGCCCCTTGGCTATGGCCAGCTTGGCTATGGCGTCGCAGTCGCCCCCTAGCCCGTACTTAGCTATATGTCTGGCCAGCTTTGCAGTTGGGCTCGCTATCAGCCCTAGAAAGCCCACCCACTCAAGGTAGGACCTGAGGCGCTCCTCAACGCGCTCGTAGAGCGGGGACCTCCAGGAGCCCCTGAGGCTTGAGGTCCGCTCCCTGTACCTTTCAAGTCTGCGGAGCGCCTCTGAAATAGCCTGGTCTTCCGGGCGCCCCTCTAGCCTGTACTCGGTGTAGAACTCCAGAAGCTTCTTATACTCATCAGGACTGCTCACAGTGCTGTCCACTATCTCCTTGAAGTCCCTGAGGAGCTCAGGCTCATAGATTCTCGTAGAGATCTTAAGCCTGTAGTTATCAAAGGGGGAGCGCTTCCTTCTGCTAGTCAACGTCTCCACGTTAAATTGGCGGCCAAGGGCCCTATTATTTCTTCCGCTCTCAAAACTCTAGAGATTGACGTCCGCGGCCTTCAGCCCCTGCCTCATAATGTGATAGGGACGCTCTAAGGAATTATCTTGCCTTACTTTAACGTTTTAGACGCGCTCAGCCCCTGTAAAGTATGACCGCCTGTGGCAGACTATGAGCGTTCTCCCTCAGAAGAGGCCTACGAGGTCGCCACGCAGGTTGAGTGCCTGCTCAAGGACTCAAAGGTCCCCTGGCCTCAGTTAGTGGCTGTCATGAGGTACGCCTGCAGGTACCTGCGTGATCATGGCAGGTTTGACATCGCTGACAAGGTGGCCCTTGAGGCCGTGATAAGGGGTTCCCCAGAGTTCAAGGAGGCGGCGCCCTACGCCAAGGAGCTGGCGGAGGCCGTCTACAAGGTCTGCGGGCAGGGGCAGTCGCCCGAGCTGAAGCCCTGCGCAGCGAGCCCCAGCTGGGCCGCGGCGAGCGTTCACCCTTAAGTGAAGAGGTGGAGATGACGGCTGCGCGGCTCGCAACGGAATACCTAGTGAAGATGGGCTATTCTGTAGTTATGAAGTACAGGAGGGGGCCCGGGCCCTACGACATGGTCGTCTCCAAGGACTGCGAGCGATATACGGTGGAGGTGAAGGGCAGGAGGGTGCCAAAGGGCAGGTGGGACGAGAGGCTGTGCATGAGCATATCGTTCACTGAGAATGAGGTGCAGTACCTTGATAGCAGACGGTACCGGCACATTATCTGCATAGTATACATAGGCGACGAGGGCCAGCGCGAGGTGAACTGCGTGACGCCCGACGAGTTCGAGAAGAGGTGGAAAAGGGTCCATGACGTTAACGCGGAGAGGGAGGGCAGACACGTTTTCCGCAGCAGGGGCTGCGGGCGTGAGGCCGTGAACCTTGACGAGTAAGCTTATGGAGTGAGACTATGTGGCCCTGAGAACTATGACCTCAGCGATATCAGCTTTTCTACGCAAATTTGCGTGGAAGACCTGAGGCGTCGGCCTGGAGCCCAAAGGACTTTAAGGTGAGGGCCTTCATCACTTCCCCTAGCGCCTGAGCCCTAAGTTAGGTCCTTCCTAAAGCCTGTGATCTACACGTCAACATTAGCTGGCCTTACACGCGGCAGAGGAGGCGAAAGCCTGTCACGCTTGGGGTACCCCAAAATGTTTGGGGTACCCTAATGTTATTCAGTCCTGAGCCAAAGACGAGGAGGGAGGACCTCTACGACTTGACTGCGAGCTCTCAGTGCTGGTAAGCGCCCTGAGGGCCGAGAGGCTCACCCTGGTCACCGGCCTCAGGAGGACCGGCAAGACGTCCCTCCTAAGGGTGGCCCTGGGCGAGGCCGGCATTACCCACCTCTACGTTGACGTTAGGCTAAGCCTCTACGCGGGCTACAGGGACATAGCTGAGGTCTTCGCCAGGTCCCTCGAGGACCTACTCAGGAGGGAGCCCTCCCTTGCCGACAGGCTGAGGGAGGCCCTCAGGGGCCTGGGCGGCCTCGAGGTCTCCCTGGGCCCACCAAGCGTCAGGGTGACCTTCAGGGGGAGGGGGAGGCTGAGCCTCCCGGACCTCTTCACCAGGCTTAACGACCTGGGCGAGCCCATAGTGGTAGCAGTTGACGAGGCCCAGGAGCTCAGGAAGGCTAACTGGCTGAGGTTCGACAGGCTGTTCGCCTACGCCTACGACGGCCTGCCCAACGTAAGGCTTGTCCTCACAGGCTCCCAGTTCGGCCTCCTCTACGACTTCCTTGGCCTCGAGGACCCGCGGGCCCCCCTCTTCGGCAGGGCGTTCCGGGAGGTGAGAACCAGGAGGCTGAGCCCTGACGAGGCCCTCGACTTCCTTGAGAGGGGGTTCAGCGAGGCAGGCGTGAGGTGCCCAGGGGACCTCATGGAGAAAGCGGTTGACGCCTTCGACGGCATAATAGGCTGGCTCACCTACTTCGGGCACCTCTACGTAACCGGCGGCCTGAGGGACCTCGATGACGTTATTAGGGCGGCCTCATCGCTCGCCCTGGAGGAGCTCAGGAACCTCATCTCATCGCTCAGGAGCCCGAGGTACGCGGTGATACTGAGGGCCCTCGCGGAGGGCAGGGCCCCTGGGCGGCCATAAGGAGGAGGCTTGAGGACCACGAGGGCAGGGGCCTGAACCCAGCCACGGTGTCCCAGCTCATAGGGACCCTTGTAAAGCTTGGAGTTGTTGAGGAGGTGAACGGCGAGTACACAATAGCTGACCCCGTCTACAGGCTGGCGGCCTCAAGGCTGTGAGGTTGACAGGGCCCTCTGAGGAGCGCCGAGGCGTCCTCCGCAGGGAGTCCTTGAACCCCTAGAGGTCCGGTTTATGCCCTTCGCCCTGGCCAGCTGCCGTGAGAGGGCGCCTACCATAGCGGTCAGCGTTAGCCCTCCTGCGTACCTGTCATAGTCAGCCCTGTCAACAGGTTCCCACTTAAACTTGAGCGGAGGGCTCCCCTCATTGGCTGGCCCCCTCACTGGTCACAGTCGCTCATAGGCCGTCTCCCTGGGACTTAGGTAAAGTAGGTCTATCACGCAGGGCTTCTTGTCAGAGAATATGATCCTCCACTTCCCTACCCTCGTCGCCTTAAGCCCCCTCAATGGTCCCCTGAGGGGCTTCCAGAAGGCCTGCCCCTGCAGGAGCTCCTCGACCCTCTTCCTTACCCTCTCCTTGACCTCGTCCTCAAGCTTCCTGAAGGTCTTCTCGAAGCTTTCACGCACTACCGCCTCGTGCTTATATGCGCTCAACTCAGGACCCTCTTCAGGTCATCGGGGCCCCTTATGACGCCTACAACGCCCTGCCGCTCGCTCTCAGAGCCCTCAACAATGAGCCTGAAGGTCAGCGTGAAGGCCTCCAGGTCCTCGGCCACCTTGTTAAGGGCCCTGCCGACGCTCACTAGCTCCTCGGGCGACCTGGCCTCAAGGGCAGCCATGAGGAGGAGGAAAGTGGATAGGTAGGTCACCAGGTACTCATGAGCGTCCTCAGGGTACTCCCGCACAAAGTAAGCCATGGCGGAGGCGTACCTCGCTAGGTTCTCCCTGAACTGCTTGAGCTTCCACATATCGTGCTCCTCTATGACCTCCAGGGACTCGGTTACGTCAACCCCCAAGTCCCTGAACCTCTCCTGGTAAAGCCTAAGCTGTTCTGACAGCTCTTCGGGGGTCAGGGCCACGGCCGCCATAGAGACCACTGACAAGTACAGCATGGTCTCCTCGTCGGCCAGCATCTTCGCGGCAACGTCCCTGGCGCGGTCAGGTGCCCCAAGGACCTCATCTACATACCGCCTGAGAGGGTCAGGCAGCTGGCCCAAGCTGGCAGTAGCTGACTTCGGCTGTGAGAGCGGCGCGGCCAGCAGCTGTTGAGAAAGGACTACCATGTGCGCTCACTTCCACATCTATGCCAGGGCTTTTCCCCTCGGACTCCTATTTCCCCCGAATCCCCCTAAGTGCCTAAACCCCTGAGTACCTAAAGTGCCTTTGTTCCCTTATCCATACATAACCATATATCCACGGTATTCAAATGGAGGTCTGCACCAGGGCAAAGGTATTAGGGGAAGGTATTGGGGGCCCCTTAAAGTTATGGACAGGGCGCTGAGCCTCGCCCAGGGCTTCGCAGGCGCGGCCCCCTTAGGCAGCTGGTAGGCCTCTTCATGGGCGAGCGACGGAGGACGTCGGCCCAGAGCCCACCCCTCAGCTGGCGCACCTGACACGGCCATGGACTCGCCTTGCTATGGGCCGATGGCGGCAGCCGCTCTGCCCTGCGCGGCCTCCTCAGCCCTGACGTTCACGAGGGGGCACATGGGGTCTGAGGCGAACAGGTCGCCGGTCAGCGCAAACGCCCTCGCCCTGCAGCCGCCGCAGACGTCCCTGAACCTGCAGGTGGAGCAGGGCCCCTTCAGGTTGTCCCTGTCCCTGAGCGCCCTGAAGACGGGGCTATTCCTCCATATCTCCAGTGCTGACTGGCTGCGCAGGTTCCCCGCCTTTATGGGCACGAAAGCGCACGGCCAGACGTCGCCGTTCGGCTTTACGTAGAACATCCCGCCGCCCGCGCTGCACCCCCTGAGGAAGTTGGAGTACACCCTCAGCGCTGGGGAGTCCTTCACCAGGTAGGCAAAGTACTCCGGCAGCCCCACCGGTATGATGACCGGCTTTACCTCCCTCTGTATCCTCTTAACCCTCTCCATCACCTGGAGGAGCTCCTCGCGGCTGAGCAGCAGCTTCCTCAGGGCCTCGCCCCTCCCCGCTGGCAGCAGCTGGTAGAGGAAGACCACGTAGGCGCCGAGCCTGTCGGCGAGCCTTATCAGGTCCTCCAGCTGGTTGAGGTTAAGCTTCGAGAGCGTTATGTTTATGTGAATGTAGAGCCCCTCGTCGGCCGCGTTCTCTATCCCCTCCAGGGCCCTTTTGAAGGCCCCCGGGACGCCGCGGTACTGGTCGTGCTGCCTGGGGTCCACAAAGTCAATGCTCGCCGCTATCCCCTCTACCCCGAGGTCCCTCAGCCTCCTCGCGACGGCCTTAGTTATGAGCGTGGCGTTGGTGGCTATTAGGACGCTGAAGCCGAGCCTCTTGGCGTAGGCTATGAGCTCATATATGTCAGGCCTCACCAGGGGCTCCCCTCCACTGAAGACGAGGGTGCGGAACTCCGGCACCTCAGCGAGCTTCCTTATGACGTCCTTCGCCCCCTCCGTGTCGAGCTCGTCAGGGAGGGGCCTTCCTCCCCTGGCGTGACAGTGTATGCACCTCAGGTTGCAGGCGGCGGTCACCTCGTAGACCGGGTGAATTGGCATGCCGAAGCAGCCGAAGCCGAGGGCCCCAGCAGCGGTCCTCAGCATGAGCCCTGCCTTAGGGAGCCACCTGTCAAGGCCAGGCCAGCCGGTCAGCCTCTTAAAGGCCATGAGGCTCGCTACCTGCCTCAGCACAAGCGAGGGGGGATCGTAGAAGGGCCTCACGTGGGGCTCCTTAACCCCCATTAGATCCACCTCGCCATCGCGAGGCCGAGAGACAGGAGGAGCGTTGACAGCACGAAGACCGCTATAGTTCCGCTCATTGACGGGACCAGCCCCTTAGGGCTGTCCATGTTCCTCCTGGCGTTCGCGACCGCCCTCACAGCCATGGGGGTCGTGAGCAGGGCGAGCAGGGCGTAGACGGGGAAGAGCCTCAGGGCGACCCCTGCCACGACGACAGCGTAGCCCAGGGCGAAGAGCCAGGGATAGACCAGCAAGGCCCTCCTCTTGCCGAGCCTCGCCACCATGTTCCTCTTGCCCACGGCCCTGTCGGCCTCGTAGTCAGGGAACTCGTTTATCCAGATGACCGCCGTGATCAGGAGGCCCGGGACCAGCGACGCCAGGACTGCAGTAACCCCCAAGCGCCCCGTCTGGACGAGGTAGCTGCCCAGCGTTATCAGGGGGCCGAAGCTCAGCCCTATCATGAGCTCGCCGAGGCCCCGGTAGGCGAACTTGAGGGGAGGCGCCGTATAGCCGAGGGCCGCCACGAGCCCCACGGCCGTTAGGAGGAGTACCAGCGACCCCCTGGCCAAGGCCAGGTAGAGCCCCACGGCGGCCGTTGCCGCTGCGGCGGCCAGGCCCGCCTGGAAGACCCTCTCCGGGTTCAGCAGACCTGATGGCAGGACCCTGCTGCCGGAGTTGAAGGGGGTCACGTGCATCTCATCAACTACGAGGTCGACGCCGCTCCTGAAGTCAAAGTACTCGTTGAAGGTGTAGGACCCTATCATGGCTGCTATTATGCCAAGCATTGTGAGCGCGAAGAGGAGCGGGCTGAACAACCCTTCAAGGTAGTAGGCCAGGGCGAAGCCGAGGATCACGGGCGGTATGCCGGCCGCAAAGAACTTGACCCTTATAACGTTAGCCCAGGCGCGGACCCTCTCAAGGGCACCGTCGCTCATAGGGTCCACCTTTCTCCACAACCATTAAGTGGTGGTGATCCTTGCCACTTTTAAATTTACTTGCCTCGCTTTAAGTTAGTTAGAGGGTCCTTGGCAGTGAGCGCTGGCCGCGACGGATAACTACGGCAATGCCCGCGCTGTAAACTGGGGGTTTACATCGCGAGCGCCACTAATAGTTTGGGACACCGTCAGCCCCCTTGGGGGACGCGTCTTATAATAATACATAATTACACGATAATTATGTAATTATCAGATAATTATTAAACATGATATTTTAGTTTACTGTTATGGCTGTCAGCGGGGCCTAACCCATGGCTGAGGACCTGGGCCTTAAGGCTGACGGGGAGCTGAGGAGGGCGCTGGACAGGAGGCACCTCCTCTTCATCTCAATGGGCGAGGCCATAGGGGCCAGCTGGCTCTTCGCCCCCCTCTACGCCGCCTCATACGCAGGGGGCGCTGCCCTGCTGGCGTGGCTAATAGCGGGCGCCCTCGTGCTACTCATAGCCTTCACCAACGCTGAGGTAGCCTCGGCAATACCTAAGTCAGGGGGCCTCGTTAGGTACCCACACTACGCCTTCGGCGGGTTCGTCGGCTTCATCACGGCGTGGGCCTACCTGCTCTCCAAGGTCGCCGTGCCCTCAGCTGGGGCCCTTACAGCCACGCGGTACCTCTCCTTCTTCTTCCCGCAGCTTTACAACGCTACTACCGGCAAGCTAACCCCCCTGGGCTACCTCGTGGCCTACCTGTTCCTGGCGCTCTTCGTCTACATCAACTACGTGGGCGTTGCCGTCGTGGGTGAGACAGTCTACTGGATCGGCTGGCTGAAGCTCGCAGTACTCACGCTTACGGCCGCGGCCATGATAGCCCTCGCCTTCGTCCCCTCCAACTTCACGGCTGGAGGGGGCTTCGTGCCCACGGGCGGCACCGCCCCCTACACAGGCTGGGCGGCCGTCTTCTACGCGATACCCTCCGCTGGGGTCGCGTTCGCCTACCTGGGCTTCAGGCAGGCCATAGAGTACGGGGGTGAGGGCAAGGACCCAAGCAGGGACGTGCCCTTCGCCGTTATCATGGCCATACTGATAGCCATGTCCATGTACGTCCTGCTCCAGGTGGCCTTCATAGGGGCCATACACTGGAACGTCATAGGAGTTAACGAGGGCGCCTGGTCTGCCCTTAGGAAGTCCATCTCGAAGGCGCCCCTGCTCCAGCTCTTCGAGTCCCTTAAGTACGTAGTCCCGGGCATGGTCGCCTTCATAACTACGTGGCTTGCCGTCATAATGGTCGGCGCGGTCCTCTCGCAGGCCGGCGCCGGCTTCGTGTCGACGGGCGGCGCGGTGAGGGCCCTCTACGGCATGGCTGCCAACGGCTACCTGCCGGGGCGGTTCCTCGAGCTGAGCGATACGAGGGTGCCTAAGTGGTCGCTCCTCATGATGTTCTTAGTTGGCGCCCTCTACCTGCTGCCCTTCCCCACGTGGCAGTCCATAGTGGCCTTCTCGACGGCCGCCAGGGTGCTCTCCTACGTTGTGGTCGGGGGCGTCACGGCGCACGCGCTGAGGCGGGTGGCCCCTGACCTCAACAGGCCCTTCAGGCTAAGCGCCATGTCGGTGCTGGCCCCAGCGGCCACGGCGGCCGCCTCACTGATAGTCTACTGGTCAGGCTTCCGCGTGGTCTCAGAGCTCTCCATCGTCGTCCTCGCCGGGCTGCCCATCTACTTCGGCTACTACGCCCACAGGAGGCTTAAGGCGGGCCTGGGGCCCTCGTTCCTGGCAGGCCTGGGCGAGGCGGCAGCGGCCTCCCTGGCCTTCGCGTACCTCTACGCCGCCACGGGGGGCCTCGGCAGGCCTGACGACGCGGCCCTCTGGGCCTACGTCGCCGTGACCGCCGCCACGGCCTACGGCAGCGTGGCCATTGCTTACGGGCTGGGCGCGGAACCCCTGAGGACAGAGCTCAGGGCGGGCCTGTGGCTGCCGGCCTACGTCATAGTGATAACGGCGCTCTCCTACTACGGGGTGTTCGGGCCGCGCGGCCTCATACCGTTCCCGTGGGACACAGTGATAGCAGTAGTCGTGACGCTTGCCTTCCACTACTGGGCAGTCCTCAGCGCCTTCAGGACTAAGGCAATAGACCAGGCGCTGGGAAGGGCCTAGGCCCGCTGCGCTGTCCCCGGGCGAGGCGGAGTTCAACTCCAAGGAGTTCCTGAGGCTCCTCGGCCACATGACCGCGGCAATAATGCTTGAGGTCCTCGCCTCGAGGACCGGGGACGCGCTCTACGACACCGTCGCCAAGCAGTACCACAGGCTGTACGTTGAGGGGAGGGAGCTGGAGATGGTGGGCAACGCCGACGAGATAATCTCAATTCACGGAGGCGCCTAGCAGGAAGGCCCTTAAGGGCTGCCACAGGACAAAAAAGCAGTTGATGTTAGAAGGTCTCCCTCAGCCCCTCAGCGCCTTAATTGAGGCCCCGGAGGCGCCCGCCGAGAGCAGCATCAGCGAGGTGAAGGACAGGGTTATGCCAAGGGAGGAGAGGGGCGCGGCGCCCATCCCGAAGAAGTAGTCTATGGCGCCTACGGCGGAGAGGTGGACGGAGCTCAGGGGCAGGCCGAGGACGGCGTCGAGTATCATCGCCAGGACCATGAGCCCTGAGATAGCGGCTATGGCAATGTGGATGGGCTTCACGGGCCTCAGGAGGGCCGCCGCGCCCACCACGACGTTAAAGGCTGCGTAGGCGGCCAGCATGTAGTAGTGCAGCGGGGCCATCGTCCTGAGGGCCCCGTCGTAGGCGAGCAGGTAGGCTGAGGGCACCACGGTAGCTATGGCGACGGCAGGGCCTGCCCTCCTGACGCCCAGGGCCCCTAGGCCAACCACCAGGGCAACTGATATTATGACGACAGCCATGAAGGCTGCCAGCGGCGCGGCGCCGACGCCCGAGCTGACGGTAGTCGTTGTTGTCTTAGTTACTGTCGTTGTAACTGTTGAGGGCGGCTGAGAGGTAGTGGTGCTAACGGGCGTTGCTGTAGTAGCGGTAGTCGTCGCGGTCGTAGGCGTGCTCGTTGTCGTCGTAGTTGTGGTGGACTCCACGACAACGTATATCACGGCCGGGGCCTCTGAGGGGTCGTCGCCGGTGGCACTCACGTTGACCTCATAGGTGCCGGGCGGGGCTGACGGCGAGACCTTTATCGTCAGCTTGCCGCTGAACGTCGGGTCCCCTGAGGACGGCGACGCCGAGGCGCTTATGTAGCTTGACGACGTTGATACCTGCACCTGCGTCCCCCACGTGGTGCCGCTCACCAGCTTGACCTCGAACGAGAGGGTTATGGAGCCGCCGGGAGGCAGCGTGACGTTTGTCTCGTTAACTATCACCTGGGACGTGCCGGAGGAGCCGTAGCCGTACTGGGCCAGGGCAACCGCTGGGGCCAGGAGGACGGCCACCAGGAGGAGGGGCCAAAGGCCCCTGAGGTACCTCACGCCATCCATCACCCGAGTTTTAGGTGAGTCTAAAATTAAATTCTCTTTATCAGGATCTTTTACAAAACTAGCTCAGGTCAGGCCAGCGCCTGACGCGTGAGGCAGCTCCTTAACGGAGGGCGCCCTACGTAGCTGTTTCAACTTTCATATGAGTTTATAAGTTGTCACCGCAATCAGCATATACAGGAGGTACCTCAGGATGCGGGGATTTCCCCACAGCTATGACCCTGATGAGACGAAGGGGGAGCTGTGGGTCGGGGTTGCCCTGAGGGGGCGGAGCCCTGTGATATGGGCCCCGATGAAAGGGGCCCTGAGGGCTGTGAAGCCAAGGGAGGAGGGCTTGATATCAAGCTATATCAAGCCCAATGAAGCCTAAACCCCCTAAAGGCCCTTAGGGAGGCTTAAAGGACTCCACGACTTCGCTGGCTGGGAAGGCCCTCGCAGGCAGCAGGGGAGGAGGCTGAGGAGGTGTAGGTTAGCTTTACGCTTGCCTAAGGGCCCTCAACGACCTGAGGCGAGGGCCTGGCGTGAGCAGGCGTCTGAGGCGACATAGACGATGAGGAGGGTAGCGAGGACCCTGAGGCCGCTTGAGGAGGTCATAAGGCTAAGGCGGTGGTCTCTGTCCACATCATCTGCAGCAGGATCGCAACTCAACTACAGCGCTGACTGTCGACCTTTACAGCGCCAAGCGCTAGGGGCGTCAATAGCCCAGGCCTTCAAGGCCGCCTGCAGCTATGTCGTCAGGCCTAAGCGGTTGCTCCTTAGAAGGCCCTGGAGGGGCCTCAGCACAATGACCTGGCCCTAAACATTCCTACGCTAGGCTTCTGCGAAGAGGGGAGGCGTCAAAAACCCTTCAGGCCCTCGCGGCCGCCAGGAGGCCCTTCACCAGCTCACGGCAGTAGGCCTCCGGGGACACCTCGTTGTAGTTCCACCACATCACGTAGCAGAGGAGCGAGCCGAAGAAGGCCCTCCTCAGGGGCTGAGGTATTTTCCTCCCTATCATGGCCTCGACCCTCTCGAAGAGCCTGTCCATAGTGGTGAGGCAGAGCTCCCTGAGCCGCCTGCCCACCACGCTATACTGGTCCTTCTTCGCCATGGTCATGATAAGCAGGGACCTGAGCTCCTTAGACCTGTACTTGTTGAGGAAGGCCATCCCCACCTCGCAAAGCAGGTCCTCAGGGTTGTTATATTCCTTCCTGAGGACCCTCTCGACCTCGCTGAAGGGCAGGGAGGCAAGGGCCACTCGCTCCACCAGGGCGTCCTTCCTCCTGAAGTACATGAATACGGTCCCCTTGCTCACCCCGCTCTCCGCCGCTATCTCGTCGACGCTGGCCGCGTCGTAGCCCTTCTCGGCGAAGACCCTCATGGCGGCTTCAAGTATCTTCTTCTCCGTGTCCCTGGGCGTCCTCGGCCACCCAGCCTGAAGTTACCACAGGGCCTTATAAAGACACTGACCAGTCAGACTGACCGACTGGTTGGACTGACTGACCAGTCGGTAAGTTTATACACTCTGGCCGCACCAGCGCAGGCGGTGAGTGAGAGTGGGTCGTGAGGTTGGGTCACCGGCCCAGCCCCAGGGGCTGAGGAAGCTGGGGCTGGACTTCGGCCTGATAAGCGGGGCCGAGTGGCTCATAATAGTCGCGGCGTTCCTGGGCAGGTTCCTGCTGCAGTTCTACCAGACCACCATAGAGGAGATAGGCGCTGCCTTTGGCATGGACCCATTTGAGGTGGGAGTAGGGTTCGCGCTGTTCACTTTGGCCTTTGCAGCGTCGGCGTTCCTAATGCACAGGCTCAGGCCCAGCCAGCTCAGGACGGCCGAGGTGATAGCCCTTGTGGCCCTGGGCTCAACCATGCCGCTCTACGCGATAATAAGGGGCGTGGGGCCCGCGTACGCCCTCATGACAGTTGACGGCTTCATCACTGGGGTTGTGATGGACTCCTTCATGACAATGGCAGGGATGGCATCACTTGAGCCCGGCAGGAGGCAGATAGAGCAGGCGGCGTTCTCCTTCTGGGTAGCGCTGGCCCTTATAGTGGCACCCTTCACGACGGGGCTGCTGCTCGGGCTTGGCATAATCAGGCTGTTCACGATGTTCGCCATACTGGCCTTCGCGGCTGTGCCGTTTGTGCTGGCCCTCAGGGGCAGGTATGCCCTCAAGTACATGGAGAGGAAGGGCGAGGAGAGGGGGTCCATATCATCGCTCTTCAGGAACAGGCAGTTCAACTGGGCCTTCGTGGCGGCGCTGGGCTACACGATGCCCTTCTTCGCCCTGATGTCGTTCGCCGTGAAGTATGGGTCGAGCATAGGCTTCTCTCCCACCACGGTCTTCTACCTGCTGGCAGCCATGTTCGTGGGTGACGTGGTGACCAGGCTCTACGTAAGGCTGAGGTCCCCTATACAGAACAAGTACCCGTACTTCGTGGCTGCGCTTGCCTTCGCCGCGGCGGCTGGCCTGTTCCTGTACCTCAGCTACTACGTGCACGCGCTCTACTACCTGGCTTTCGCGCTGGCTGGCATACCTGACGGGATAGTGTGGCCCCTCGGCCTCCAGGTCGCCAACACCGCCTTCAAGTCCGGCCAGATAGCCTCAGCCACGTCGTTCTTCAGCTCAGCCATGATGATAATGTCAGCCGTGATGCCCGCCGTTGGGCTGCTGGCCTCTGACGGAGGGTTTGGGTTCGCTGGCGCGTTCCTGATGCTCGAGGTGGTCACCGTCGCCTTCCTCCTGGCAGAGCTGCCGCTGAGGCCACAGCGCGAGCTGAGTAAAGCAGTAAAGTCAGCGTGAGGGCCCTCCGCCCTAGGACCTGAGGTGTTTTTTTGTTGATGGACAGGGAAAAGGTCAGCTCCGCCGCGGGCCTGGCACAGGCAGTGGCCATCATAGTCACTTTGACGTTTTCGGTGAGGGCAAGTAACAACGTGCTGCAGACCACTGTCCCGCTCCTCGCGAAGTTCGACCTGACGTACACACAGCTCGAGGTCGGCCTGCTCATGGCCACCATGTCCGCCTCCGCCCTCATGGCCGCGCTCGTTAACAGCAGGGTGAGCGTCACAGCCCGCAGGCGCCTCTTCATCCTGTTCAGCGCACTTTACGCGCTCAGCCTCTTCACTTTCACCTTCTCAAACAGGGTGTCTGTCCTGGCCTACGTCTCGCTTGCGGGGGTCAGCTATGGGTTCATCTTCCCGAACATAATGACGGCTGCCCAGCTCTTCCCTGACCAGAGGCTCAGGGAGAGGGTCATAGCGGCCTACACGCTCGCACTGGCCATCAGCCTGATAGCGGGCCCTGCCCTGGAGTCCCTGGTCCTGGCGCACTTCCCCCTGAGGCTGTCTTTCCTCTTCTTCACGCCGCTCGGCATAATTGTGGCGGCGCTGTCCCCCCTTGTGAGGTTCCCGAGGGAGCCTGGTAAACGCAGGGAGGACAGGGGAAAGGGTCCCTCTGTGTGGTCAAGGGTGGGCTTCAGGATCGGAATTTACACGTTCCTCGTGTACAGCGCGCCGACGGCCGTGCTGCTCACCTTCGGCGGGATATTCGTCAGGGAGGCGTTCCACGCGCCCTACTGGCTCGTAACGCTGATATTCGCTGCCTTCTTCACTGCGTCGTTCCTGACGAGGGTCCTCCTGCTGACCAGGCCCATAGGCAGGCTGATCCCTTACGTGATCACGATGATGTCGATCTCGCTGGCCGGGCTGACGCTCGTAGCAATCAGCAGGAGCCTGCTGCTCTACGTGGTCGCATTCTCCGTGCTGGGCGTACCTCATGGGCTGGGCATGCCGCTGGCCATGATCTCCATAAGCCGCTCCTTCCCTGAGGAGGAGAGGAACAGGGCGAACAGCTACTTCACGTCAACAATGATGGCCATGCAGATAGCCATGCCGCTCGTCGGGGGCCTTGCCCTTAGGTACACAGGGTTCAGGGCCCTGATGCTCTACACGATACCGGCGGTGCTCTTCCTCCTACTGCTCACGCTCTGGGAGCGCGCGAAGCTAGGCCCAGCCCCCGGGTCGGTGGGCCCGAGATCGCCTCCTGTGGGCCCAGCATGAAGGGGCTTGAAATGGTGGGCAACGCCGATGAGATAATCGATTCACGGAAGCGCCTAGCTGAGGAAGGCCCCCTTTAGGCATCGAAAGGAAGCCCAGAGGGCTGGCAGACGCCTCTGCCAAGTCCTCTAAACGAGATTAACTATGAGAGAGCAGCGGTTCTTCGTAGGCTAGTAGAGCCACAAGCTCATCCCCAAGGACCTCGGCTTGGAGATCGATGTTACGGGCGGACTTGGACGGCACGGCAAGAAGGTACTAAAGAAATGGATAAAGCCCTCCATTAGACCAGCTTTCTCCTTTGGCGTATACTGTGCTGAGACTAACGTTTGACGAGCTGGCCTTCCTAATGGAATGCCCAGCGACGCCCTTAACCCATTTATCTACTGACAGCAATAAGATCATTAGTAAAAAGCTAATTCAGGCGACGCTGTACGTCACCAGGGCATGTAACCTCAGCTGCATCCACTGCTACATCTCCGCGGGCAAGCCCCTAAAGGACGAGCTTAGGACCCATGAGTGGCTTAACGTCATAGACCAGCTAAAGTCGTTAGGCATTGAGGTAATTTACATCCTGGGCGGTGAGCCCCTGTTAAGAAGTGACGTGTTCGACATCATCTCGCACTCCGCGTCATTAAACGTCTACACCGCCATGAGTACCAATGGCACCTTAGTAAATCAGGAGGTTGCAGGGAAGCTGAAGGAGTCAGGGATCAACGAGGTCCAGGTGAGCGTTGACGGCCCGAACGAGAGGATAAACAGCGCGATAAGGGGCGCTGGGTCATTTCAAAAGGCCATCAACGGGGTCAGAAGCCTCTTAGAGGAAGGGGTTAAAACCACTATAAGTTATGTAATAACGGAGCTCAACAAGGACTACATAGGTGACATGGTCAAGCTAGCCAAGAGCCTCGGCGTGAAGACTATAAACTTCAGCCCCGTGCAGGAGTTTGGAAGGGCGAAGGTAAACAGCGTAATGCTGTCAAGGAGCTCAGCAGTAGCTGTTTATAAAGAATTAAAGAAATTAAGTATGAACGAGAAAGACATAACCATAACAGTTAACGGCTTCAGGTTTTACCTAGATGACTTAAAGGGTGTTTACGGGTCGCTTATAAGGAAGGGGGTAAACGGCGATAACTATTACTCTTGTCCTGCGGGGAGGTCAAGACTGGTTATAGACTCAAATGGCGACGTCTACGGCTGTGAGCTACTGATGTTGGAAAGCTTTAGGGAAGGCAACGTGAGAAGGGACAGCCTAAAGGACATATGGGAAAACGGCTTTAAGATTTTCAGGGAAAGGAGGTGGGAAAAGATAAGGGAGTGCAGCGCGTGCAGGATCTCCTCGTTATGTCAGGGAGGCTGTCCAGCTAGGGCGTATAGAAATAACACCCTGTATAATAAGGACGCGCTCTGCTCGTTCGGCCCTATAACGTAATGGCATCCGTAAAAGAGGCAACTCCAAGGCCTTGGGAAGTCATAGACCTTCAGGCCAGCCTCTTCTGAAACCCCGCTCTGTGAGGGGATGAACTTCGAGTCCTCCACCTCATTAACTGTGGAGGGAGGGCAGGAAGATAATGGCCGAGGACTTTCAGGCACCTCCCTGAGGGCAGGAACTAGAGGAGGCCTCCCTGAAGTCCGTGGTTAGAGGGGGATCTACGAGGTGGCTAACACCATGCTAAAGGAATTAGCTACGACGGGCTGTGAGCTGGCTTCAGGCGTCGCCTGTGCAGGGCCGGGTTCCCCTATTATTTACGCTAAGGGCCCTCCCATAGTGCGTCTTCGAGGCCCTTTAGCGCTTCAGGGCTGCTAAGCTTAGCCCTGCCTCCGCGCCCTGCGGCCTTTCCGGCCGCGGGGCCCAGGCCCCATGAACGCCTGAGGCCCCTGCGCCTGCCCTCCCTCCCCCGAGGGCCCCTGGCCCCCCGGCGTCAGGAAGTCCTTGACCCTGCTCAGCGCCTCCCTTGGCTCGCTGACCCCCTTCAGGGCCTCGGCGAGCCTCGCCTCACCTATGTAGTTTAGCCACGCCACTATGTGGCCCTCCCTGAGGTGGTACTCCAGCGCGGCTGGGTCCTCCTTAGCGAGCCTCTCCATCTCGCTAGCCAGCTCCTTGACGTCGTGGGCGACCCCTATGACCCTGTCATAGGACTTAAAGTAGAAAGGCTCCCTCTCCCTCCTCTCAGCCTCCAACAGCTCCACCAAGCTAGTGTGGTTACAGAAGAGCTTTACGCGCTCCGCTCTCCAGACGATAGGACCTAAGGGCCTCGCGAGGGCCTCACGCCCCTGCTTTCTCCCTGCGCCTAGGTTAGGGAGCATGCCTCCCAGCCACGGCGCGGGGGCCTCGCCAGGCGTCCCCCTCCTCGCGGCTGCTCACTGAGGAGGTAGTCGGCTCAAAAGCTCATGTTTTTGCCTAGGCCTTCCTACGTTAAAGGACTAGACGCGACTAGAGACCGCTGTTAGCCGTGCAGAGGCGCTATGACTGTCGACCTAGGAGGCCTCGCACCCTTAGCACTGGAAGCATCAACTTATTAACTTAGGTATTTAATTTATTAAGTGAGATGAGGCGCTTGAGGGGCTCAAGGAGGTCAGTGGCGGAGGTGGTGGCAGTCCTCATACTGATAATAGTGGCCATAGCGATCGCCGCCCTCATCTACGCCTGGCTCGTGGGCCTCATAGGGAGGCTTCACACCACTTCGGGTGCCCTTCACACAAGGGTTGAGGTCCTGGAGGCCAACGTCACCGGTGCCGGGCCTTACAGGGTCGGCGCCGCTGTCGAGAACATAGGCGACGTCTCGGCCTCAATTAACTACATAGCAGTCGAGTTCGCCTCAAACGCCTCAGTCATATGCTCATACTCGCCTCCGGCGCCCATATCGATACCGCCAGGCGGCGTAAAGGACTTGAGCTTCAGCGGCTGCAGCCCCTCCCAGGCGCCAGCGCCCGGGACCCCCGTGGCTGTTGTCGTCTCAACTACCGACGGCGTCACTGCCACCTGCACTATAACATGGCCTTAGGCAGGGGACCCCTGGCCAGCTCAGAGAGGCAGCCGTCGCATTCAGTCCCTTAGCACAAGCCTCGCGCCCTCAACTTCGACCCTTTTAGCCCTGACCGTACGGGAGTTGGACTTACCAGCGTCGCTGACCTGATACTTGGGCGCGACTACATAGACCTCAAGCCTCCTTGCGGCGATCTCCTTGACGAGGCGCCCATCGGCTGACCCCCAAGGCTTTGAGCGCCGCCTCTCACAGGGTCACATAGCTGACCATGTTCATAGCGGCAAGGGAGGTTGTCGGGAGTCTCTGCCAAGTCTCTCGACCACGTGGGCGGGGTAGGTCACGACGCCGTGCCTTCTTAGGACGGCGGCCTGCGGCCGCTCGCCTTAAGCGTCTCTGCAGTAGCGGATGCCAGCCCCTCTGAGCCTGGGGTCAGGGGCGTCACATCAGTCCACAGCCGACCATTATTGGCGTCTCAGTCATTACGTCAGCCGATATTCTGAGGCCCGCCTCGTAGAGGAGCCTTGTGACGTCAGCCGCCTTCCTGGAGGCATGTTCCTGGAGACGCTTGTAGGCCTTCCCTCGTGCTGGTGGAAGCCTCCTCCGAACAGGTTATTGGCGGCGTTCACGGCTCCTCTCGGCCTGCCTCTGCCGTCCTGGTACCTCTGCACGCTTTAGCATAACGTAGGCTGGAGTCTAAAAGCTCGCAGGCCAGCAGGCCTCGAAAGAACGGTGAAGCCCGCCACTATTACCTCGAGAGCCCTCTGCAAAGCCGCCGCGAAAGGCGTCAAAAAGTACCTAGGGACAGAACGTGTGAGATAAAGTAAAATGAGGTAAAGCAGGGTAAGGACGAGTCACTGGCCGCTGCTCCTCATCCTCTTGGGCCACCAGGCGTACCTGCCCATCAGTGCAACCACAAGCGGCGTGAATATCAGGGAGGCCATTAGGCCCGCCAGCAGGACGCCGAACATCAGCGCCAGCCCCATCCCCCTGAAGCCTGGGGCCGAGAAGGCCAGCAGGCCTGAGAAGGCGCCTGTCATTATTACAGACAGGCCCACCACGAGCACGCTCGTGCTGCCCATGGCGTTGAGCACCGCCTCCCTGCTGCAGCTCCTCTCGCACTCCTCCCTCATCCTGTTTACCATGAAGCTGTTGTAGTCCATGCCAACGCCAAGGATTGCCGTGAACACCACTATGGGCAGGTACCAGGGCAGGGTTATGCCCATGGCCTCATAGGCTGTAACGGTCAGCGCTGTCCCAAATATTGCCGAGAACACGACGCTCGCCAGCGCCGTTAAGGCCATCGGTATGCTCTCGTAGAAGGCCGCCAGCACGACGAACATGAGGACTATGGCTATTGGGTAGACAAGGTCGTAGAAGTCGTGGTAGACCAGGTTTTTCAGGTCAAGGTTGATGGCTGGCATGCCGCCCACCATGGCCTGGGGCGAGACGCTCTTGGCGGCGCCCCTTATGGCCTCCGTGCACGCTATGGCCTGCCTGCCCAGCGGGTAGACCGAGAGTGTCACCTCGAGTATAGGCTTTGAGCTGTTAAGCAGCTGTGTTGAGGCGACGCAGCTCAACCTTGATATTGACTGATTTATCTGCTCAAGGGTTGTCACGTTTGGAGCTACAACGTAGTCAGGGTACATGAGGCCGGCCTTGTAGTTGTTCGTGATGTAGTGAAGCGCTGTGACGCCCTGCGCGCTCTGCGGCATCATAAGGGTGAAGTCGTAGCTGCCCCTGAAGGTTGCATAGACGTAGGCCGCCGGCACGAGGAGGACTACGACTATCGCCAGGGCCACGGCGCCGCGCCTCACGAGGCCCTCATAGCGCCTGCCCGCCGGCCTGCTGCTGTTCCCGTTTGCCTTGACCAGCCTTGAGGGCCACCAGACAACCCTGCTGCCGCCCACCATTGCAAGGAGGGCTGGGATCACGGTCAGGCTGACTGTCATCGTTATAAGTATGGCTATGGGTATGGCCTCGCCGAGGCTCGCCAGGAACGGGAAGTTGTGGGCAATTGACATGGCCCCGAAGCCTATAGCGGCCGTCAGGCCGCCGCTCAGGACTGCCCTCCAGCTCCTCCTGAGGGCGGCCTCGGCGGCAGCCCTTGAGTCCCTGAGCCTCTGGAACTCCTCCCTGAACCTCCTTGATATGAGCGTTGAGTAGTCAACGCCGAGGCCCAGGCCCGCCTCGTACATTATGGTCCTGCTTATGGAGTTCAGGGTTATCACGTCCCCCCTGGCCAGCAGGTAGGCCGTCCCGAGCGCTATGACGAGGCCGAGGCCTATGCCTGTGAAGGGCAGGAGCACCGCTACGAGGCTCTCAAGCACTATGGCCAGTATCACCAGGATCAGCACGGTGCTTATAGTGTCGCTCTCCGATATGCTTCTCATTGAGGAGTTGGAGAGCTCGTAGTTAAGCACCTGGTCGCCCGTAGCCATAACCTTGGCGTCGCTGTAGCCCAGGGCGGCGAGGGCGCTGGACAGGTCCCCCTCGAGGCCTTTCACCTCAGCGTACGAGAGGTTGTTTGGCACCATGATGAGGAAGCCTTCCCTGTTGTTCTGAACCAGCGTCCCGACGACCTTGTCAGTTATGTTATTGATGGAGTCGTTGAGCAGCCTCCCGCTGACGTAGCTAAGCTGAGTCGAGTAGCTTGAGGTACCTGTGAGCACATTCATGGTGGAGTTGACCACCAGCCCCGTCAGGTTTGAGGGCAGCCCGTACCTGCCCAGCAGGTCTGAGAGCATTGAAGGCATGAGGGACAGCAGCTGGCTGTAGTTGTCTATCGGCTCATGCATTGCCACCTCATTAAGGAGCTCCCTCGCGACGGTTGAGTTCAGGGTCCCATTTATGACCTGGACTGCGACGGAGGTGGGGCTGCGGTTCTCAGCGAGCTCCAGCAGCACCTGCCTGTCAGTCACGTTCAGGGCAGAGCCGAGGACGCCTGACGCTACAACGTTGGCGTAGGTGGAGTTGCTGTAGAGGGAGCCGTCCGCGCTGGGGTCGTACTCCAACAGCACTTCAGGCAGGCCCCTCAGGACCTGCGAGTAGTTGGCCAGCGCGCCCTCTGGCGCGTAGAGGAGCAGGGTCTTCACAGCGTCGACCGCTGCGACCTCCCTGCTGAGGCTGCCGCTCACTATGTAGTAGGACAGGTTCTCTGCCACAGGCTCCGGGACCCTGTACGATGCCAGCGCCTCAGCCGTGACGTTATACATGGCGGCGACCAGCGCTGAGGAGTTGAAGCCGCTACTCGCGTAGGCGTATGCCACCGGCAGCAGCAGCTCAAGCTCCCTCTGGCTCGTGACCTGGCCCCTCACTGCGTCCACAAAGGTCAGCTCAGCCGCCCCCCTGGAGATGTTGACAACGTAGCCAAGCAGCTGGTACTGGCCCTGTATGCCGGGGCTCCTGTAGAGGACATAGATCAGGTCGGGGTACCTGGAGCTCACGTTGTTGAAGGCCGCGCGGTAGAGGTTAAGCAGGGCCGTCATCGAGCTGGTGCCGTTGAGCTCCCTTGAGAGCAGCTCGTAGGTCAAGTTAGAGGCCAGCACGTTGTCAAAGCTTCCCGGCCCGCCGCTCCTGAGGACGCTGTAGTACACGAACTCGACAAGTTGGGGGGTCGGGGAGCTTATGTTGTCTATCTGCGGCGAGCCCTCTATCACTACCTCAATGTCAGCTGGGGTCAGGTTATGGGTCTCGTAGGCGCTCGTGGCGTTCTGGAGGAGGAACTCCGTCCTCATGACGTTGAAGTAGAGCGCGGCGTAGTAGTTAGAGAGGCCGGCAGTGGCGTTGCCAAGCTCCGTGAGCTGCTGCCTGGCCCCCGCCATGGTAACAGAAAGGTTGCTGCCCATCGCGTAGTAATTAGAGTACACGTAGTCGGCGTTCCTCAGCAGCTGCGAGAGCCTGAATATGCCCCCCTGCAGGCCGCTAAGCTTAGCTGAGAGGTTCTCGACGCCCTCCCACATCCCCTTTATGCCGTTCGCCAGCTCCAGGCTTGAGTTGAGCATGTACCCTGACCTGTTGAGTATAACGTAGTAGGCCGAGTTCAGCACGCCGATCCAGGAGATGGCGTTAGAGGCGTTGTGCTTGTCAAGGACGTTCACAAGCGTCGAGTTGAGCCTGTAGAAGGTCGTGGCGTTCACGGGGACCCCCGATATTATATATATGACGTTCGTCTGCCTGCTGGCGTTCGTGGAGCTGTCGACTATGTTCATGACCTCTATGCTCTCCACGTTCTTAGGCAGCAGGCTGGTCTCGCTCGTGTTCACGGCCTTGTTTATCCTGGCGGCGAAGGGTACCATAACTAGGGCAATTACGAGCACTATCACTATTACCGCGTATGGCGTCCTCCTCACGGCCCTGTACATAGCTAATGTCCCAGATATATCATTGATAGAGATATAGAGATATTTATCTTTTAGTATCAGCTTTTACCTTTTCGGGCGGTATAAGATACTTATGCTAACACCACTGCGCCGTGGATATACACCTAAACGTAAAGGCCTTCAGAGGACGGCCGCCTTTACCTCCTGCCGCCCCTCGGACATCTCCATTATCCTCCTCATGGGCACCACGCTCTGGCCCAACACGCACAGGCCCCACAGGGCGTTGACCAGGGGCGGGAAGACGTTGAAGAGGGCGTAGAGGGCGCCGCCAGGGCGCCTATTGAGAGCCTCCCAGCCCTCACCTCGCTGACGCCCATAACCGCCAGGGCGGCGGGGAGGGCGTAGCCGTAGAGCAGGGAGAGGGACCAGTAGAACCTGTCGTAGTGGACCTGCCCTACCATGCCCTTCTCCCACATCCTGACTGACCTGACGAAGTCCTCGTCTGATGCCGTGCCCCTCAGCCTCTCCTCTAGCCTGTGCACCAGCTCGCTGTAGTACCTCCTCTCAACAGTCCTGGCCCTCTCAACTCCAGCCAGGTAGGGCTCAAGTATGAGCAGGGAGAGCGGGAGGGTTGCCACGGTGACCACGCCCATGGGCTCGGAGAACTGCCAGACCGTGGCAGTCGCCACTAGGGCCGTGAGCAGGTTGGGCACGAAGGTGGTGTACATTCCCCCTACGTTCCACATGACGAAGTCAACGTCACTGGCCAGCCTGCCCACGAGGTCGGAGGGGTCCTGGCCCCTGGGCGCGCCTGATATGAGCCTGGCCTTTATGTTAGCTATGCCCCTCGCTATTGAGGCCCAGAAGGGCCTGAAGAGCCACTCCGTTGAGCTAAATATGACAGCAGAGGCCGCTAGCATGAGTATGGCCCTCCTCAGCCCGTGGCCATTGCCCTGCTCGAGGTAATTCACTATGTCAGTTATTGAGAGCGGTATCAGCGAGCCCGAGGCGTATGCCCTGAGGGCGAACGCCACCAGGGCGGCCAGGAAGCCAGCCGTGACGTCCCAGTTCCAGAGGTACCTCCTGTAGAACCTGGCGGCGAGCGACAGCGTCTCGGCGGTCCTGAGCCTCAAGCTGATTCCCGGCCCTCAGTAGGGGGCCGGCCAAAAAACGGCCTAGGCAGCTCGCAGAGCCAGAACTAAAGGGCCATCGCCAAGCGACCTAGGCTTAGACGCCTTGAAGGGTCTAGCGGTCCAACGGGCCTGTTAGTTGATGTTGTCGCTCCCTGGTCCCCACGGCCCACTATAGTTAAATACCATTCTCTTTGCTTCTCCTCATAGTGGTCTTTGTATGAATAATGTCGGAAGGTCACTAGTGGGACTGGCGGTCATCGCCCTGGCCTCCTCGTCGTCCTTTCCTTCGCCGTGACGGCCGCGGGCCAGGCGCCGCCCACGCTGCCTTCCCGCCGGTTCACGGAAAGCACGTGGCCAAGGCGCTTACGTCAATTCATATAGCCACCAAACCTCGCCGCCCGCCCCGACTGGCATAACTGACTTCGCCTCTACTACGTGAGATCCCCCGGCAAGCTGACGCCGATGCCATCTCTACGCCTTCGGCCCCGACACCTCTGAGAGGACTACAAAGTCCACGACGCCCTGGTCAACGGGGTGCCCACGCCGACGCTGGGGGCGAGCGGCTGGGCGCCCTGGCCAACAACTTCAGCGCGTACCTAGTAAGCGGCTGAGCTCAAGGGTCTCGCCTGGGACCCTCACCTCACACCTTTTTCCGGCCCGGCTGGGCCTCGCCTCAACGATAATTTTGTTAGCTGCGCCCCGCGAGAGGGCCACGGCCTCCCCGACGACTTCTTCAAGGTCCTTCCCCCCATTGACCTCTCGTAGCCGTAGTACGTCAGCCACCCCACGACCCCGTCTAGCTCCCTCACTGCCTCCTCAAGCTCAGCCTCTGGGACGCTCACGCCAACCTCCCTGAACCCCCTCCTGAGGAACTCCAGGGACTCCCGGTCGCTCAGCCTCCTGGTTTTGACCTCGGCGTAGGCCCTGCCGTAGAGGGGCGAGCCTGGGTCGCCCAGGACGCCCTCGAGGACCCCTACCTCTGAGCCAGAGGCTGGGCCTCTACGTGGGCCTCCCCTACAAGTACACAGGGAGATTCTAGAGTACCTCAGGTCATCGGGCCTCAGGGTAGAGGACAGGGTCCTCAGGCCCCTCCCCTTCCCCCAGCCGGCTAGGACATCACTGCCCCTGAGGGACTACCAGAGGAGGGCCGTCGACGCCCAAGGGCCCTGCGGGCGAGGCGGAGGTCCCTGGGCGCGACGAGTGATCATAAACTAATGAGGGTGAGCGCCTAGGGACAAACGGGTGCTCAAGGTATGACGGCGCTCCAGCTCAGCCAGGAGCTCCTGGAGTTCCTCAGGCTCAAGGAGGGCACGGTCGAGGTCGCCGACAGGGCGCCGCCAGCAGACGACGCCTTCAGGCAGGCCGTGAGGGAGGCCATGGGCAGGGAGGGGGAGCTGGCGTCGGGCCTGAGGCTTGGTGACGACATGAGGTTCGCCATAGACGTGGGCCTAACCAACGCTGAGAAGGGGGCCCTCTACCCGGCTGAGGTCGCCGTCAGGTTCTTCCTCGAGAGGGGGTCCCTGTGCGTCATAGCGTCCAGGACCACTGACCTCTACCTGAGGGCCGTGAGGGAGAGGGCCTGGCACGTCATGGTGGACGAGGGCTACATTGTTAGGAGCGGCCCGGAGGCCCTGGGCAGGGTCAAGAAGTACACCGGCAGGAAGAGCCTTGAGGGCGACGCCATCTTTCTGGCCGGCAGGCCTGTGTGCGAGCAGCACCTCAGGTGGCCCCAGTACTCGAAGCCAATAGAGGAGCTGCCCCTGGCTAAGAAGTACCTGAGGGCCACGCTTGACAGCAGGAGGAGGAAGAGGGGGTCAGCGATAAGGTGCGCCCTCTGCAACAGGGAGGCGAGGTACTTCACGCTGCCAATGATAAAGGCCAGCGCCCTGGTCTTCCTGGCAAGCCACCTGGCTGGCCTCGAGCCGACCGGGCCCATGGAGCTCTACTCAAACCTCTCGAGGGTCCTCCACCCCTACGGCTTCTCCTGGCTCAGCCCTGGGGCCGCCTTCACTGTGTGGGCCAGGGACATGCTTACTGCGGCCTACTACGTCAACAGGATGCTGGAGCTCCCGCTGCCAAGGGTTAGCCCTAGGAAGCCGCCGGCTGAGGCAGCCCTCGAGCAGCTGCTCAGCCCCAGGGGTTAAGCGCCCGGGGGCTGGCGCCGTTGACCGTGCCTTAGACAAGCGCGTGGCCAGCCTAGTAACCTTTTCTGTCAATAATGTCTAGCTAAATGTATACAGTTGTTTAGTGGGCTGAACGGTGGCGAGAGCTTGCATAGAGTTGGCTGCGCTGTGGTCGGCTCCCTCTTCCTCCTCGCTGTTGGGGTTGACGCTGTGGTAGCTGTAGTCGCCATAGTTGCCGTCGTCATAGTGGCCCTGAGAAGGCACTGATCCCGCGAGTCTCCTAAGCTCTTTGGCCTAGGCGCTGCCCCCTGGCACCCCCTCGCCCTAGGGTGGGCTCAGGCGAACGCCATCGCCACGCCAGCGGTCACGAGCACGGCCCCGGCCACCTCGAGGGCTGATGGCCTCTCGGAGCCGGCGGCCCAGGCGATTCCCTGCGCCATGAGCGGCATAGAGCCTACAACTACCATGGACCTGTAGACGCCGGCCACCCCTATGGCCAAGGCGAAGAGGGCTGACCCGCCGCCAGGTCCGCGGCCGCCACCAGCGGCAGCCAGCTCCTTATTCCCTACCAACTATGTCCTTGGCCACCTTCCTGTCCTCTGGAGGTAGGCCATGAGGTAGGGGGTCTCCTGCACCTTTTTGTCGCTGAGGTACTCCATGAGCAGCCCTTGAGGCTTTTGCTGCCTGGGTGAGACCCTTATCAGCCTCGTGGGCGTAGCAATTATATCTACTGGCACGTCGTAGGGTATATGGGGGACCTCGCTGACCACCTGGACGTCGTGCACTGTCGTGGCCACGGGCGTGGAGTCACCTATCTTCCCCATCTCCCTCAGCATTGCGTACTCGAGCTCGCTGTAGCCCTCGCCCTTGCCCACCCTGAAGCCGCTGGGCGAGACGGCCACAGAGCCGACGACCACGAGGTCTATGTTAGGCGCGGACTCCACATCTACCCTCTCGCCTACCCTGGTGAAGCCGCTTATTGAGGAAGCGTACTCTGGGTCCACTATGGATGGGTCAAGAAGGTAGAACTGGCCCCTGAGCCTCGGCGTGGGCACGAGCACTAGCTTGCCGGCCCTCAGGGCCAGCTCCCTGACAGGCCTCTGAGGGGAGTCTGGGTTAACCTTGACGACCCTGGCCCTCGCGAACTCCTCTGTGGACGCAAGGCGCTCCGCGGCCCTCCTGGCGCCTACGAAGTTTGGTATCCTGCCGTGGACAGGTCTTGGAAACGAGGCCACGTTGGTCCTCTCCATGAGGTCCCATATTCTCTGCCTGAGCATCTGCTTCTCGTCGGCCTCCTGCAAGGCTCCCAGCTCCAGCTAGGTTATGGGCCTGGGCCTTTTAGCCGGCTCACTGGCCCTGGAAGCCTTGGGCCAGGTCGACGTGCTCATAATAGACCTCAGGGTCAGCCGTGCCGAGGGCCAGGCCCATCATTTTATGGGCAGGGGCAGCGACGTGGAGCCCTAGGGGAAGGTAGTAATAATGGAGGAAAAAAAGATGAAAGGTAATAGAAGATAATATTAAAAAATAAAAGAGAAGGGGTCTCGAAATTATGCTTCCTCACGGCAAGGAGTACGCTGGACACACGTAGCTCATGTTTACCGAGTTTGTGGACGCTATGACCCAGGGTGGGTAGTAGCCGTCGAGCGGCCTGCCCGAGAGGCCAAGGTAGCCGAGGCCTACCTTCGCTGCGGCGTACCACTCGCTGCACTCCTCGTGCATCATTGAGGCGAACTGGCTGTTGTAGACTGGTATGTAGGACTTCCCCACCTCCTGGAGGGCCAGGAGCTGCGATATCCAGGTGCCGAAGACGTCTGCGAAGGTTCCCCCGTCTGGCATCCACCAGACGAACTGGTCCGACGGCGTTGATATTGCCTGCTCCCAGTCGACGTACCTGGAGGGTGCAAAAGACCACCACTCTGGTGAGGTGGCATTCTTATACATGGGCGCTGCCTTCCAGGTGCCCCAGGTCACCTGCCCCTGGTATGACATGAAGAACTCGGCGAACGTCATCCCCGTCTGAGTCGTCGGGAAGCCCGCGGGCACACCTATGGACCCTATGGCTATCGCGTAGACTTCCTGCGTGCCTGGGAAGGGCTCAGCCACCACAGTAACGTTTGGCCAGCTTATGTATGGCTCAACCGCAGGGTATATGGTAGTGTTGTCATAGTCGTAGGCGTAGGGCGGCACCCAGTTACCGTTGGCCTGGAAGGCCGCCTTGCCCTCTATCAGGTCGCTGAGGCCCTGGGTCCACGTGAGGCTCTGCCAGCCTGTGTAGTCATATGAGGTGAAGTTGAGGAACATGTTGTCCGTCTCATTTATTATGCTCTGTATGGTTGAGTTGTTAAGGTTGACCACGCCGTACATTGTCTCAAGGTATACCCTGGCCCCTCCCACGGGCCCGAAGCTCTGGGCCAGCAGCGAGAGGTATATGCAGTTCCACAGCTCCAGCTGGTCCCAGCCGCCGTCAGCGCCTGGGACCATCCAGGGCGTCACTCCGTGCTGCGCCAGCTGAACCGTGTCGTAGACCAGCGTGCTCATGTTGGTTGGCAGCGGCAGGTTGTACTCCCTGAGCACCTTTATGTTAATGAACAGCAGGGCCCCCCTCTCGAGGTCTATGGGCGCGGAGGGCATGGTCCCGTTGTAGGCGCTGGCCTCAACGAGCGCAGGTATCACGTTGTCCCAGAGGCCGTGCATGCTCATCATTATTGGCGTGAAGTTAACGAAGCTCCTGACCCCGTTGGGGGCGGCTAGCACGTAGGAGACTATCGTGGGGCCCGTGTCAGTCTGAAAGGCTGCAGGCGGCTTACCAGCGGCCATCATGCCGAGCACGACGAACTTAGCGTTGGTGCCTGAAGCACCAGGTATGATCTCGGGGCTTATCACGTACTGCGGGTAGGCCGCCTCGAAGGCGTTGATGACGTGATTCAACGCTATCTTCCCCGCTGTGGCCCACCACGTGTAGAAGTTTATGGTAGTGATCGAGGTTGTCGTTGTGTTAGATGACGTGGTTGTGATAGGTGTGGTCACGGTAGGCGTGGTCGTAGTCACGTGGCGTCTCGTCGACACGAATGCCAAGTAACCCCCGACAGCAGCGACAACCACTATAACTATAACTATGGCCGCTAAGGTCGCCGAGCTCAAAGACCTTGAACCCATCTTAGTCACACCTCTGAACCACAGACTTGAGCTAAAAAGCCTGACATGTATACACGCACGTATATTTATATTATATATGCCGTAGCTTTGGCAGGACAAAGGCGTAGTTAAAACGCCCTAATGACCATGGCGCGCGGGAAAGCCATTGAACGCGCCTTCCAGCTCTTCATCGAGGACATAGTGGTGCCGCCCTCCAGGGTGCCTGATGCAATAAGGGCCCTGAGGTCGCTTGACTCAAAGTACGGCATAACGTCGTCGCTAGGCGGCCACATAGGCGACGGGAACCTGCACCCGGCCATAGATTGACAATAAGATGTGTACAGCTGGCTGTTCACGTGGTTATGGCCTTGGCTAAGCCGGGCGGCAAGTCTATCGGCAGTCCCCTCTCAAAGCCCACCCTGTACGCGAGGAGCTGAAGCGGCACGACTGCGGCTATTGGGTAAAGCTCTGGCCTAGTTGCGCGGGTAGCTTGCAGTGACGCCTGCGGTGAGTCCGAGACTTCTATTACCTTGGCCTCTCTAGCCCTCAGCTCTGACATGACCCTTGAGTAGAGCTCCTCAGCCGCCTCCTCCCTGGGCTTAATTACTATTATTGGGTAGTTGTCCCTTGTCAGTACCATAGGGCCATGCCTGAGCTCACCGAGCTGAACCCCTTCGGCGTGAAGCATGGCTGCCTCCTTGAGCTTAAGCGCCCCCTCCAGGGCCACAGGGTAAGTTATGCCGCTGCTCACAACATAGGCGTCCCTGGAGTCCCTGAGCTCCCCTGCTATTTTTGATGCGGCCGCGTCCACCGTTGGCAGGCTCTCGGCGAGGGACTTGGAGAAGGACCTTATGTCGTCGTAAAGCTCGTTAAGCTCTGCCTGAGAAAGCTTGCCTGCGGTGAGACCGACATGTGCTGCCAGAAGCATAAGGGCTGCTAGTGTTGACGTGAATGTCTTGGTGGCCGGCACCGCGAGCTCCGGTCCGGCGCCTATTGGAAGGTAGACGTTGGACTCTAGCGCAAGCCTTGAGCCCAAAACGTTAGTAACTCCAACTATTACGGCCCCCCTCTGCTTAGCCATCTTAATGCTCCTTATGACGTCGCTGGTCTCGCCGCTCTGGCTGACGGCCAGCACAACCGTGCCCGTGCCGACGTTGTCAAGGGCGTAGTAGGGGAACTCCGCGGCGCTGACAACCTCTATACTCATGCCCCCGAGCGACGAGAAGTAGTAGGCCGACACCATGCCTGCGTGAAGGCTGGTGCCGTTGCCTATTATGAAGGTTCTCCTGGCGCCGTAAAGTATCATGCCTGAGAGCCTTAGGTACTTATCCATCAGCGAGTGCGTGGTCCTCTCGAGGGCCTCAGGTATCTCATAGATCTCCTTAAGCATGTAGTGCGGGTAGCCGGCCCTGTCAAGGGATCCTGGCTCGTACTTAACCCTCTTGGAGGTGAGCTGCTGTAATGGGCTTCCCTCCGCGCTGAAGATGGAGAACTCACCTGAGGCCGAGATGTAGCCGTAGGAGCCCTCAGGCACTATTACAGCCTCGTCGGCGAAGCCGTAGAGGCTGGGAAGGTCGCTGGCCAGGTATAGGCACTCCTGTCCCTTGCCTATCACCAGGGGCTGGCCGTCCTGTATGAACCAAACCCTCTCGTCACCTGACCTCACATAGGCTGCCGAGAACGTGCCGCGAAGCGTGGCCAGGAGATCTCTGGGCCCCTTGCCCTCCTCAAGTAGGTGGGATATGACCTCTGTGTCAGTGGTGGTGACGAGCTTGTGCCCCCTGGAGATCAAGGAGGAACGGAGCTGCTCATAGTTATCTATGACCCCGTCCATCACTACGGCCACGCTGCCCGTGCAGTCAAGTATCGGGTGGGCGTTCTCAAGTGTTGGCCATCCCCTGGTGGCATACCTTGTATGGCCCACGGCCACGCGTGAGGTGAACGAGAAGAGCCCAGGGTTCCTGTCAGCGGAGCCCATAGCTTTCTTAACTTCAATCTTACCATCAAGAAACGCAACACCGACGCTATCATAGCCCCTGTAGGTTAACCTCCTCAGCCCCTCAAATATCGCTGAGCCGTCCCTCTGGGACCTGCAGGCGAATGCAAATATTCCTCCCAAGCTTCCACCAAATATTATAGCCCGTGGAAACTATAAAGGGTATTTATAGCCCGTGGAAACCATAAGGAGGCCTCATCCATGGGCAGCTTAACCCTGAGGCACGCAGTAGTAATAGCTCCGCGCGAGGTGATACCTGATGGCTTTGTGAGGATAGTCGACGGCGTGATAATTGATGTTGGCCCTGAGCCAACGGAGCAGGGACCTGACGACATTAATGTAAGGGGCCGCCTGGTGTCCCCAGGCCTTGTGGACGTACATATACATGGCGCCGGCGGCTACGACGTTATGAGCCTGACCTCAAGGGACCTAGAGGGGATGGCCAGGTTTCTCGCGTGCAGGGGCGTAACGTCCTTTGTGCCGACCACCGTGAGCCTTCCGCCTGAGGACATAAAGAGGGCCTGCAGGGCCCTGGCCAGCTTCATGAAGTCCAGGTCAAGGGGTACGGCGAGGGCCCTGGGGATTCACCTTGAGGGGCCTTACATAAGCCCTCTAAGGCGCGGCGCCCACCTCGCGGAAAACCTTAGGACTCCAAAGCTTGAGGAGCTCAGGGGGCTGTTGGCCGCATGCGGGGACGTGATAAGGGAGGTTACTATAGCGCCTGAGCTGCCAGGAGCCATGGACGCCGTAAGGCTGTTGTCGTCAAGTGGGGTCACCGTACAGCTGGGTCACACTGATGCCACATTCTCTCAGGCCATGGAGGCCCTCAGGGCCGGGGCCACCAAGTTCACGCACCTCTTTGACGCCATGAGGCCCTTCCACCACAGGGAGCCGGGGGCCGTGGGCGCCGCGCTTCTCAGCGACGCCTACGTCGAGCTCATAGGCGACTTGATTCACGTCTCTCCTGAGGCGGTGCTCCTAGCGTACAGGGTTATTGGACCTCGCAGGCTAGTCCTAGTTTCAGACGCCACGCCAGCCGCTGGGCTGCCCGAGGGCGAGTACTCGTTCTGGGGCATCGACGTGGTTTCGAAAGGCGGGGCTGTATGGATTAGGGGCTCTGGCACGCTGGCCGGAAGCGCCTCCACGCTGGAAATAGGTATGGCCAACTTGTATAGGGTTGGAATCAACCTATCTGATGCCGTGGGGGCTGCGACCCAGAACCCAGCTATATCCATAGGGGCCCACGTGAGGGAGAGGGTCGGGGAGCTGAGGGCTAACATGAGAGGCGACGTGATAGTCCTTGACAAGGAGCTGAAGGTTGTGGCGTCGATAGTTGACGGCGAGGTGACCTGCGGAAGCCTTTAAGGACGCATGGTTAATATAGTAAGATCTTCCCCCGTAGGGGTGCAGAGGTGTAGTTGTAGAGGCCGAAGTCATCTATGCCAGTCGGGGCTGGCGGCGATGTGTAGCAGAGGTATGGGTCTATGTAAGCGCCCTTAGCCACGTGCTTGCCGTGAACCGGCGGGAAGACCGCGTAGGACGGAGCCCGCCTGTAGGCGACGCCGCGAAGGACAGGACGACGATGAGTGCCAGGGCGAGGGCCGCCAGGCCCACAAGTTTCCTTCCAGGCATATTCAAATGAGGACCACTAGAGGGGAGGTAAAATAGTGGTATTTATATTTAAATGAAAGAGGCCCAGGGCCGAGAAGCTGCCATGTTAACAGCGCCGTTGGATCGCCGTAGCGCCTCTGCACGTCTAACCGTGCACCTCTGATAACCTCTAATCCCCTTAGCGCCACCAGGCATGCCGACACCGTGCGCCTGTAAGCCCTCTCTCCCTAATGACCCTGTCGTGTTCCTCTGAGTCAGTGGTGCCCTTAGGGTCGACCAGGACTTTGACCTCGATGCTCTCATGCAAAGGCCAGGGCCACCGCTAACGTCACGAGGGCGGCCCCCGCCACCTCAAAGGCCGACGGCCTCTCAGAGCCTGAGGCCCAGGCTATCGCCTGCGCTATTAGGGGCATGGAGCCCACTATGACCATGGATCTGTCGACGCCCGTCACGCCTATTGCAAGGGCGAACAGCGCGGAGCCGCCCGCGAGGTCGGCGGCCGCCACTATGGGCAGCCTGGTCCTCACGGTGCCCTTTAGGGTGCCCCTCAGCCCTCCTCCCCTGACGGCACTAACAGCTGCAAGTATTGCAAGGGCGGCGCTCACCCTGAGGAAGGCTGTTGAGACGGGGCTCAGGCCGCCCACGTCAGCGACCCTTATCATGACCCAGCCGGAGGCCCAGGCCACAGCGGCGCCAAGCGCCAGGGCGACGCCTGAGGGCCTCAGCCTCCCCATGGGCCCCCTGCTGATGAGCGCGACGCCTACAACCACCAGTATGCCGCCGAGGAGCAGCGGGAGGGTCGGCCTCTCGCCCACCGCTAACGCCATGACCTCGGCCATTATTATGAAGGTGTAGGAGACCGGGGCGGCCACGGAGACCCCAACGGAGCCTATGGAGGCCAGGTACATGGTGTCGCCCGCGCCGAGGCTCAGGGCCCCGCTCGCCAGGGCCCAGAGGGAGGCCGGCCTCATTATGCCAAGTATCACGGCAGGCACCGCCGAAGCTATGGCGGCGTAGAGCGTCCTCATCACGTTAACCCTGACGGCCCCGTGGCGCTCCACGAACGGCCTGTAGGCGACGCTGGCGTAGGCCCATATCACCGCGGCCCCCAGGGCAGCGAGCTCGCCGCTCAACAAGTTACATCAAGTGGCGAGTGCAAGGGCGGAATTAAAGGTGACCTGCTGCGCTGAGCTGCCTGTCAGGCGTTAACCGGGGAGTTAACAAAGCACCTCCATGAAGGCCGTTTATGAGTGGCGGCCGGAAAGCCTTAGTTTTGCGGGTGCCCGCAAAATGGGTTCATCTACGGGCTCCCAACCGACAGGCCCTTTGGGAGGGACTCCGAGCTGACCTCCAAGGGCCCTCCCCTCATACCGAGACTTTTGATGTCTAAGCGTATTTAAGGTTCTGGGGCAGAAGTTAACTTCTGGGGCAGAAGCATGCTCTTTGACGAGAGACCCAAGGAGAGGAGGGAGGACCTCTTCGACAGGGAGGCCGAGCTGGCGGCAATAATGGACAACGTCAACAGGCCGCTCTTAGTGCTGAGCGGCGTGAGGAGGATAGGCAAGACCTCGCTCCTCCTCGTGGCCCTTAACGAGCTGGGGCACGACTACATTTTAATTGACGCGAGGGAGCTCAAGGCCAACTACGGCAGGAGGGATCTCTACTCCCTCCTGTCCAAGGCCCTCTCCTCAAGGCTGTCTAGGCTCGCCGACGTCCTTAAGGGGATCAGGGGCGTTAACATAATGGGCAACTACGTAGAGATAAGCTGGAGGGGAAGGGACTACATAAGCCTGGCAGAGCTATTTGACGCCCTCAACAGGAGGAGGCTGATAGTGGCCATAGACGAGGCCCAGAGGCTTAGGGGTCCCATGGGGGCTGAGCTCAGGGAGGCCCTGGCCCACGCCTACGACTACGACAGGAACCTCACCTTCGTGCTCACAGGCTCGGAGGTCGGGCTCCTCCACGAGCTCATAGGCGTTGACGACCCGTCCTCCCCCCTCTACGGCAGGTACTACCACGAGGTCCAGCTGGGCAGGTTCAGCGAGGAGCAGTCAGCAGAGTTCCTCAGGAGGGGCTTCGAGGAGGCCAAGCTCAAGGTCGACGAGGAAGTTATTGACGAGATGGTGAGGCTCTTCGACGGCATCCCTGGCTGGCTCACCTTCGCTGGCAACCAGTACCTGGCCGCGAGGAGCCTTGAGGAGGTCAGGGAGAGGGCCATAGGGGTCGCCCTGAGGGAGCTGGAGAACCTAGTAGAGGAGAAGTCTAGGGCCTCGCCCTCAGCCGGCAGGAGGTACAGGCTGGCCCTCAAATGCATAGCGGAGGGCAGGGACTCGTGGTCGTCGCTTAAGAGGTGCTTTGAGGAGGGCGAGGGGGCCACGGTGTCATCGAGCGTCCTCGACAACGTCCTGAGGACCCTTGAGAGGCTGAGCATAGTTAAGGGCTACGAGTTCCTCGACCCTGTGTACAGGGAGGCCGCGAGGAGGCTCAGGTAAGAAAGCCAGGGTAAAGAGAAAGAAAGCCTAAGGACTTCACCCCAAGGAGGAGGCTTCACCCTTCAGGGCTGGGAGCCGTCAGCACAGCGGTGCCGTAGGCTATTATCTCGTCCATGGTCTCGCCTATCTCGTTGGAGTCCAGCCTAAAGGCTATGACTGCGTTGGCGCCGAGCTTCTTTGCGTGCTCGGCCATCCTCTGTATTGCCTGCACCCTGGCCTGCTCCGACATCTCCGTGTACTCCTTGATCTCGCCCCCCACCAGCGACCTCAGGCTTGCGAGCAGGTTGCCCCCGAGCCCCCTTGACCTCACAGTTATGCCCAGGGCCACGCCGAGGACCTTAACGACCCTGCGGCCAGGTATATCATTAGCTGTGGTAATTATTATGTCGCCCTCGGCGAAGCTCAACCTCTCACCTGGGCAAACGGGGGTCGCTAGAGTAATAAGGATTGCAGCACTAATAGGCAGACTCATGGCCTGAAGCACCATACTTACACTGCTCGGACACGGCTTTGGCTGCGCCATAATAACGCCGCCATGATTTGTCTGCGCTGGGCCGCTGGGCTCGTAGCGCTCGGCCTGCGCTGCTCCTAAAATTGCAACGCCTCAGCCGAACGCTGAACGCCTTAATTGTTCCCAGGGACTGCGGGCCCGGTGGCCTGGTTGAGGGAGGTCTCCCTCATAGGGGTCGAGCTGCCCGAGGTAAGGAGGGGCGACGACCTGGCGTCGCTCATATGCTCCTCCGCGAGGCTACAGGAGCGCGACGTCGTGGCTGTGGCCAGCAAGGTGGTCTCAAAGGCAAAGGGCTACCTGGTCGACATAAGCTCCGTGAGGCCGACCGAGAGGTCCCTCAGGGTGGCCTCGGCCCTAGGCATGGATCCAAGGTGGGTTGAGCTGGTGCTCAGCCAGAGCGACGAGGTCCTAGGGGTTCTACCTGTGAAGGAGCTCTACGACACTGGGACGCTGAGGCTTGAGGACGTAGCTTATGATGCTGAGGCCGCCAGGATGGCCCTCGAGAGGTTCCCGTACCTCTTCATAGTGAGGCGGTCTGGAATGATATGGACAGACGCCGGCATCGACGCCTCCAACGTGCCTGGGGGCCTCTACGCCGTGCCGCCCCCTGACCCAGACGCCGAGGCCAGGGAGCTCTCCAGTAACATAGCCTCCAGGTGCGGCGTCAGAGTGGCCGTGGTGCTCTGCGACACGGAGGTCAGCATAGCCGGCGCCTCAATGGACAGGGCCATAGGCTCCTACGGCATAAGGCCTGTGGACAGGGGCTTCGGAAAGCCCGACAGGAACGGGGTGCCGAAGTACGGCGGCGTTGACCACATAGCTAACGAGGTCTGCGCCTCCGCGGCCCTCCTGGCCAGACAGACAAGCGAGTCAATACCCGTGGTCTTGGTCAGGGGCTTAAGCTATGAGTGGTACGAGGGTGGCCTCAGGGACTTCTCCATGAAGAGGCCGGTCGAGGCCCTGAGGGCTGTGATAAGGGCGACCCTGAGGGCCATGGGGCCTGAGGCACTGGAAAAGCTGGTGGGGGGCCTCCCATGAAGGCATCGCCTTGCAACGAGCTGATGCCCCAGCGAGGGCTATGGCTATAAGGGCTGGACTTTAACGGCGTCGCGGGGCTGATGCTTGCTGGGGCCTGCCACTGACCTCGCTGTTGCCCTGCTCAACTCCAACGGCTGCGTGACCCTCCAGGAGCTTCTTTCAGGCGCGGGCCTAGGGGTCGAGGTCGCCAGGGGCTACATTGATGGCCTTGAGGCCCTGGGGGGCCTTAGGCTCGAGGGCGGCCTGGCGTGCCCCACCAACAGGGCACTGCTGGCGGCCTCCGCCATAAGGCTCGGGGCAGACCCGGAGGTCGTCTCGAGGCTGCTGAGCTGGAGGGACTTCGAGGGCCTGGTGGCCGAGGCCCTGGGGGAGGCAGGTCTCAGGGTGTGGAGGAACCTGAGGGTGCCGGGCAGGGGAGGGCTGGAGGTCGACGTCCTTGGCCTGGCCAGCGACTACGGC